>CACYCT010000127.1 GCA_902772965.1 uncultured Bacteroidales bacterium | reverse complement strand
GCAAGTTTCCAGTGCAGTCAAATTTTTTCAGTTCTGTGTTCTGGCTCACGTCAAGCGATTTCAGGCGGTTATAGCCGCATTGGAGGAAGTCGAGTTTCTTGTTGTTTGTCACATCCAGTGCGCCGATGTAGTTCCGATAAAGGTTTAAATACTCCAGTTCGGTGTTTTTGCTCACGTCAAGCGAGTTCAAGTAGGTGTTCATGCAATACAAGTATCTAAGCGCGGTGTTTTGGCTGAGATTAAGTGACGTTAGCCAAGTGTTTTCGCATCTTAGAATTACAAGCGCGGTAAAGTACTCGATACCTTTCAGTGAGTTGACATGAGTTACCATACTAACGTTGATTGCCTTTACAGCTGCGATTTCGGCGTCGGTGAGCACGCTGTCGGTGCCGTAGGGCTGGCTGAGGATAAAGTTGCGGAAATTCTCGTCGGGGAAGGTGGTTTCGTTGATAACCACATCGGCGTGGGCGGCGAGGCCGGAAAGGAGCGCGAGAAGCGCGACCGCCGGCAGATGCGCCTTGCGGCACAGCATGCTCAGGAGTTTAGTAATTTGTTTCATGATGATTTGTGTGCGCCTCATGAAGCCCCGACATTCGGCATTGGGTTTGGGTTTGATGAATAAAATAAGTAGTGTGGGACTTTTATTGTTTATCCATCTCGAGGCTCGGCAAAGCCCTAGCAAAAATAAACAGTAACCCCACACCATGCCTATTGTAAAAAACCCAGTGAATGGGGTACAATTAAGCACGCGTGAGCGTTTCTACTGCCTATCCCTTTGCTATGAAATTTTGCCGATTTCGAGTTGGGGATAAAACAAAAACGCTACTTTATGAAAATTTTCGAAGCCGGAAAAATCGGCCTCAGAACGGAGTCTTCGCTAAGATTCCACATGCAAAATTACGGCTATTTTTCGAGTTGGCAAAATATTTTCAAATTCTTTCGTGATTTTTTTAAGAGAAACAGCTTTAGACTGATCATCAAGGGAAGATGTGTTTGTTAATTTGGGTTCTATAAATTTGTTTTTCCCCTGCAACTGCAATCATGTCCGTTGTGCCTGTTTAATCCGTTGTTTGTTACGGATTAACATATTATCATCGTGTCGAGATGCGGAAGATGGTTCCTTCAATCAGTGAGCAGTAGACGTCGCCGTTGCTGTCGACTTCGAATCCGTTCACTTCGCTGGATCCGAGGCGGTAGGTGAAGGCCAAGGCGCGTGTGCGCGTGTCCACCACGGCGAGCATTCCGCGGCGCGAGCCGAGGTAGACGTATCCGTTGTGCTCAAGCACGATGCAGGGTGCGTGCTCGTAGCCGAATCCGAGGTCCACTTTGTAGAGCAGCCGGTATTGGTCGGTTTCGGTTGACATGGCAACGAGTTCTCCGTCCATGGTTTTGGCGTAGGCGGTTTTCCCGTCGGCGCTCAGTCCGAGGCTTTCGCGCACTTTGTTGCTGTTTTTCTCGCGGTAGATTTGTTGCCCGTCGGTTCGGTTGATGGCTGTTGTTACGCGGTCGGGGGCGACGATGACGACTTTGTCGGCTGTGACGGCTGGCACGACGTTGCCGGGGCTGTAGAGGTTGTTGCGCGTTCCGTTGTTCCACTTCCATCGCAGGCGGCCGGTTTTGCGGTCGAGGTTTCTCAGGTTGGTGTCCCATGCGCCGAAGATGACATCGTTTCCGCTCACCACGGGCGCGGCTTGGCAGTAGTTGTTGATGGAGTCGTATTGCCAGAGCATTTTTTTCCGGGCGATGTTCCACGCCTGGAAGGTTTTGTATCCGCCCTGGTAGAGTATGCCGTCTTTAACCACGCCGTCGGCCACGTATGGCCCGTTGGCGACGTGTTGGTATTGTTTTTTTCCTGTGCGACGGTCGAGCCAGAGCAGCCGGCGGTCGGCGGTGGGAATGACAACGTATTTCTTGTCAACCGCGGGCCGGGAGAAGAGCATGGCGTCGGTTTGGAAACTCCACAGGTCGGCACCGTCGGTTTTGCTGATGGCTTTTGCCTGGCCGAGCGAGTTGCCGAAGTAGATGTTCTCTTTGTCTATTCCGAGGCGGGTGAAGATGGAAGCCTTGTCGGCGTAGACCTTCTCCACTTTGAAAGGCGCGGGGACGTTATATGTGTTCTGTGGCGTTTTGACGGCGTCGAATTCGGTGTTGATTTTGTAGGCGTAACGGAGTTCGGGCTCATGGCTGAGTTGCTTGTCGTAGACGTGGATCCAGTTCCGGTTCAGGTCCACGTTGAGCAGGGTGTAGCCATAGTTGCCGCTGCCCATGTCGAGCGCGCGCACCATCAGGCCGGAAATTCCTGCCGTTTCGTATTGTTTCCACCGGTGGTAGTGTCCGCACTGGTGGGTGATGACGGGGTATTTTTTGAGAATGGCCACGTAGTCGAGGTAGTTGTCAAGGTCGTCGAGCAGGGGGTAGTGGTTCACGGAGAGCACTTTCATACCGGGTTTGACACGGTCGGCGAGCGTCCGGTCGAGCCAGAGTAGGTCTTCCTGCTTGATGTGTCCGTCGCCCATTTTCATGAACGGCCCGCAGTTGAGCCCCACCACAAGGAGTTGTCCGGTTTGGAACACGAACCGGTCGCTTCCCCAAAGGTCGTTGAATGTCTTGCAGGCCGATTGGCTCCAGTTGTTCTCGTGGTTTCCGGGAATGACGTAGAGGGGCTTTGTGATGCCGTCGAGGATTCGCTTGACGTTACGGAGTTGCTCGTCGGATCCTTCGTTGGTGAGGTCTCCTGTGAGCAGTACGGCGTCGGCGTCGCAGGCGTTGATTTCCGCCACGGCGTTGCGCAGTTGTGTCTCGTTGGCGTTACCGGGCGTGACGTGTATGTCGCTGAGGATGGCGAGGCGTTGCGCGGCGCAGGGCAGGCATGCGAGCAGGGCGATGAGCAAAAGCGCGGAGAGGGATTTACGTGTCATAGTCATATCGGGTGTGTTGGTTACTTTGGCACAAAATTACTCAAAAAAGCCGGAATCGGCAAATATGTTACATAAAACAATCACACTCCTCACCGTAGCGACCGGTGGGGAGTGTGTTGATTTTGGTGAGTTGTTTCGGTTTATTTCAGTCCCATTTTCTTGGCGATGTGGGCGGGGATGGCGTCTTTGTGCACCATGATGTTCATGGTCTTGCCGAGGAAGAAGGCCTCTGAGCAGTAGAAGTAGCCGTCATAGAGTTGGTTGGTGTCCCAGGAGTTCTGGACTTTGAAGTAGCGGTTGCCTTTCTGGTCAACGGCGCGTCCCATGATCACCATACCGTGGTCGTCGGTGGTCTCTTTGTTGTCGAACCATTCCTGACGGAGTTCCTGTGTGACTTCGATTTCCTCGACGGGGCCTTTGATGTCCCATTTCTCTGTTTCGCGGTCTTTGTCGCTCAGGCGTGCCCAGCGTGCCATGTCGCTGCCGGCGAGGTCTTCCATTTTCTTCTCGACGGGGAGGATGGCGTAGCCTTTGCGCCATTTGAATCCGGGTTCGCTCACGTCGGCTCCCCAAGCGATGGAGTAGCCTTTGTCGATGGCGTTGTTGGCGATTTCGAGCATTTCGTTCATGGGCACGTTCTGGTACTCCGACCAGAGCCAGTTGTCGGCCACCTCAAGGATGAAGGGTTTGTAGAAGGGGTGGTGTGTGAAAGAGCAGATGGCCACGTAGTCGTTCATGTTGATGGGCAGCGACTGGGCGTAACTCTGCGGGGTGTACTGTTTGCCCTGATAGGTGAAGGTTTCGGGCAGTTTACCCATGTAGGCGTCAAGGATTCCCTTGAGTCCTTCGATCCACGAGCCGTTGAGTTTTTTGCGTTTGCGTTGGTTGATCACGTTGGCGTATCCGGTGAGTGCTGAGGTGAGTTCGCCGGTGTCGAACTTGGTGTCTCCGTAGGTCATGCCGGTGTACACTTCGTTGGGGACCATTCCGTAGAGGCTCCACACGTAGGGCACGTCGGCAGCGGCGCCGCCTTCGGCGAAGTTGATGCGGCCGTCCATGCGGATGTATTTGACGGCTTTGTCGAGGTAGCAGTGGTAAACCACGAATCCTTCGCTAAGATGGATTTGCTTACCGGTCTTGCGCAGGATTTCGTTTTCGAAGAAGGTGTTGGTGGAGTAGCACCAGCAAGTTCCGGATTTGTTCTGGTCTTTGACAGGAGTGCACTTGACGGTTTTGACGTCGGTGAACTTGAATCCTGTGCTGTCGGGGTTTTCCACTTTGGCGTCGGCCAGGGCGCCGACCGAGGCGGTCAGTGCGAGGGAGGCGATTAATAAGTGTTTAAGCATAATGGATTTGGTTGTATAGGTGATTAATTCAGTTGTTTCTGTTTTCGGCTGCGACCACGAGGCATTGTCCGTCGTGGTATTCGAGCGTGATCACTCCCATCCGGCACAGTGTCTCGATGGTTTGCGCGGCGGCGGGGCGTGAGCAGTGGCTCAGTCGTGAGAATCCGGTGAGTGTGATTCCTCCGTGGTGGTCGAGGTAGTCGAGCAGTTGTTGCTCGCGCTCGGTGAAGGCGAGTTGTGTATCGTTTTCTGCGGCGGGTTCGCTCATCAGCCTGACGTGAAGCGCGCTTGCGAGCACGTTCTCGTCGGCCACACGGTAGTATGCGCGGTAGTTTCCGTTCTCGTCGGGCGCTTTGACGGGTTTGGTGCCGGCTTCGGCGATGTCGGCTTTAACGACGGCTTTCCCGTCGAGGTGGTAAACAGAGAAATGGACTGTTTGTTCTGGTCGGCAGTAGAGCGAGGCGGCCTGCTCGATCATGTACATTTCCTCATCGCTGCTCACCCCGGCCACCACGCCGTTGTCTTTCACTCCCACGAGCAGGTGTCCGCCGCTGTGGTTTGCGAAGGCTGAGATGCTGCGGGCGATTTTCCGTGCGTCGGAGATCTGGTATTTGAAATCCTGGTGCTCGTGTTCGCCTTGGGCGATGAGGGAGAGTATGTACGCGCGGTCGGTCACGTGGCGGTGGTGATGGTTACTTTCGTGGTTTGTTCACTTCTTTCTGGTGGGGCACTTTTTTGCCGTCGAGTATGGCGCGCAGGTAGGGCATCAG
The DNA here is from genome assembly GCA_902772965.1 of uncultured Bacteroidales bacterium. Lineage (GTDB taxonomy): Bacteria > Bacteroidota > Bacteroidia > Bacteroidales > Muribaculaceae > Sodaliphilus. The sequence continues at coordinate 32,114 of CACYCT010000127.1, read as the reverse complement.
TTTCTGCGCGTAGAAGTAGAATCCGATGTCGGTGAGGTGTATTCCGTCGACGGTGCCCTCGTTGTCGGGTCCGAAGAGGTTGTGGCAGTCAACGTAATATAGGTTTTTTGGGTTGTCGGCGCGCAGGCGGAGGTAGTTTTTGTGGAACTCGTCGTTTTTCTCGGGCAGGTATTTGGAGTAGAAATCGGAGTATTTTGCGTAGGAGTACATCTGTCCCTCGACCATGATGATGGGCACGTCGGGCCTGGCTTGGCGCAGGATGTTGACGAATCCGTAGGTGAGCGTGTCGCACATGTCTTTGGTGCAGTTGGGTATGGGGTCAAGGATGAACGCGGCCACGTCGGGGATCGCGGCCATGGCACGTGCCATCACGGAGTCCATTTTACCCTCACCGCTGAATCCGAGGTTGACGCATTCGATGTCCATATCTCGCTGGATAATGCTTGTTCCAACCATACCCGGCCGGCATGCGCAGCCGCCTTGGAGAATGCTCGTGCCGTAGAAGACGAATTTTTTCCCGCTTCGGGGCGAGTTGAGTACGGGTTGTGTGATCACGGCCGAGGAGTCGACTCCGATTTCAAGCCACTCCACGCCGTCGTACAGAGGCAGGTAAATCATGTACTCGTGCATTTTTCCGTCGAGTTTGTCGACGTAGACTTTGCTTTGTATGGAGTCTTTTCGGGGTCGTTCGGGGCTGTCGATGCGCACGGGTCGGTTGCAGTTTACGAATTGCCACCGGCGTTCGTCCTCATCGTAGATGTACAGGTCGGTTCCTTTGATTCCGGTGTCGGCCATGTGCATCATGTGCATATTGGTCCACAGGTTATATCTCACGGCGATGGCGCGGGAGTTTGTTCGGAATCTGATGGCTTTTCCGGAGGTGCATCGTGCTCTGTCCCAGAGTGTCGGGCGCACGCTGTCGCGGATGGTGGCGGGAATGCGCGAGTGGAGGGTTCGGTCGAAGGCGTAGTTGATGAGTCGGAAGTTGAGCCCGTTGACAAACTTGAGTGTGTCGACTTTGGTGAAGTCTTGGGCCGATAGGGTTGCGCTGAATGTGCCGAGGGCGATGGCGGCGAGCAGGAGGAGGTGTTTTAGGTGGGTCATTGCCGTTAACTGTTTTATCAGCCGACAAAGTTAGCACTTTTCCCTTGAGTGAACAAGATTTTGCGGAAAAACTTTGCCGCCCGGTGTTGAGTATCCGGGCGGCGGAAATGGAACAGATGTAGTGTTGGATATGTGCTTTTGCCGCGATCCGGTGTCAGTTACCCATCTCGCTGAGGAATTGGATTTTGACGAGTCGGATGTCGCGGATGTCCTCGTCCTCGTATTTGTCGCCCATGATGGTGTCGAGCGCCGTTTGCAGGTCGTCGGTCTGGGCTGTCTGGAAGTATTCGAAGATTTCGTCGCGGAAGTAATCGTCGAGGGTTTCGTTGATGTAATAGTTGATATCGATTTTGTATCCCGAGTAGACGATTCGCTCGAGTTCGTCGAGCAGTTCTTCCATGGTTCTGCCTTTGTCTTTGGCGAGTTGGTCGAGTGCGTGCCGGTTGTCGATTCCCTGAATGAGGTAGATTCGGAAGTCGTTGCTGCTCGGGTTGCCCCTTATCCGGAAGTCTTCGGGTCGCTCGATGTCGTTTTCCTCGACGTATCGTTTGATGATGTTCACGATGGAGTCTCCCCAGCGTTTCGCTTTTCCTTCGCCCACTCCGGAGATGAGTTTGAGTTCATCGATGGTGATGGGGTAGGTTGTTGCCATGGCTTCGAGCGAGGGGTCTTGGAAGATGACGAAGGGTGGCACTTTTTTCTCGGCGGCGATGCGTTTCCTTTCCTGTTTGAGGATGCTGAACAGTGTCGGGTCGAGCACTGCGGCGGCAGAGGTGTGTTCTTCTCCGTCGTTGTCGTTGAAGGTCCGGTCTTCGGCGATGAGGAAGGAGGTGGGGTTGGCGAGGAATTGGTGTCCCTGGGCTGAGATTTTGAGTTCGCCGTATTTTTCGATGTCTTTGATGATGTATCCGGCGAGTATTCCTTGTCGGATCACGGAGGTCATGAACTTGAAATCTCGGTTGCTGTTGATGCCGAAGAGTTCGAGTTCGTTGTGGCGGTTTCGTTTCACCTCGTCGTCGTTGTTTCCGATAAGGATGTTTGCGATGTGCTCAACGGGGAAGGACTCTTTGACCATGAGTATGGTCTCGATGGCGTTGGCGAGTTCGTCGGAGGCTTCGATGCGCTTTGGCGGGTTGATGCAGTTGTCGCAGTTTCCGCAGTTGTCTTGGTTGTAGTCCTCTCCGAAATAGTGTAGCAGTGTTTTTCTCCGGCACACGGCGGATTCGGCGTATGCGCCTGTTTCTTTGAGGATCTGCTTGCCGATTTCCTGTTCCGACACGGGTTTGTCTTTCATGAATTTGGCAAGTTTGTCGAGGTCTTTCTGTGAGTAGAAGGTGATGCATTTTCCCTCGCCTCCGTCGCGTCCTGCTCGTCCGGTTTCCTGGTAGTAGCCTTCGAGGCTTTTTGGGATGTCGTAGTGGATGACGTATCTCACATCGGGTTTGTCGATTCCCATTCCGAAAGCGATGGTCGCCACCATCACGTCGACGTTTTCGTGGAGGAAGTCGTCTTGGTTTTGTGTGCGTGTTGCGGAGTCCATTCCGGCGTGGTAGGCGAGTGCTTTGATGTCGTTGATGCGGAGCAGTTCGGCGAGTTCTTCCACGCGTTTACGGCTGAGGCAGTAGATGATGCCTGATTTTCCTTCGTTGGCTTTGATGAAGCGGATGATGTCTTTGTTGATGTCTTTAGTTTTGGGTCTTACTTCGTAGTAAAGGTTGGGCCTGTTGAAGGAGGATTTGAACACGGCGGCTGCCGTGATGCCGAGTGTTTTCTGGATGTCGTGCTGCACTTTGGGCGTGGCGGTGGCTGTGAGTGCGATGATGGGCCGGTTTCCGATGGCGTTGATGATGGGTCGGATTCGCCGGTATTCGGGTCGGAAGTCGTGTCCCCATTCTGAGATACAGTGTGCCTCGTCGACGGCGTAGAAGGAGATGTGTATCCCTTTGAGGAATTCGATGTTCTCTTCTTTCGTGAGCGATTCGGGTGCGACGTAGAGGAGTTTGGTTTTTCCGGTGGCGACGTCGTGTCGAACTTGTGTGATTGCCTGTTTGTTGAGCGAGGAGTTGAGGAAGTGTGCGATGCCGTCGTCTTCGCTGTAAGTTCTCATGGCGTCGACTTGGTTTTTCATCAGGGCGATCAAAGGCGAGATGATGATGGCTGTTCCCTGCATCATCAGTGCGGGAAGTTGATAGCACAGTGATTTGCCTCCTCCGGTTGGCATGAGCACGAAGGTGTCGCGTTCCTGGAGCAGGTTGTCGATGATGGCTTCCTGGTTATCTTTAAATGTGTCGAACCCGAAGTGGTGTTTCAGTTCTTCGAGGATACGTTTGTCGGTCATATGTCTTTGATCGGTTGAGGTTGGCATGCTTGTGGAGAGAGGAGTGGGGAGGATGGAGTGTTGTACTCAGGATTGCCGTGCGAGGAGTTCGAAGTTGGAGTTTTCGAGTTGTTCCCGCGCGTATTCGAGTGTGAGCGTGTAGGATTTTTGTTTTTGAGACGGCAGGGAGTACATCACGTTGATCATGATGGTTTCGAAGATTGAGCGTAGTCCCCGCGCTCCGAGTTTGAACTCTATGGCTTTGTCGACGACATATTCGAGCACGTCGGGGTTGATGATGAGTTTAACGCCGTCCATTTCAAGCAGTTTGATGTATTGCTTGACGATGGCGTTTTTGGGTTCTGTGAGTATTCTCAGTAGCGCGTTGCGGTCGAGCGGCTCGAGGTTTGTCAGGATGGGCAGTCGTCCGATGATTTCGGGAATGAGTCCGTAGGAGCGCAGGTCTTGCGGTGCGACGAAGTGGAGCAGTCGTTCGCGGTCGTGTTGGCTGACGTGGTTGGTTGCTCCGTATCCGACGATGTGGGTGTTCATCCGCTGTGCGATTTTCTGCTCGATGCCTTCGAATGCGCCTCCGCAGATGAAGAGGATGTTTTTTGTGTCGACGGCGATCATTTTCTGCTCGGGGTGTTTTCGTCCGCCTTGCGGTGGTACGTTCACGATGGAGCCTTCGAGCAGTTTGAGCAGTCCCTGCTGCACGCCTTCTCCGCTCACGTCGCGTGTGATGGAGGGGTTGTCGCCTTTGCGCGCGATTTTGTCGATTTCGTCAATGAAGACGATGCCGCGTTCCGCCTCGTCAACGTTGTAGTCGCAGGCGGCGAGCAGTCGTGTGAGCAGGCTTTCGATGTCCTCTCCGACGTATCCGGCCTCGGTGAGCACGGTTGCGTCGACGATGGCGAAGGGCACTTTGAGCAGTCGGGCTATGGTTTTGGCCAAGAGTGTTTTTCCTGTTCCGGTGGGACCGACGATGATGATGTTGGATTTTTCGATGTCGATTCCGTCGGGGTCGGTTGTTTGGGCGAGGCGTTTGTAGTGGTTGTAGACGGCGACGGAGAGGTATTTTTTCGCCTGTTCCTGACCGATGACGTACTGGTCGAGGAAGTTTTTGATTTCCTCGGGTTTGGGCAGTTGGTCAAGTTGTATGTCGGCAGCGCCTTTGTGGTCGGATTGCTGGAGGTATTCTTTTGAGATTTCGTGTGCTCTTTCGGCGCAGTCATTACAGATGAAGCCGCTCACTCCGGGCAGGAGCAGCATCACTTCACTGTCGGCTCTGCCGCAGAAACTGCAGCAGGGTTCGTTGTTTCTCTTTTTTGCCATTGAGTTTAGTGGTGGGTCGTGTTAAGTGGTGCGGGTGAGCACTTTGTCGATCATTCCGTAGTCTTTTGCCTCGGCTGATGTCATCCAGTAGTCGCGGTCGGAGTCGGCGTAGACTTTGTCGTAGGGTTGTCCGGAGTGTTCGCTGATGATGTTGTAGAGTTCTTGTTTGAGTTTGATGATTTCTCGCGAGGTGATTTCGATGTCAGACGCTTGTCCCTGGATTCCGCCCATGGGTTGGTGGATCATCACTCTGGAGTGTTTGAGCGCGAATCGTTTGTCTTTTTGTCCGGCCACGAGCAGTACGGCGGCCATTGATGCGGCCATTCCGGTGCAGATGGTTGACACGTCCGATTTGATGAACTGCATGGTGTCGTAGATTCCGAGTCCGGCGTATACTGAACCGCCCGGGGAGTTGATATACAGGGAGATGTCTTTACCGGTGTCGGCCGAGTCAAGGTAGAGCAGTTGCGCTTGGATAACGTTGGCGGTGTAGTCTGACACTTCGGTTCCGAGGAAGATGATGCGGTCCATCATCAGCCGGGAGAAGACGTCCATTTGCGTCACGTTGAGGCGGCGCTCTTCCATGATGGTGGGGTTGATATAGTTGTCTACGACGTGTCCGACGTATTGGTCAAGGGCCAGACCGTTCATGCCGCGGTGGTTAACGGCGAAGTTTCTGAAGTCGTTTTGCATAGGTTATATGGTGTTTTGTTGTGTTGTCGTTATTTGATATCTACAAAGTTACTGCTTTTTTTCCTAATCTCGGCATTATTCTGAATTTTTTTGAAAAAAAAGATTTCCGGGCGGGTGAGTTTCTTATCCACCAGTTATTTATAAGGTGTATAATATAGCGTAAAAATGGGCGTCATACTTTGTTTTAAGCCTGACGCCCATATAAGTGGTGAATAAGTTGTTTTTATTCAGCTTCTTTTTCTTCGGTTTGTTCGGGCATGGGTTCTTCATTGGCGAAGAGTGCCTGGAACTCTTCCACGCTCACGGTTTGCTCGGTCAGGGTGACGGCGTCTTTGAGTGCGGCATAGAGGCTGTCGTCGAACGCGCGTTGTGCCACCGCCTCGCGGTTTTCGTCTTTTTCGAGCAGTTGGTGCGCATAGCGGTCAAGGATTTCGTCGGGCATGTTTCCGATGCCGTATTGGGCCATTTGCTGCAGGGTCATGAATCGTGCGGTGCGGAGCATGTCTTCCTCGGTGACTTTGACGTCGAGTTTGGTGGCCACTTGGTCTTGGATGAGTTGCCAGATGAGTTGTTGGCGCGCTTGGGGGTATTCGCTTTCGATTTGCTCGGCTGTGGCTTTTTCGTTTCGGCTGAGCAGGAAGCGTTTGAGGAAGGCGTCGGGCAGGGCGACCTCACCGACGTTTTCCTCCAGTGCGCGGCGCACGTCGATGGTGAACCGGTAGTTGCTGTCGCCGACGTACTGGCGGGAAATCATTTCGCGCACTTTGGCGCGGAAGTCTTCCTCGTTGTCCACTTCGCCTGTGCCAAGAACTTCGTCAAAGAGTTCCTGACCGATTTCGGCGGGGCGGTGCACCATGATTTCGTTGATATAGAACTTGAAGTCGGATTTGATGTCTTTTGCCTGTTCCTTGTCGATATTGAGCATCGAGGCGAGTTCGACTTGGCTTTCGCCGGCGATTTTGGCGGGGTTGATGGTGATGGTTTGTCCCACTTCGACGCCGATCATGGCGTTCTTCTGCTCTTCGTCGTGCGAGCGCGAGGGCATCACGATGGTTGATTCGACGGTGATTCCGCCTTCTTTCTCGTTTCCGTTCTCGTCGAGTTCGGCCATGGATCCGCGTAGCATGGAATCGGCTTCGGAGACGTCTCCGGGCACTTGGCGTCCGTTGCGCTGGCAGAGCATTTCGATTTGCTTGTCCACCATCTCGTCGGTGACGTCAATCAGGTAGTATGGCACGGCGACGGATGAGTCGCAGGTGACGTTGATTTCGGGCTTGAGACCGATGTCGAAGCGGAACTCGAATTCTTTTTCGGTGTTGAGGTCCACTTTGGTGCCTTCGCTGAGCATGGGTTCTCCAAGCACGGCTACTTTGTTTTCTTTGAGATAGTTGGCGAGTTGCTCGCTGACGATGCGGTCGACCACATAGGCTTTTGCCTCTCCGCCGAACTGGCGTTGCATCAGGCTTGCGGGCACGTGTCCGGGACGGAAGCCTTTGATGGGTCGGCGTTGTGCGAGGCGGGCAAGTTCCTGTTTTACGCCTTTGCTGTAGTCGTCTTCAACCAGTGCGATGGAGATGACGGCGTTGCAGGGGTCGATTTGTTCGTAGTTAACGTTCATGGGTGATGAGTATCGGGTGTGTATTTATAGTTTTTTTCAAACGAAATGCAAAATTACATCTTTTTCCCCAACCGCCCAAATTTTGTTTTTCATTTTTCATAACCTTAACGTTTGGCCCGATGTTGGCTGTAGGTGATATTAAAAAATGTATTTGTGGTTTGTGTTTAAATAAAATGGAGTACTTTTGTCGGACTTATGATTGGAAAGCTTATTAAAAATGTACCTGTAGGGGTTCTGTCGGTGTTGGTTGTCTTGGCCATCGCCTATTTCTCGTTGTGGCCCGATCCTGTAGGCGAGCAGGAGGTTATGCTATTTGAAGGGGCCGACAAGGTGATTCATTTCACCATGTACTTCGGCGCGACGATGGTGTTTATCACCGATATGGTCAAGTTCCGTTATCCGCATCATGTGAGAGCCAACCTGTCGCTGGCGCTGATGATGGTCGCCGTCACGCTGGGTGTGCTGATGGAAGCCGGCCAGTTGGTGATGCGCTTGGGACGCAGTTTTGACGTGTACGATATGATGAGCAACGCTTTGGGTGCCTTGGCCGGATTCTTGGTGATGTTCTTTTTCGGTGAGCGTTATGTGCGCCATAGTTTGCGCGGCCATTCCCATCGGCGTCACCACCGTTCCGATTCCGCTTGATAATCGGGATTTTTCAAAAAAGTGTGTTCAATCGCTTGTCGGTTCAGAATAAAAGCGTACTTTTGTCAGAAGTTAACAAATTGTGCCTTATGTTGTTTTCTGAACGAATACGCACTTTGCGTCGCGAGCAGGGATTGCTGCAACGCGAGCTGGCCCGCGCGATAGGAGTCGACGTGCCGATGTACAGCCGTTATGAGCACGGCGACCGTTTGCCAAAGCGCGGGCAGGTGGTGAAACTCGCCCGACTATTTCATGTAGACGCCAATCAACTGGTGGCCATGTGGCTGGCCGATGTCGCGATGAATGCCATCGGTCACGACCCCATGAGTGCCCGCGCGGCCGAGTTGCTCCGCGAACGGTTGGATGCCGATTATGTCGCTCCCATGCCGGAAGAAATGTCTCCGGTGGTTGAGTCTGTCGCTCCACCGGCTGAGGTGTCTCAACCGGAGCCTGCCGTGGATCCGCTGATCATCAAAGCCGCAGAGGTTGATGCTTCCCGGCGGACGCTCCTTCATCAACTCGGCACGATGCCGCTCTATCTCGCCGGCGACGCGCGCCAAATGATGGGGCAAATCCCCGACCAATCGATAGACTGCATCGTAACCACGCCACCATATTGGAGTTTGCGACAGTATAAGACCGAGTCGATTTCCCATGCCACGATTGAGGATTTCACCAATGAACTGCTTCGCGTGATGGCCGAGGCCTACCGTGTGCTCCGGCCAGAGGGCTCATTGTGGCTGAACCTGTCGGACTTCTATAGCGACCGCTCGATGATGGCTTTCCCGTGGCGTGTGGTGATTAAGATGCTCGACCTGCAGGGCTGGACACTTCGCAACGACGTGGTGTGGAACAAGTCACAGGGGCATTTCGAGACCGCCAACGACCATCTGCGCAACGCCCACGAGTTTGTGTTCCATCTCGTCAAGGGCGCCAATTATTACTTTGACGAGGAGCAGGCCCGCACTGGCGGCCACCATTTGGGCGAGGGTGGGGTGATGCCCGTTGACGTGTGGAGCATCGCTCCCGAACGGAGTTCGATAGAGCGGTACCGCGTGAGTCCAGAGCGGATGGTGGCATTCCCGATACTTGCCACATGTCCGCGCGACGGCATTGTGCTTGACCCCTTCTGTGGCACCGGCACGACCTGCAAAGTGGCTTACGACCTCAATCGGCGTTCGATCGGAATTGACATCAACCCCGACCGTATCGCTTTCGCCTCCGGGCGTATCGAGCAGAAGCCCCTGAGTCTGTTTTGACTTATCCGCAGAGGTGACAAACAATCCCCATCGCCGGAGTTTGCGGTGGGGATTGTTTGTTGGCGTTTGTAAGGGTGTCAGTCGTCGGTCGAGAACAGCGGGTCTTCGGGCATGACCATGATGGGTGCCTGCTCGGCGGCCTTGAGGATCTTTTCGGGCACGTATTGCTTGTCAACCACGAGGCGGAACATGAACTCGTTGAACCACTCGTTGGTCATGATGCAGTAGCCTTTGTGGCACGAGGCGGTACCCCAAGAGTTTTCCACTTTCCATTTGATGGGACGTCCGTTGGCGTCAAGGTCCACGGCGGTGAGGGTCATGGCGTGGGTGGAGCCGGAGTCGAAGGTGGCGATGCGTTGCGCCTTGTCCATGCCGAAGGTGGTTCCGAACAGGGTACCGTAGTCGTAGTTGTCGAGGGCGAGGTACCCCACTTCGCGGTTGAGTTGCTTGTTCACGTCGTAACTGGAGTAGAGTTTGGTGTTGTTGCTCAGGGAGGCGATGGCCATTTGGGCGATGTCTTCCATGGGGAGGTTGATGTAGCGCCAGTTGTGTCCGTCGTAGGTGTGCCGGTCCCATTCCACCTCATAGGTTTTGTAGTAGGGGCGCCGCGGGTCGTTCATCGCCATGATGAATGTTCCGTTGATGGGACCGTTGCCTTGTGTTTCCCGGTAGAATTCGATAGGGGTGTATTTTTTGGGCTGTCCCACGGCGCGTCCCGACTTGTCGCGGAAGGCGTAGGTGAACTCTTTCACGGGTTCTCCGAGCACGAGCGAGAGCATTTGGTAGATGGTGGCGAGCATTTCGGTTTTGCGTTGTTTGATGGCTGAGGTTGATTTTTTCTTTGCCACCATGTCGCGCAGTTCGAGGCCGAACTCGCGTAATTTTGAGGAAACGAGCGCGCGCATGCGCGAGGTGCGCTCGGCGGAGTAGGTTTCGGGCTGGGCTTCGATGGGCACGAGGCCGTATTTCTCGGCGAGGTCGGCCGCTCCGCAGAAAGTTCCGCCGTCACCGATGGGGTGGTGGAAGAAGAACTGCACCCGCTGGTCGTCGATGGGCTTGTCGGCGCAGTCGATTACACCTTGAAGCATCAGGTTGGCCTTTTCGAGCTGGTCGTAGAAGAAGAGGTAGTCGTGGCTGTACTCCACGCGGAGCGTGTCGTTGTGCTTTTTCGCGAAGTTGGCGCGCATCACGTTGAAAGCCGAGTACATCCAGCATCGTCCCGATTGCCGTTGGTTGTGAATCGATTGAGGCGTGGTTTCGATGGAGAAGTGCGTGTCGGTGATGGTGGTGTTCCGGTAGTTTTTGGCGAGGTCGTCGATGGGGTTGGCGGCCACGGCGTTACGCAGCGCGGCGGGAGCCCCCGCACCGGCTTTCTGCCGGATTTGCTGGAGCATCGTTGGGTCGATGCCGCCGTTCGGGTTGTTTTGAGCGTTGGCTGAAGCGATTGCGCCGAGGGCGAGCGCTATCAGTGTGAGGCGGAATTTTGTCATAGTGATATGTAAATTATGGGTTTTTCGGAATTTTGTGCAAATTTCGTCATTATTTGTCAATCACGCAACAAAACAGGCGTAAAAAGTGGATTTATTGTCTATTGTCTGTCAGAGTGTAGTCAGTCTGAGGATGGTTTTTCGTGAGGTGTTTTTCAAAATTTTCAAAAAAAGAGCGGAAAATTTTGCCGGTTGGGAATAATGATGTAATTTTGCGGTCGCTTTCCGCAATCTCTGGCAAGAAGAACGAGTGGCTTGTGTACATTGCGGTCAGTTAAAACCCTAACAATCAAAACAAAATCCCTGCAATGGACTTAATGAAAATTGCCGAGCAGGCATTTGCCACAGGCAAGGAACTGCCCGAATTCTTCCCCGGCGACACCATCACGGTCGCTTATCGTATCAAAGAAGGTAACAAAGAGCGTATCCAGCAGTACCGCGGCGTTGTGATTAAAATCAACGGTCACGGCCTGAAAAAACGTTTCACCGTTCGCAAAATCAGCGACAACATCGGTGTGGAACGCATCTTCCCCGTGGAATCGCCCTTCATCGACAGCATCACCATCAACAAGCACGGTAAAGTGCGCCGCGCCAAACTTTATTACCTGCGTCAACTCACCGGTAAGAAAGCCCGCATCAAAGAGCGCCGAATCATCAAGAAAGAAGCATAAGCCGATTTCCACCGCGATACTTGTTAAAATCAAAGGCCGATTGCCGCAACCGCGTCAGTCGGCTTTTTTTGCACAAATAATTATAATTAACGCGCTTTATTAAGAAGTTTTTGTACTTTTGTAGCGAAGAAGAGAGCACATTTCGTCTTCAAGTATATGTGAAGTATTGATAATGAGATGAAAATCAAGCATATAATATTGCTCTTCGCTTGTTGCGCAATGCTGTCGGGCGGAGTCTCCTGCACAAAAGCAACCCAGTCGAATCAGGCAACAGCGGCACCCAATCCGCCCGCGACTGAACCGGTTGAGGATTTTTCCGGTGTGAATCTGCCTGCGATGTTGAACACCGGGCCGGTTGACCCGATTTACGAAGACAACCAATTTATCTCCATCGCGCCTATCGGCAATTTCAAATCAATCGATGATCTGAAAAACAGCCCGTTCTACAACCTGCTGTGTATCTATTACCCGGCCCTGAAAGACATCAAAAAAGTCGATATCGACACAGGGCAGGGAAACCTGTGGCTGATTTGCCCAAGAGAAGAAAACACGTCGCTGTCGATAAACGAGTACACCCAGGCGATGTTTCTCGGTTCGCAAGACGAAGACAAAGGCCATGTGTATTTCCGTACCGAGAACCTGCGGCCGTTGATTATCCGAATGGCCGTTGACGACCCGGGAACCGTGAAGATTATCGCCGTGGACAACAACGGTCACGAACTCCAATGGATTCCCACCCAGGATCCCATCACCGGAAGCCTGCGCGACAAGCAGGGGGTGTATGAGTTCGATTACGGCCCTTCGATTTGCAAAAGCGACTATGATTACGTTTGTCCGCTCGATGAGGACGGCAACCTGATTCGTCTGCGTATTTACGATGACGGCCTGATTCGAAAAGACAATTTGGAAGGCCACTATCGGATTTTCCATCTCGCGCATCATGCCGAAGACACCTCCGGCCTCGGATTGTGGGTCGAAGACCATTACGGTGTGGAATGTTACGCCGAGATTGTTGAATACAACTACGAGGAGAAATACTATGTTCTCCGTCCGCTGCAAGGCACACTCTTCCCCATCGGGAAAGACCTGAAATTCACACTGCAGCATTAACCGTTATCCATCACATTCCCTCTATAATTCCCAAATTTCCTGTTCAGGGAGTTTGGGATTACAGTTCTCGTCCGGTGTAGAGTTGGTGGTATTTTCCACCGAGGGCGATGAGTTGGTCGTGGTTGCCGGCCTCGATGATGTGTCCGCGCTCGAGCACGACGATGATGTCGGCGTTGCGGACTGTGCTGAGCCGGTGGGCGATGACAAAGGTGGTTCGGCCTTTCATAAGCGAGTCCATGCCATGCTGCACGAGCCGCTCGGTGTGCGTGTCGATACTTGACGTGGCCTCGTCGAGGATAAGCACCGGCGGATTGGCCACGGCGGCGCGGGCGATGGCCAGCAGTTGTCGCTCGCCTTGGCTCAGGTTACCGCCGTCGCCGCTGAGCATGGTGAAGTAGCCGTTGCTTAAGCGGCGGATAAATCCGTCCGCGCCAACGAGTTTCGCGGCTTCGATACAGTCCTGGTCGGTGGCGTCGAGGCGTCCGTAGCGAATGTTGTTGAGTACGGTGTCGGTGAACAGGTGTGTTTCCTGGAGCACCATGCCGAGCGAGCGCCGGAGACTTTCCTTGCGGATGTCGGTGATGTTGATTCCGTCGTAAGTGATGGTGCCGCTCTGGATGTCGTAGAAGCGGTTGATGAGGTTGGTTATGGTGGTTTTTCCGGCACCGGTGCCGCCGACAAAGGCGATTTTCTGGTCGGGCATGGCTTGGAGTATGATGTCGAAGAGCACCTGTTTGTCGGCATTGTAGCCGAAGTTGACGTGACTGAGTTGCACACCGCCGTTGACTTTCACGAATCGCGGTTTGCCGCTTTCGGTTGGCACTTGCCATGCCCAGAGGCCGGTTCGGTAAGGCATGGGAATGAGCATGCCGTTGTCGGCTTCGATGGCGTTGACAAGGGTTACGGTGCCGGTGTCGGTTTCTGGTTGCTCGTCGATGATTCGGAACACGCGCTCGGCGCCTACCGAGGCGTTTAGCACGCTGTTGATCTGCTGGCTCACGTTGGCGATCGGGCGCGCGAAACTCTTGTTCAGCGTCAGGAATGCCACGAGTGTTCCGAGGCTTAGGTCGACGCGACCCGAGATGATGAGCGTGGCTCCGATCACACCGATGAGCACGTAACTGAGGTAGCCGAGGTTGCCGTTGACGGGCATGACAATGTTGGCGATCCGGTTGGCGTTGTAGGTGCTCGAGCGTAGGTTCTCGTTCAGTACCTCGAACTGCTCGATGGCCTGGTTCTCGTGACAGAAAACCTTGACAACCCGCTGCCCGGTGAGCATTTCCTCAATAAATCCGTTGACGTCGGCGAGGCGTTGCTGCTGCTGTTTGAAGTGCTTTCTTGAGCGTTTTCCGAGCCAGGTGGTGGTGAAGGCCATCACGAGAGCCATCACGAGCGCCACGAGGGTAAGCGGCAAACTGAGCACGAGCATTGACCCGAGAGTGATACTTATGGTTATCAATGAATTGAGTGCCTGAGGCAAACTTTGGTTGATCATCGACCGGAGGGTGTCGACGTCGTTGGTGTAGGTCGACATCACTTCGCCGTGGGAGTGGGTGTCGAAGTAGGCAACGGGGAGTTGCTGCATGTGGCGGAACATATCGGTTCGCAGGCGGAGGATGGACCCTTGTGTGACGTTGATCATCAATCGGTTGTAGGTGTAACTGCATACTACGCCCACGAGCAGGATAATGCCCAAATGGATAAGTGTCCGGGCGAGCGGCTTGAAGTCGGGTGTGGCGGTTTGGGTGAGCGGAACGATATACTCGTCGATGAGCGTGCGCGTGAACAAGGTGGAGGCAAGCGTGGTCACAGCGCTGATAATGATGCAAACGGCAACCGTTGCGAGCGAGAATTTGTAGTTACGGAGCACAAACCGTGTGAGCCGCAGCATGATGTCTTTCCGGTTGCCTTGCGGTTTGCCTGCGGGCGCCGAGTTATGGTTTCGTGGTTGGAAGGGAGTTCTCATGGCCGTCAGGATTGAGGTTTGTCAAAGTCACCGTGGTCTTCGTCTTGAATGGCGCAGATTTCTTGGTAGACGGAATTGGTTTTGAGCAGGTTGTCGTGCGTGTCCCATCCGCTTACGCGTCCGCCGTCGAGCACGAGGATCCGGTCGCAGTCTTTGATGGAACTGATTCGTTGGGCGATGATGATGCGCGTCATGGCGGGGAGTTGGGTTTGAAGCCGTTGCCGTATGGTTGCGTCGGTTGCGTTGTCGCATGCGCTTGTTGAGTCGTCAAGGACGAGGATTTTCGGTTTTTTGAGCAGTGCGCGGGCAATGCACAGTCGCTGCCGCTGCCCGCCGCTGACGTTGGTTCCGCCTTGCTCGATTCGGGTGTTGTAGCGGTCGGGCATGGCTTCCACAAACTCGTCGGCGCAGGCGATGTGGCAGGCATGTCGGATCTGCTCGTCGGTGGCGTCGGCGTTTCCCCAACGGAGGTTTTCGGCGATGGTTCCGGAGAAGAGCACGTTTTTCTGCAGCACGACTGCGACGGTGTCGCGAAGCGTGGTCAGGTCAAGCGTCCTGACGTCTTTCCCCCCGACGTGTACGCTTCCGATTGTGACGTCGTAGAGCCGGCTCACGAGCGTAATCAGGCTGGATTTTCCGCTACCGGTTCCGCCGATAACGCCTATGGTTTGTCCCGACTGAATGTGCAGGTCAATGTCGTGCAGGGCATATTCTCCGCTGCCGCCTTTGTAGGCGAAACTGACGTGGTTGAAGTCGAGGCGCCCGTCGGGGATAACGTGGTCGGGTTGGTCGGGGTTGTCGATGTCGGGCACTTCGTTGAGCACTTCGGTGACGCGCTTGGCGCTGGCGGCGCTCATGGTGATCTGCACGAAAATCATGCTCAGCATCATCAGCGACATGAAGATACTCATCACATAGGTGAACAGCGACGTGAGCTGGCCCGTGGTGAGTTGGTCGGCGACAACGAGTTGCGCGCCAAGCCAACTGATTGCGATGATGCACCCGTAAACCACAAGGTTCATCACGGGGTGGGTCAGTGCCATAATGCGCTCGGCCTTCACATAAAGGCGATACAGGCCACGGGCGGCAAGCTCATATTTCTGATTCTCATAATCTTCGCGCACAAAGGCTTTTACCACACGAATGGCGCTCACGTTCTCCTGCACGGCACGGTTCATCACGTCGTATTGGGCGAACACGCGGGTAAACAACGCTCCGGCCTTGCTTATCGCCCAGGCCAGCACTATGGCCAGCACCACGGCGGCCACGATGAAAATCAAACTCATCTTCGGGCTGATGATGAAGCACATCACAATGCTCGACACGAGCGAGAACGGCGCGCGGATTGACGTGCGCAGTATCATCTGGAAGGCCGACTGGATGTTGGTCACATCGGTGGTCATTCGCGTTACCAGACCTGCTGTGCTGTACTTGTCGATGTCGCTGAAAGCGAACCGCTGAATGTTGCGGTACATCGCCTTGCGCAGATTGGCCGCGAACCCCGTCGAGGCATAGGCCACAAAGCGTCCGGCGAGGATACCCATCGCGAGACTCATAAAAGCCATCAGCAACATCAACCCGCCGTATCGGTACACGCTCGGCAGGTGGCGGCCATTGATTCCGTAGTCGATGAGCCACGAGGTGACGTAGGGAATCAGCACATCAAACACCACTTCGAGCAAGATGAAAATCGGCGTGAGTATCGCCGCCGTGCGATAGCGGCCAACGTGCCGCAGGAGCGTTCGGAACATAACAGGAAAGATTGGTTATCGGTCGTAGCCGAAGAAAAAGTCATCAACATTCTCTTCAACGCCCACAAAAGTAAAAAAAATCGGAGGTATTCGCCTGTTAAAAGTGTTTAAATCTTTCCTCCCTTTTGCGCTCTTTCTGTGGTATAGAGGTAATTTTGCACAAACGCAGATAATAGCAGAATGAAATTCACCATCCTTATACCCGCATACAAGGCGGCGTTTTTCGACGAATGTCTGAAAAGCGTGTTCAGTCAGACCTATGCCGACTTCGAGGTGGTCGTTGTTGACGACGCTTCACCCGAAGACCTCAAATCGGTCGCCGACACCCTCGCCGACCCCAGAATGACCTACCACCGGAATCCCAGCGGCTATGGTGCCGTTGAACTTGTGAAAAACTGGAACAATGCCCTCGCTCTTTGCCACGGCGATTACCTGATGTGCATCGGTGATGACGACCGCCTGCTGCCCAACTGCCTTGAAGACCTCGCCCGGGAAATCGACCTTCACCCCGGCTTTGACCTATACCACACACGCATGGAGGTAATCAACGAGCACGGTGAAATCATTGACATCCAACTCGACCGACCCGATTTCGAGAATGTCTACTCGATGATTTACCATTGGATTCGCGGACGCCGGCAATGCCTCGGAGAATGGGTCTTCCGAACCGAGACACTCAAAGCGCGGGGCGGATTCTTCTATACTCCCTGCGCATGGGCGGCCGACGACTTTTCGGCCATCCTCGCCGCAAAAGACACAGGCGTGCGCAACCTCCACCGCCCCGGATTCCAATACAGGCAGTCATCTCTCTCGGTCACCAAAAGTTACGACTACTCCATGCCCAAAATCAAGGCGTGGAACATCGTCAGGACCGAACTCGAATCCCTCCTCGCCGACGAACCCGCCGACGAAATTGACCGAATCCTCCGGCGGTTTGCCATTCAACGCATTCCCCGTTTCTTCCGGACAGCGAAACTCACCGAGGTGAAGAAAGACATGTACGCCGGAACAGATCTGAAAGCCCTTTGGCGTAGGCTCAAACAATGCAAGCGCGTGGGGCTGAGCCGAAAACAAATCCTCGCCACATACGCCTACCGTTACATCGAATCGCTCCGATCGATGTATTAAACCACAACGCGCGTTCAGCGTCAAACCCCAAAAAACACCGCCCCCGATGAAAACTCTCCGCCTGTCTCTCATTCTCATATCACTGCTTGCCGCCATCTCCGGCATCGCGCAGCAGAGCGACATCACCTATACCGGACAAATCACCTTCGATCCCCGCGTGCGCTCACTGCAAGTGGCTCCGGAAAGTAATTGGCTGCTCCCACCCGTAATCATGATGGGGACAAGCGACCAAATCCGGGTCACCTTCGATTACATGGACTACGACCTGCACTACCTGCGTTACAGCGTTTACCACTGCGACAATCAGTGGAGACCATCGCAACTGGTTGAGAATGAATGGGTCGATGGATTCAATCAAGCCGATATAACCGACTATCAGCGCTCTGAAGCCACATTCGCGCAATACTGCAACTACACCTTCGCCCTGCCTAACGAAGAGATGCGGTTGCTGCTGAGCGGAAACTACCTCGTTCGCGTTTATGAGCAGGACGACCCTGACCACATTCTGTTTCAAGCCCGATTCCGGGTGTGTGAAAACATAATCAGTGTGGGCGCGCTCGCCTCATCAAACACCGACATCGACTACAACGCGAACCACCAGCAACTCGAAATCAACCTCAATTTCAAAGCCGGAGTCATTGACGACCCCTACGGCGAAATCACCACCATCGTTGAGCAGAACACGCGAACCGACAACTCAGTCGTACTCACCCGGCCAACATCCGTCGGAATGAACAACATCACCTACGAGCACCAGCCGCAACTCATCTTCGACGCGGGCAACGAGTACCGCCGATTCGAAATCGTCAACGCACACTCAATCAACCCGGGCGTAGAGCGGCTGAACTATTTCGAGCCTTACTACCACGCCACGCTCTATGCCGACGAGCCCCGCCGCGACCACCAATATATCTACGACCAAACCCAACACGGCCGCTTCTTCATCCGTAACGCTGAGGCTGACAATAGCGCCTGCGAAAGCGATTACGTCGTGACCCATTTCACGCTCGACACCGGCGGACCGCTCACAGGAGGAAAAGTGGTGCTCGAAGGCGACCTGGTCAACAGTCTGCCCCCGGAACTGGCTGTGATGAAATACGATGCCGCCTCGGGATGCTACACCGGAGAACTGTTTCTCAAACAAGGTGCCTACAACTACCAGTACCTCTTCATTCCCGACGGGACATCACGCGGCCGAACCGACGTTATCGAAGGCGATAAGTTCCAAACCATCAACCACTACTACATCTACGTCTACGACCGTCCCTCGGGCGGACGCTACGACCGCCTCGTAGGTTTCGGCCTGACCCGCTCGGGCCAATAGCCCCGCGCCGCATAAGCGTAAAAAACCGAAGGCACGACTTGACTCCCTGTGTGAGCCGTCGTGCCTTCGGTTGTGGGTTAACAGGACGTTTATCCGCAGTGGAAGTAGCGGGTAACGAGTTGTTGCAGTTCTTCGGGCTTGTCCTTGATGTCGTTGCGCAGAGTGAGGTCGTTCATGTCACGCAACGCTTTCGCGATGCCGTCGATCATGGCGGGGGAGAACACGCCGTGCTGCTCGAACACGTTGCGGTGTTTCTCAAGGCAATACGCGCTCGCTACGCAGGAGTCGGGCAGTTGGTCAAGGGTGGCGAGGCGGTCGGCGTTGGCTTCATCGTGGATGTTCACGCTGACGTAGGTCCGTTCGGCCACGTCGAGCGCGTCGGGCATTTCGAATCCGTGGCGGCAGGCGACGCACAGGCCGGAGAGCAGTTGGTATATGTCGGCCGAGCCGTCGGGCGAGCGCATCTCAACGGTTTGCTTCTGGGTGGTTGCCGGGCGCGTTTCGGGTTCGTTGGGGTTGGCTAAGCGAGCCATGTCGCCTTTGGCGGTCCATCCGAGCGGCACGCGCACGAGCACGGAGCGGTTGCGGTCGCCCCAGCAGACGTTGGTGGGAGCCTCCTGGTGGGGCACAAGGCGGAAGTAACTCGTCGGGTTCTTGTTGCCGAAGGCGGTGATGGCGGGCGCGAGGTCCATCATACCGGCAATCATCCGGCGCGCGTCTTCGCTGAGAACGCCGTTGTCGAGCATTTTGTTCTCGCCGGTTTTGGGGTCAACGATACGCATGTGCACGTGCAATCCGGAGCCGGCTTTCCCGACGGTGATTTTCGGGGCGAAGGTCACGTCGAGGCCCATCTCGTAGGCGAGGTTGCGGATAATCCACTTGGCGATCATCAGTTGGTCGGCGGCCTCTTCGGCGGGCACGGGGAGGAACTCGATCTCGTTCTGCTCGTATGTTGTTCCCTCGAGCACGAAGTTGCCCACTTCGGAGTGTCCGTATTTGATTTGTCCGCCGGTCTGGGCGATGTATTGCATGCACTTGGCGCGGAAGTCACCCCCCTTGGCGTAGGGCGCGCTCTCGTGGTAGCCGCGCTGGTCGATGGCGGGGAACATCTCGTCGTCGGGGAAGATGACATAGTACTCCAGTTCGCCCATGGCCTGGAACTGAAGGCCTGTTGTCTCGGTGAATGCCTTGCAGGCTTTGTGGAGCGTGTACTCGGGCGAACTCTCGAGGTGGTTTCCGTCCTTGTCGAAGTAGGAGCAGAGCAGGCACAGTGTCGGAATCTCCTCGAAGGGGTCGACGAAAGCCGTGGCGTATCTGGGCAGGACGTACAGGTCGCTGCTGCCGGCCTCGATGAAGGAGAACAGGCTGGAGCCGTCTACGCGCTCGCCGCAGGAGAGAATCGTCTCAAGGTAGTCGAGGTCGTTGATCACGAAATTGAGCGTTTTCAACTTTCCGTCTCCACCGGGGTACATGAAATTAACCATTTTAATACCCTTGTCGGTGATGAATCGGATGATGTCGGCGCGGGTGAACTCGGCGGCCGGCTTCTGGAGGTGCGCCACGATGGGGTTGGCGTTCAGTTGCAGTTTCTTATCGGTCATAAAAGAAAGGTATGGACGGAAGATTCCGTCATGGTTTCAAAATAGAAGGTTAATAATTGTCTCTGTGTCCGCTAAAAGCGTGTCACACAAAGCGGGGCAAAATTACTTATTCTCTGTTGAATGCGCCAAATAAATAATGAGTGTTTTTGGTTAAATAAATTAAAAACGCGAAAAAAAGTCGGGAAACTTTGGCCGGTACGCGGAAAAGCAGTAATTTTGCAGCCGATTTCGAGACAGCACGGGGCGATTCCTCGGTGGTCATGTCGATGCAGACATGTGTTGTTGAAACTTCGTCGGGCCGGTTATGATGCTGAAAGCCGACCGTCAAGCGTAGGACGACACCGGACTCGCGACGGCGAGCCTTCCTGCAAAGTTCTGTATAGAATTCCATTTTGCGAAAAGCGTCGTTTGCAAGCGTCGTGTCCTGCGCAACGGATTGGCAGCGTGATGCCCGCGAAATCGAAGTTAGTAACAATCCAATTATTCACAACACAAAACTGTCAGATACACCATGTCGAGAGTTTGTCAAATCACCGGAAAGAAGGCGATCACGGGTAACAACGTGTCGCACTCGAAGCGCCGCACGAAACGTAAATTCAACGTGAACGTGTTCAACCGCAAATTCTTCTGGCCCGAGCAGGGCGTGTGGGTCCGCTTGACCGTCACCGCCGCCGGACTTCGTAACATCAACAAAATGGGTCTTGACGCCGCTTTGAAGAAAGCCGCCGAAGAAGGACACCTCACCGAAATCAGAACTCTTCAACCGTAACACACTATGGCAAAAAAAGCAAAAGGCGACCGCATTCAAGTCATTCTCGAATGCACAGAGCAAAAGGGTAGCGGAGTTCCCGGAATGTCGCGATACATCACAACCAAAAACCGCAAGAACACCACCGAGCGTCTCGAACTCAAGAAGTACAACCCCTATCTCCGCCGTGTGACCGTGCACAAAGAGATTAAATAATAAAACTTTACTACTATGGCAAAAAAAGTAGTCGCAACCCTGCAGACCGGCGAAGGCCGTAACTTCAGCAAGGTACTCAAAATGGAACGCTCTGAGAAAACCGGTGCTTACGTGTTTGTTGAGCGTATGGTGCCCAACGACAAAGTGCAAGAATATCTCAAATAAACCTCTCTGAGATTCACATCGAATACAACGTCATCCGTTCGAGATATCGGGCGGATGACTTTTTGTGCGTATGCCGTTTGCCGGATTTGGCGAAAGTTCGTAAATTTGTATGCCTGAAACTTTGTCATATATAAAATGAGATAAAAATATGTGCCGAAACGTGATTGTGGTCATAACTTTGCTGTTGTCGGCGCTCAACGCAGCCGCGCAACAGCAGATTATCGACCGCGTCCTGACACAACTCGCGGCCTGAAACGCGCGATGCGGCCCTGGTTTTCGCTTATTGCGCGGCGCGTTCAAGGATTGCCCAAACCTGCGTTTGCTGGTGTGTCCCAATCCCAAGCCATTCACGATTGAGAGTCCTCACCCATTTCACGGAGGAAAATTCAATGATGTGTTTGAGCCTTACTACGCGCGGCAGGTGATTGTGGTGGTGCCGCCCGGCAGCGAACAGGCCTACCGCAATGCCCCGGGCTGGTCCAATTTCACCCACATCCAATCCACCATGCCCTCTGAAGCGGAACTGCGTGAGGGTGAGCGGGAACGGATTATTGAGCACGTGCGGCGTCGCCTTGACCGCGCCCGGGCTGAGGTGAGCCGACTTGAGGCTAAGTTGGATTCACTAAGCCGCGGGAATTAATCCCACCGGCGGCGTATGTCCGTTACAAGCAAACCGGCGTGGAGTGTATTTGCTAACGCGAAGTAATACATTGTATATCAGCGTGGAAGAGTTTTCCCCCTAACTTTGAAAAAAATCTGCTAATATTCTGAACGTCAGGCGTGTAACTCCCCCTCTAAGTTAGAGGGGGTGGCCGAAGGCCGGGGGCGTATGTCCGTTACAAGCAAACCGGCGTGGAGTGTATATGCTAACGCGGTGTAGCCCACTGTATGCCAGCGTGGAAGAGTTTCCTCTCTAACTTTGGAAAAGTTTTGTTAATATTCTGAACGTCAGGTGTGTAACTCCCCTCTAAGTTAGAAGGGGTAGCCGAAGGCCGGGGGACGTGTGTCCGATACCGGCAAACCTGAGTGTGGCTGATGCAGTGTGGAGACTGTGCAACCTCTATCGAGGTAGTTACGCAGGCCTTCTCCCCATCCCCACTTAGGCGTTCGCTCGCCTGGGCTCGCTCCGCCAAAGTGGGGTTAAAGAGATTGCACCTCTATCGAGGTGTTACGCTGCGTAACTTTGCGTGTAATATACATACTCCCAGGTATGACACAACCACAAGGCAGATAGTGTATAAAACTTGATAAGGTTATAGTGATTTAACCCCACTTGTGCCGTACTCGCGAGTACTGCCTAAGTGGGGATGCGGGCGTGTGTCATGATTATTATTGACACACTCTATAGTTATACCACGTTGGAATTGGGGGGATTATTCGAGCGCGCGGAAACGTGTGGAGGTAGGTTCGGTCTGTCCGAGGCGTTGGAGTTTGTGGGCTTCGTAGTCGGAGTAGGAGCCTTGGTAGTAGTAGACCGAACCTTCACCCTCAAAGGCGAGGATGTGCGTGCACACGCGGTCGAGGAACCATCGGTCGTGGCTGATGATTACGGCGCAGCCGGCGAAGTTCTCGAGTGCCTCCTCGAGTGCGCGCAGGGTGTTGACATCGATGTCGTTGGTGGGTTCGTCGAGCAGGAGCACGTTGCCTTCCTGCTTGAGCGCGAGGGCGAGTTGGAGTCGGTTGCGCTCGCCGCCTGAGAGCACGCCGCAGCGTTTCTGCTGGTCAACGCCGGTGAAGTTGAACCGCGAGAGGTAGGCGCGTGCGTTCACGTCGCGTCCGCCGAGGCGGAGCAACTCCACACCGCCGGAGATGACCTCATAGACGGTTTTGTCGGCTTCGATGTCGGTGTGCTGCTGGTCGACGTACACGGCTTTTACGGTTTCGCCGATTTCGAAGTTTCCCGAATCGGGCTGTTCCAAGCCCATGATGAGGCGGAAGAGGGTGGTTTTTCCCGCTCCGTTGGGTCCGATGACACCCACGATGCCGTTGGGCGGGAGTGAGAAGTTGAGGTCGTTGAAGAGGAGTTTGTCGCCGAACGATTTGGCCACATGTTGGGCTTCGATAACTTTGTTGCCCAGTCGGGGTCCGTTGGGGATAAAGATTTCGAGGCGTTCCTCTTTTTCCTTGACCGATTGGTTGAGGAGTTGGTCGTAACTGTTCAGGCGCGCTTTTCCTTTTGCCTGGCGTGCTTTGGGAGCCATTCGGATCCATTCGAGTTCGCGTTGCAGCGTTTTCTGGCGTTTGGATTCGGTTTTCTGTTCCACGGCGAGGCGTTGCGCTTTCTGCTCGAGCCAAGAGGAGTAGTTTCCCTGGTAGGGGATTCCCTCGCCTCGGTCGAGTTCGAGGATCCATCCGGCCACGTGGTCGAGGAAGTATCGGTCGTGTGTGACGGCGATGACTGTTCCCTCATAGCGTTGGAGGTGTTGTTCGAGCCAGTCGATGGATTCGGCGTCGAGGTGGTTGGTGGGCTCGTCGAGCAGAAGCACGTCGGGTTTCTGCAGCAGGAGTCGGCACAGGGCCACGCGCCGGCGCTCACCACCGCTGAGGTGTGCGGTGGGTTGGTCGGCGGGCGGGCAGTTGAGTGCGGCCATGGCCCGGTTGAGGCGCGTGTCGAGGTTCCACGCGTCGGTGGCGTCGATGATGTCTTGCAGTTCGGCTTGCCGGGCGAAGAGGGCATTCATTTTGTCCTCGTCCTCGTAATATTCGGGCAGTCCGAATTTCTGGTTGATTTCCTCGTATTCACGGAGCGTGTCGACGATGTGTGCCACGCCTTCCTCGACGACCTGCCGTACGGTTTTCTCGGGGTCGAGCCGGGGGTCTTGCGGGAGGTATCCGACGGTGTATCCGGGTGCGAAAACGACCTGGCCCTGGTATTTGGTCTCAATTCCGGCGATGATTTTCATCAGGGTTGATTTTCCGGCGCCGTTGAGGCCGATGATACCGATTTTCGCTCCGTAGAAGAAGGAAAGATAGATGTTTTTGAGTATTTGTTTCTGATTCTGCTCGATGGTTTTGCTGACGCCAACCATGGAGAAGATGATTTTCTTGTCGTCGACTGTGGCCATAGCGGTATGGTTTTAGGATGTTGTAGAGGCTCGCAGAACTGTTGCGAGTGCGTTGAGCATAAAGGCGTTGCTCCAGCGCATGTAGGATATTTTGCTGCTCAGGCGGGGTTTGAGTTGGTAGTAGAAGTATCCGCGCCTGTCCTGCATGTGCGCCACGGTCCATTGGAGTACCCGTTGCGCGAGATCGGCGTGTCGGGTGAATTGTCCGAGTGTGTCGAGGGTTACGAAGAGTTGCCCCGGGCAGTGGATGTCGATGGGGTAGGTGCGGTTGTCGTAGTATTTTGGTGTTCCGTCGGGGAGGAAGAAGTTTTCGATATAATATCGGAATCCTTTGTCGAGGATGTTGTCGAAAGCGTTGTCGCCGGAAATTTGCCGGTAGGTGGCGAGGGCGTCGAGGTTGTATCCGGTGTGGAAACTGTCGACCCATGCTTGCTTGGGCAGCAGTCCGTAGACCCAGGCTCCGTCGTCGCGCTGGCCTTTGCAGCAGGCTTCAACGGATTGCCGCGCGGTTTTGAGGAAGGTGTCGTTTCCGGTGTATCGGAAGCATAGGCTTAGCAGCTTGCTCCCGAGCAGTGAGGCGTTGTATACGGTGTCGTTACCTTGCAGCGGGCTGTAGGAGAAGAGGAATCCGGAGTGGTGTGGGGTGCGGTGGAGGTCTTGAAGCACGAACCCAGAGGCGGAGAGTGCCGTGTCGCGGTAGGTGGTGTTTCCGGTGATTTCGAAGGCTTGCAGCAGGGCGTCGACGGCGAAGGTGGTGGCGACTACGGTCGGGGTGTTTTTGGGAAAGAGGAACAACCGCCGGGCTTGCCAGTCGAAGTTGTATCCCCAGCATGCACCGTGGTAGTCGCCCCGGCTTTGCAGCGAGATCAGGATGGTGGCCAACTCGTTGATTCGGTTGAGCGCGTCATCAGCGGTTCCGAGTTCGGGTATGGCTCGCGTTTTGAGGACTTGATATATTCTGCAATATCCGGAGAGGAGCAGCGCGATGCCTTTGGCGTTGTACTGTTTCGGCACGAGTGCGAGTGTCCGGAGGTTGATCGGGCAGCGTTTGAATCCCTGAATGACGCATAGCCGGAGCAGTGCCGAGCGTGAGGCGAAGGGAATGGCTTGGAAAAGTCGGGAGTTAAGTCCGTCGTAGGGGTCCCAGCCTTTGAATTGCTCTGCCTCGCAGTAGCGTTTCAGACTGGCGAGGGATGTGGTGGTTGTATCGAGCCTGATTGTCATTTAGAGTTGTTCGTTTTCGGTTTTCAGGTTGTGGAACCATTGGGATATGGTTGCCGGTTGGCAGTTGGCGCTTGCGAGTTGTGCCACCAGTTGTATTCCATCGGGTGAGGTGTAACCTTTCGAGTGCCCGATCAGAACGATGGCTTGCCGGTTTTTGTCGGTTACGCGCTGGAAGAATTTCCGGTGTTGACTGGCTGAGAGGAGGCAGAAGTCCCACGTGACGGTTTGCGGTTGTGTGAGCAGAGCGAGCAGTGAGCGTTTCTGCTTCGGTTCGGTTGCCGGTTGTTTTTGCGCTACCTTTTTGATTGCGGAGTTCCGGTTTTTGAGGAAGGAGCGCAGCCGGTCGATTGAGAGGTATTTTTTCCACCCGGGCATGGAGAAGGCCGTTACGGGCAGTTCGATGATGTCGGTTGGAGTGGGGTGGGGGATGTCGATGTCGTCGCTGACGTGCCACCATCCCTGTCCGTCGGTGGGCGCGGCGGTGTAGTCGTAGTGGTCAAAGGCGTTGTCGGCGCGTGCTCCGGGCACGACAGAGGAGTCGATCCGCAGCCCGGTTTGGCGCATGGCTTCGAGGATTTCGGCGCATGGCATGGCGTTGTATCCTCCGGCGCGCAGGGCTATGCATTCGTACGTCGAGTCAAAGGAACGGACGAGTTGCTCGAGTTCGTTCTTGGCCCATCGGATCAGGCCGCGGATGTCGGTTTTCCCGTCTTGGCTGATGAATGAGCCGAGTTGCCATCGGGAGTTTTCGACCTGCCACCGGTTGTCGGTCCATATGGCGTCGAACCATTGCGGGTGGATGTGTAGTTGGATGTCGTGTCCCTTCCGGTAGGCTTGCCGGAGTTGCTCGGTGATTGCCTGAATGGGGTCGCGGTCGTATCCCATCGGGTTACCGTTGTTCCATTGCTCGCGGAGGCGAATGATTTCAACGATTTCCACAAAAATCGTCAGCCTGAACGTTGTGGGTTCAAGCTGACGCAGCAAATCGTCCGTCGGGTTGACGAGGTTTTCGAAGATGTCTCCTGAGCCGTCACCATAGAGTTCGTAGTCGAGTGTTGGCAATATGGTAGGTTTCA
Source organism: uncultured Bacteroidales bacterium (assembly GCA_902772965.1). GTDB lineage: Bacteria > Bacteroidota > Bacteroidia > Bacteroidales > Muribaculaceae > Sodaliphilus. The sequence continues at coordinate 5,611 of CACYCT010000127.1, read as the reverse complement.
TTTCAGGTAGGGCTTGATGTCAAAGTCGTGCAGGACGCGTTTTTGTTTTCCCGCGGCTGTTTTTGGTATTTCGTTGACAACCTCGACATCGCAGTCGATACTGACAAATGTCTGGCTGAGTTCCTGAATGAGCAGTTGCCGTTGTGCTTCGTTGAAGTGTTGGTTTGTCACCACGCGGAACACGAGTTTTCCCGGTTCGGGTTGGTAGTATTGGAATCCGGTGAGATTACTGAATGCTTCGTCACTGAAAATGGCGATGCCTGCGATGGGAGCGTTGTGGCGGTCGATGAGGAAGTCGGCTTCACGTCCGATAATGGACACTACCTGGTTGTTTTGGTCGAGTTCAACAAAGTCGTCGGTTGCCATTCTGATGAACTGCATGGTGTCGCACAGGATGTTGGTTGCCACGATTTCGGCGATCCGGTTGCCGTTGGGTGTGGTTTGTCCGGTGTCGATAAACTCGGTGTAGCCGAAGCTCTGGTTGAAGTGGTAAGGTTGGTCATTGACAGCGTATGCCGCGCAGTACGCTTCGGATTGTCCGAAGTAGTCCACGAGTTTCGCCTCGGGGAAAATACGTCGGGCGAGTTGTCGGATGTCGGCAGAGAATACTTCTGAGCTGGTGAGAATACCTTTCAGGTGTGGGAAATGTATTTGTTTACCAGTCTGCTCGAGGTATTTGCACAGTGTGAGCAAAGCCGATGGATATGCGTGGAGGCATTCGATGCGTTGTTGCTGCATCATGGAGATGTATTGGTTGATGGTGTCGTGCGTGATGCGGTAGGATGAAAGCAGAATATGGTTGTTGTCAACGACTTGCGCTATTTGATTGTTGGCCGGCAGGAATCCACGTAGGGTTGCCATTCTCAGGTTTGTTCCGATTTCGTTCATGGCAGAGTCAGCCATGGCGAATCGTCGGATTTGTGACATTGGCGTGTTGTAGAGTGTGAGCGAGATGCCCGATGTGCCGCCGGTTTCTCCTTTTCGCAGTATCCATGAGGGTATGCGTTGGTCTACGAGTTGCCGTTCTCTGCCGATGATGTCTTTTTTGTTCAGTATAGGCAGGTCGTCAAAGCGGCCGTTGTCGAGCCAGAAGCGTGGGTAGTCCCTATAGAAGGGAACGTTCTTGATGGCGTGTTGCACAATCTGTTGAAGTCGCTTTTCATCAAAGGGTTGTTCCAGTTGGTGTTTCGCGCGTGTGTATACGGGCGATTTGGACACGATGGCGCGTAAGCGTGTTTTCAGGCTGTAACTGATTGAGCTCATAGGAGGTCTTGATAGATTTTCTCAAGTTTGTCGGATATTGCTTGTGGCAGGTAGTTCAAGGCGTCTGTGTGTGCGTTGTTTCCTTGAATTTGGAGTAATCGGGGTTGTTCGGCATAGGTTACGATGGCGTTTCGCAGCATGTCGAGGTTGCCGGGTTGTATGATTGTGCCGTTATGGTCTTGCCGGATCACTTCGGGAATCGCGCCCACGTTGGTTGCGATTACGGGTTTTCCGTAGGACATGGCTTCAAGGATTGATACGGGTAATCCTTCGATATATGAGGGAAGGATGTATAGGTCGCAATTTGTGAGAAGTTCCCTTTTTTTGTCTCCGCTTACCCAACCGTGGAAGTGGACAAACGGTTGGTGTTGAAGTTTTTTGATTTGTTCTTGAAGCGTTTGTGTGTCTCCGTTTCCGCCGATGTGCAGATGGATGTCATAATGCTGTTCAACACAGAGTTGGCGCATCACTTCGAGCAGGTCGTATATGCCTTTCTGGTGTGTGATTAATCCGAGGAACAGGCAGGAGAGGCCGTTTCGTGTCTCTTTTTCTGTTTCTGATGGCGGGGCGATGATATTCTTGAGTTCCACAACGTTGTCGAGTTTCACTTCGTTTGTGAAGAATTTCAGCCATCCGGTGCTGAGTGTCAGGATTGTATCCGCGCTTTGGAGGGTGTGTCGGATTTTGTCCGGGTTGGTGTCGTAGAACTCTTTGAATCCGCCGCCGTGGATGTGCAGAATGACTTTTTTGCGGAATAGTCTGGCTATCCGCAGAAAGATTTCGCTGCGTCGGAAACTGTTGTACGAGGCGGTGTGTATGTGTACGATTTTGATTTTCCGGTCAAAGACGCATTTTGCCGTCAAAGCGATGATTCCCGAAATCAGAACTGCCAGATTGGTCAGCAGATTGCGGGAGTTGGAGTTTTTGATGAACTTGAAGTTAGGGAAAACAAACCGGTCGTAGTTGCTGAGTACTTGCGCTATGCCTCCCTTGGGTGGTTTGTATTTACAGCCGATGGTCAGGACGTATTCGGCTATGTTGTGTCGGATCACAATCTCGTGTGCTGGTTTTTGTTAAAAGAATTGTCGGATAAAGGGCATGATGTCGCGTGTGTCGAACACGTCAAATCCTGCGTGGAAAATCTGTGAGAGATTTTTGAAGTCCTTTTTTTGCAGACGTATTTTCACGTCGCGCGCGATGTTCATCCACCGCACGCGTCCGGGTCGCTCACGGAGCGCGATGTCTTGGCCGGGGTATAGAAAGGCGTCGGCGATGTTCTCATATTTAAGGTGCATACTGCTTTGCTCACCGCAGGTTCGTGTATTCACTTCCATGAAATGGAGCTCGCCTGATTGCGTGTTGAGCATAAATTCAAATTCGGCGAATCCGTTGTAGGTGCTTCCGTTTATAAAATCGGCGGCGATGGATTTCACTTTCTGGTACAGGCCAGTGTCTTCTATCTCTTCGATGTAGGCGGTAAGTCCCGTGTCTGATTTTCTGACTTGAAAAGCCGCCAGGCAGCCAATCATTTTTCCGTCCACAAAATATCCTTGACAGGAGATTTCCCGGAGACTGTTTTCGTGAATATCAATCCGCCGTTGAATGATGATGTCGGGATAGGCTTGTTGGGGAATTTTGCTGATTAAATCGCGGAATTGGCCTATATTGTCAATATACGCGACTTTGAAGAACAGTTCTATCTCATAGTTGCGTTTGACGATAACGGGGAAGTTGAGTTCTTCGGGGTTGCATTTGTCAAGGGTGACAAAAGGAGCGATGTGAAGTCCTTTTTCAATCGCTCGGGTATACATCAAGTCTTTATGTGCCATTTGCTCAACGAAGTCAAACGGCCCTGCGAAAACGCGGCAAGTAGTATATAAATCGGGATATTGCCGCAAAATCAGCGCCAACGCCTCGCCGGAGCAAATAAAGCAAATAGGTTTATTGGTTTCAGAATCGGCGATTTGTTCAATTTGGATACGCAGTTGCTCCGCCGTTTCGTAGAGCATTTTCGTGCCATACTTACTATGGTATGCCACTTGATGTTTATTGCGGCAAAACACGTATGGTTCAACCCCCGCGCGACCCAATAGACGGACAACCTCCAAGCCTTGTGGCGTGCCTCCGATAACGATGTATTTTCCGCTGTGCTGATACGTCATAGTAAGAACAATGCGAGCCACGAGAATTTCAATCGCACTTCGTCGAGACCACCCCAATAGTCTGTAAAGAAATTGCCAAACCAAAGTTCAGCCACAAAAAATGTTCGCCGCACTTCCGTCAATTGAGTAGCAAGAGTAAAAAAAAGTACCGGCAGCAAGATGAATATCATCGTGAGTGCCTTACGTTTGCAGAACGAGACATTGTCATACGCCAATGTAGTGAGAGAAATCCACAAGAAAAGAGCGGAGGTTTTTGAGAAGCGGTCGTAAAATGTGTTGTCGGCGAACTCGATGTTCGAAATAGACATCAGCACTACAGCTAAAAGGAAGAAGGTTTTTGTATATCGGCTATATTTAAGTTTGCATATGGAACCGATGAAATATAGAGCCGTACCAAAGAAAAGGTGCAGCGTAGTTCTGTAGGTATACACAATATTACGTTCCTTTCTGCTTTCGGCCATAAAGTTAATCAGGTATTCACGGAATTCTGCTCCATCGGCGATTCCCTCCGGCGTGGCGAAATTGGGAATCACGGTTTGTATGTATGGCACAACGTCAAAGCCAATCGAGCGAAATAGCCAAGAAATCATGAAGAACGCTAAATATGCCCAGTAACCCATTTTTCCGAACAAAGCGTGTAACAGCAGCGCAAATGGAAGCACAAAGAGTGAAAAGTGGAATATCGGGCACATACACGCCACAATCAAAGACCACGGTTTTCGGGTTCGAACGTAATGTAAGTAGAATCCGGTGAAAAAGAACACCCCCGGCCAATAACGTACGCTCTGATACCAGAAAAACTGAACGATTGTCATCGTAGTTAAAAATATCATCATCGCAACCATAGAGTGATGTCGATCTCCGGTTTCCGGGTCAATAGCAAACTTTCGCAATTGAAAGCATGTGAACATTACGATTATGGCATAAACTACCGCTATCACAGCGCCAAAGAACTGTGGTGAGGTGGTAATGTGAGAAACGATATATTTAAGAATGATTGAGTAAGGCTCGCGTGATTCCAAAAAGACGACTCGGTTTTTCAGAATCTCATCTAAAGAGTGTCCGCGATACCAAATCATCATATCAAGATAGTGATTGGTGGCATCGTTGCCGAGGTAGAACCGTGACCCGAAGTACGCCACGAAAATCAGCATAAACAGATGCGAAATCCAATTGCGGTGGAATATCAGCGCTACAACAAGCGAGCTCAATGGCGAAACCAACATTAAAAAACATTGGAGAATCAGGTATCCGCCTTTGCCAATATTAGTCATTATATTTGAGTGTCAGGAGTTGTTGGGATATTATTGTTTGTTTGCAGCGAATCGGCGGATCAGTCTCACGGTCGGGCGCAGATGTAGTTTGGCGAGCGCCACAATAACTTTGTGGTGTTTTTTGGCGGCATGAGTGGCCAACAGTACCGACCAGGGCACGTCACGCTCCAAAGACGGGAATCTGCTTAGTTGCTCATTGGTGGCATAAAATAGCATGGCGCTGGTGACGAGCAGTTTATATTCCTGGATACCTTTGCGCATGGTGGTGTCGTAGGGGTGTTCTTCGCCGAATTTGTCAATCAGGTCAAGCAGGGCATAGGTTTGTTCAAAACGGGCCGCGCGGGCGGTTTTAGTGATGGCGGACTCGTTGGAGCGGTTGTAGTAATACAAAGGCTCGTTGAGAACACTGATTTTCTTGGCGAAATAGATAAGTCTGAAGGTGACTGACTTATCGTCGAACATATTGATTCCCTCAACGGGATATACGTTGTTTTCGGCATAAAGGCTGCGCCGCACCAGTTTGTTCCATAGTCCGTTGTGTGTGATGCCCGCCATCGCCTGCCTGAAGCACTCGCTCCGCTCGTCCGAGGGGGTGACGGGATAATGACGGCTTGTGAGTGTACCGTTGCTCTCGAAAAACAAGTCGCACATCACGATGTCGGAATCTTCGGCTTGTGCTTTTGCGGCGAGTTTACTCAGATATTCGGGTGAGACATGGTCGTCGCTGTCAACTTGTATGACATATTCTCCGCGGGCTTCCATCATGCCGCGCCGACGCGTGAGCGCGGATCCGATGTTGCGGTCGTTGTGTAACACAACCGAGCGTGCTTTCAGCCGCGGGCAGTCGGTTAATGTGTTTTCCACCACAGCCATACTTCCGTCGGGCGAGCAGTCGTTGATGATAATGACCTC
>CACYCT010000126.1 GCA_902772965.1 uncultured Bacteroidales bacterium | reverse complement strand
TCAAGAAGTTGAAACAAAAGATGCCGGCAGGTGCCCCAACCCGACCGAAACCATCTGATTCATTTCTGGAATTTATAGAACCCACCATAAGCGTTTTTTTCCGGGGAATGTTTTGCCGAATGCCGGCAAAGCCGTAATTTTGTGGGAAAATTCAACCGCGCCCTACATTATGCAAAAAATCATCATCCTTGACTTCGGTTCGCAGACGACCCAACTGATCGGTCGTCGCGTGCGCGAACTCGACACCTTCTGTGAAATCCTGCCCTACAACAAATATCCCGCCGATGACGCCGACGTGATTGGTGTAATCCTGAGCGGTTCGCCGTTCTCGGTGCACGATGCCGAGGCCTTCGGCGTTGACTTGACCCGCTTCGTCGGCCGCAAGCCCACGCTGGGCATCTGCTACGGCGCGCAGTATATGGCACACACCGGCGGCGGACGTGTAGAGCGCGCCGACAGTCGAGAGTACGGACGCGCCCGCCTCACACTCGTTGAGCCGGAGAATCCGCTTCTGAAAGGACTCGCCGAGGGCACGCAAGTGTGGATGAGCCACGGTGACACCATCACCGCCCTGCCCGACCACTTCCGCGTGATTGCCTCGACCGGAAACGTCCGCTATGCCGCCTATGCCGATACGCAAACACCCACATGGGGCGTGCAGTTCCACCCCGAAGTGTTCCACAGCGAGCAGGGTTCCACTTTGTTACGGAACTTCGTTGTGGACATCTGCGGCAGCGCGCAAAGTTGGAGCGCGGCCTCGTTTATCGACACCACCGTGGCCGAACTCAAAGCCCAAATCGGCTCCGACCGCGTGATTCTCGGACTGAGCGGAGGCGTGGACTCGAGCGTGTGCGCGGTGTTGCTCAACCGCGCCATCGGACAACAGCTGACCTGCATCTTCGTTGACCACGGCATGCTTCGCAAAAACGAGTTCCATGATGTGCTCGAAGCCTATAAAGGACTGGGACTGAATGTGATTGGCGTGGATGCGAGCGAACGGTTCTTCTCCGACCTGCGCGGCGTGACCGAACCGGAGCAGAAGCGCAAAATCATCGGCCGCGACTTTGTGGAAGTGTTCAACGACCAGGCAGCGCGCATCACCGACGCCCGCTGGCTCGCCCAGGGTACGATTTACCCCGACCGGATCGAGAGCCTCAACATCACCGGAAAAGTCATCAAAAGCCACCACAACGTGGGCGGCCTGCCCGAGCAGATGAATCTCCGGTTGTGCGAGCCGCTGCAATGGCTGTTCAAGGACGAGGTGCGCCGCGTGGGACGCCAACTCGGAATGCCCGACCACCTGATCAACCGCCACCCCTTCCCCGGGCCGGGACTGGCCGTGCGCATACTGGGAGACATTACCCCCGAGCGCGTGGCCGTGCTGCAAGAGGCCGACCATATCTACATCAGCGCCATGCGCGAGTACGTCATGCCCGACGGCCGGCCGCTGTACGACCACGTCTGGCAAGCCGGCGCGATTCTGCTGGCCACAACGCGCAGCGTAGGCGTGATGGGCGACGAGCGTACATATGAGCACCCCGTGGCCCTGCGTGCCGTGACCAGCACCGACGCCATGACCGCCGACTGGGCGCGACTGCCCTACGACTTTCTCGCCGACGTGAGCAACCGGATCATCAACCGCGTGCGAGGCGTCAACCGCGTGTGCTACGACGTTTCCTCAAAACCACCCGCAACCATCGAGTGGGAGTGAAATAAAACGCTCAAACCCCGAATTTCTAAACCCACAATAACAATGAAACGACTCTTTCCACTACTTCTGCTCGCTATCGCGCTCACGACAGCGTTCACCGCCTGCGATAACGGAAAAGCCGAAACCTCCGACACGCTCTACCCCTCGTGCAAGCCCTACACCCGATGGTGGTGGTTCGCCGCCGAAATCGACACCAACGACGTGCGCGACCAGCTTGTCTGGCTCAAAGAGCACGACTTCGGCGGTGTGGAAATTGCGTGGATTTACCCCTTCCACCTCGATTCCACAACCGTCCACCCAGAATTCCTCTCGCCCGAATGGGGTGTGGCGGTGCGCGCGGCTAAGCGCATGGCCGACTCGCTCGGCCTCGGCTGTGACTTCACCTACGGCTCACTCTGGCCTTTCAACGACCTGCACCTCGCCGACGGCGACCAGACGCGCACCTACACCGACTCGGTTGAGGCCGCCGAGTGCCGATTCTCATGGGACTTCCCCAAGACCACCCGAATCCTAAACCACCTCGACCGAAACGCCTTCGCCCGCTATGCCGAGCGACTGAATAAAGCATTCGAGAAAGCCTATGCCGGGAGCAAGTCGGGATTGTTTGTCGACTCGTGGGAAGTGGAAACCATGTACGCCTGGACACGCGGATTCGCCGAAACCTTCCGCGCCGAGCACGGCTATGACATTGAACCGTACATGAAGTCGAAAACCCTCACCGACGAGAAGAACATCGATGTCTATTACGACTATATGCACACCCTGTCGGGCTACGTGATGCGCGAGTTCTACACGCCCTTCGCGCAGAACGCCACCAAAGTGGGCGCGTTCTCGCGCGCGCAATGCGGCGGAGCGCCCACCGACCTGCTCACCGCCTTCACCCTCGTCGACATCCCCGAAACCGAGGCCATCCTCTATGAGCCTTCCTACAGCAAAATTCCCGCCTCGGCCGCCGCGCTGGCAGGAAAACAAGCCGTATCGGCCGAGACATTCACCTGCGCCTACGGCTGGACCGGACTGCTCAAAGACAACGGACACGGAAAAAGCCCGCACCAGGGACGCGAGCAAATCGCCGACCTTAAACTCATCTGCGACGCGCTCTTCGCCAACGGAACCAACCAGATCATCTGGCACGGATTCGCCTACAACCGCCTCGGCTCGAACGCCAACCATTTCTACACCACCTGCCAGGTGTCGATGAGCGACGACGACAACCTCAGCGGCGACAACCTCACGCAGTTCAACCGGTACATGACCACCGTTTCCCAATATATGAGAAAGGGCAAACCGTTCAGCGACATGGCCGTGTATATGCCGCTCGAGGACTCGTGGATGAAGGTGTTCTATCCCGACTCGGTGCGAGAGAAGATGAAATGGGTGTGGGGACAATACGAAATGCGCTACATCGACACGCCCGAACGCTTCAAAGGCATGCAGCCGATGTGGGTCAACAAACACTTCCTCGCCAAGGCCCAGTTCAAAAACGGCCGTCTGCACTGCGGACAGATGGACTTCGCCGCACTCTGCGTCGACGTGGAATACATGGAACTGGCCTCGCTGAGAATCATCACAGCCCTCGCCAAGCAGGGTCTGCCCGTGTACGTTGCCCGCGAGCCGAAAGAGCCCGGACGCAACAAGCACCCCGAGCAATACGCCGCAACGCTCAAAGAACTCCTCGCGCAGCCCAACGTGGGCAACACACCCGACGTGGTCAAGACCAAGCCCCTGCTCGAAGGCGACAACCTGCCCGACTTCTGGACACGCCGCGAGGGTGACACCTATTACATCTTTGTGGCCAATCCGCTCACGCAGACCATCACCTACCCGCTCACGTACTGCTACGCCTTCACCGACCGCGGCTCCGACCGCCGAATCACCGTTAACCACCACGGCAAAAGCGAGACACTCAACCTGCACTTCAACCCCTGTCAGTCGCTCATGCTCAAAGTCACACCCGCCGGCGTGGAGCAAATCAATCTCAACTATACACCACCTCGCCTGCGTGAGGACTAATAATTACAAATATGACACGAAAACTTGCTTTATCACTGCT
>CACYCT010000125.1 GCA_902772965.1 uncultured Bacteroidales bacterium | reverse complement strand
GCCAAATCGAAAAATAGGGCGCGAACCGCGTAGCGCTCGGGGAGATGGCAAAGCGCAAGTCACCGCGTCAGCGGTGGTGCGCGGTGCTGAAGGCATTGCCACTCGACCCAACATTAGTGCCGGAGGAGTGTGTCCGTTACAGAGACAGTACATGGATTATCACCAACATACGCATCTGCACGTTTGCTTGTATCGGACACACGCCAGCATCCTCACCAGGGCGGTCGTTGGCTCAGATGGGAATCTGCCGCTGAGGGTAGGCGTTTTTGAGGCTGAAGCGGCGACGGACGAGGTCGGCGAGGAAGGCGGCAATGGGTTCGGCGGGGATGTTGCCGACGTTGAGGACGAGGTCGTAGTTCCGAGCGTCGTAGCGCGACACGCCGGCGAAGGTCTCGGTGAAGTTCTCGCGTGTCTTGTCCACTTCCTTGATGCGCCGTAAGGCTTCGGTCTGGTCAATACTGTACTTGGCCATCATGCGCTCCACGCGCTTGTCCTCTTTGGCGATGAGAAAGATTTTGAAAGCCGAGGGGTCGTCTTTAAAGATGTGGAATCCGGAGCGGCCGATGATTACGCACGACTCTTGCGCGGCGAGTTCCCGAAGGATTTTGGCCTCGGCGTGGTAGAGTTGTTTGGGTGTGATGCGTTTTGCCTGCTCGATGTGGTCGGACGCGCCGCCGAACTGGCGGTAGAAGTTGCAGAAGTCGTCCCACCAACGTGTGTTCCGCGCTTTGATGGCCTCCAACTCTTCAACAGAGATGTTGAATTTTTCGGCGAGGCTGTCGAGGATGGCTCTGTCGTAGACTTTGAGACCGAGCATTTTTCCGAGTTGGGTTGCGATGTCGTGTCCTCCTGTACCGCACTCGCGGTTGATCGTAATGATGAATCGGTTGTCTTCCATAGGATTACATCTGGCTCAGTGGTTTCACTGGTTACACATGTTTCGGTTGTTACAGTTTATCGATCACGTTGGCGATAGACGCGAAGATCTCGTCGATGTCGCCTGTTCCGTTGATGGGGTGGTAGAGACCTTTGCCTACGTAGAACTCGCGCAGGGGCGAGGTCTGGTTGTGGTAGACTTGGAGGCGGCTTTGAACGGTTTCAAGGTTGTCGTCGGAGCGTCCGGTTTGTTTTCCGCGAAGCAGGATACGCTCGATAAGTTCCTGTTCGGGCACTTCGAGTCCAATGACGGCGCTGACGGCGGTTCCGCGCTCGGCGAGCATGGTTTCGAGGGCTTCGGCTTGGGGTATGGTGCGGGGGAATCCGTCGAAGATGACTCCGTGTTCCGCGGCTTGCCGGTTCTGGTCAAGCACATCGGCGAGGATGCCGATCATGAGCTGGTCGGGAATGAGTTGTCCTTTGTCGATGTATTGTTTTGCGGTTTGTCCGAGTTGTGTTCCTCGGCGGATGTTGTCCCGCAGAACGTCGCCGGTGGAGATGTGCATAAGTTTGTAGCGTTCGATGATCCGTTCGCTCTGAGTACCTTTTCCGGAACCCGGCGCACCGAAAATGACGATATTAAGCATGGGCGGGTGTGATGGTTATGGATTTAACTTTTGAGTACGTAGATGTCGCTGAGGTTTCGTGCCTCTCCGTCGAGGTCGAGGCCGTATCCGATGATGAATTTTGAGGGTATCTCGAATCCGACGTATTCGGGCGGTGTTCCGATTTTGAGTGAGCCGGGTTTGTAGAGCAGAGTCGCCATGCGGACTGATTTGGGGCGGTTGGCCTGGAGCATTTGGCGGAGTTGGAAAGCGGTGACGCCTGTGTCGACGATGTCTTCGACGATGATCACCTCGCGGTTGGTGATGTCGTCGGTGAGTCCCATGATTTCCCGCACTTTACCTGTTGAGGATGTGCCTTCGTAGGATTTGAAGCGGATGAATGTGATTTCGGCGTTGGTCAACTGCGCGGCGGCCCGGAAGAGGTCGGCGGCGAACATGAACGCGCCGTTGAGCACGCAGATGAACAGGGGGTTTTGGGTGGCGCAGTCGCGCACGATTTCCGCTGCCACACGGCTCACTTGCTCCGCGATTTGCTCGCGGGTGAGGTAAGGCTCAAAGGTCATGCCTTGGAAGGAAACGTCTTGCATAGGGTATAGGTGAGATTGGGGGTTATAGTATTCAGGCCACAAAATTAGCCAAGTTTCTTGGTTTGCGCAAATATTGCGCGTTGTTTTTCGGATTATTCCCCGATAAGTTCGAGGCATCGACATCACAGACCGATGAACCATCATTTCCGGTTTGTGCAACTTATTTTCATAGGTGAGGAAAATTTTTCCCGCTTATTACGGCAAATTATTGGCAGACGTGGCAGAAAATTCTTAAATTTGCACGTTTTTAGCGCAAGTCCGCAAAACGGACGGCGAACCAAAACTTACGTAAACACCGATAAACACGCATTCTATGAAGATATTCACCACCGACGGCATACGTCGGATTGAAGACAGAACCATCGAGCAGGAAAACATTTCCCGCCTGGACATGATGGAGCGAGCCGCCGAAGCCATAACATACGAAATCGTGACCCGCTGGCGGCCCACACAGCGCATTGTGGTCTTTGCCGGGCCGGGAAACAACGGCGGTGATGCCCTGGCCGTGAGCCGGTTGCTGGCCCTGCAAGGTTACCAACCTGAGATATACCTGTTTAACGTCCGCTCGTCGCACCTGTCGAAATGCTGCTCCACCAACCGCGACCGCCTTGCCGAAATGCCCGAGGTGAACTTCACCGAGGTGACCGACCTGTTCAACATGCCCGAACTCGGCCCGTCGGACGTGGTGATTGACGGACTGTTCGGCTCCGGACTCCGAGAGCCCCTCAAGGGTGGATACACGTCACTGGTGCAGTTCATCAACCAGAGCGAGGCGTTCATCGTCTCAATCGACATTCCGTCGGGACTGTTCGGCGAATGGAACACCGGCACCGACCAGCGGAACATCATCCGCGCCAACCTCACGCTCACGCTCGAGTTCCGCCGGCTGGCGTTCTTCTTCCAGGAGAACTCGAAGTTCCTCGGCCAGGTGAAGGTGCTCGGCCTGGAGATGAGCCAGGAGGCGATAAACGCCACGGCATCGGACTTCTACCTGATTGAGAAACCCGACGCCCACGGAATGCTCCGTCCCCGCGACCCGTTCAGCAACAAGTACGACCACGGCACGATTCTGCTTGTGGCCGGCAGCTACGGCATGATGGGCGCCGCCGTGCTCGCCGCCCGAGCCGCCATGCGCGCCGGAGCGGGACTGGTCACCGTCCACGCCCCGCGATGCGGATACACGATTATGCAAACCGCCGTGCCCGAGGCCATCTTCGAGCCCGACAAGAGCGAGATCTTCACCACACACATCGACATCAACCACCCCTACAGCGTGGTCGCACTCGGACCGGGAATGAGCACCGCCGACGAGACCCTCGACGCGCTCGACCAGTTCCTGAAAACTTTCCGCCGGCCGTGTCTGCTCGACGCCGACGCGCTCAACTGCATCGCACGCCGCCAGATGCTGCTCCGCAGCATTCCCAAAGGCTCGGTGATCACACCCCACCCCAACGAGTTTGACCGCCTGTTCGGCCAGCACCACTCCGACGAGGAACGCCTCAAGAAAGCCCTCGACGCCTCGCGGCTCTACAACATCACGATTGTGCTCAAAGGCCACTACACGATGGTGGTCCGTCCCGACGGAAAAGTGTACATCAACAGCAGCGGCAACGCCGGCATGGCCACCGCCGGCAGCGGCGACGTGCTCACGGGCGTAATCGCCGCACTGATCGCGCAGGGCTACGCGCCCGACGTGGCTGTCGCGCTCGGCGTGTATCTCCACGGCCTGGCCGGCGACCTCGCCGCAGCCGAGCACGACCAAAACGGCATCATCGCCTCCGACATCGCGAACAACATCGGACACGCTTTCCACGAAGTGGCCCGCACAACACGGTAACCCACCTTAATTAATGTAAAAACAACACCGGAAAAGGGATTTTTTACTACTTTTGTGCCCGTGTTAAGAAATCAAACCAACCCAACCTTATAAATCCAACAATCATCTAAAAATGATTTATCCGATTCTTACAGCCGAGGAGGCCGCCGAATTTGTCCAGCACGGAATGAACATCGGTGTGTCGGGATTCACCGTTCCCGGCAACCCCAAAGTGGTGCCCCCCGCAATCGCCGCCAAAGCCCGACGCGAACACGCCGCCGGACGCGAGTTTAAAATCAACCTCTTCAGCGGTGCCTCGACCAACGACTTCACCGACGGTGAACTCAGCCGCGCCGACGCAATCAACTTCCGCGCCCCCTACCAGTCGCTGCCCGAACTGCGCAAGCACATCAACGCCGGTGACCTGCACTACAACGACCGGCACCTCAGCGAAATGGCACAGGAGTTCCGCTACGGCTACTACGGCCCGATGGACATCGCCATCGTGGAGGTGCAACGCATCGACGACAACGGCGACATGGTGCTCGGAACTGCCGTGGGCAACACCCCCACCTGGCTCCAATGCGCCAAGAAAGTAATCATCGAGATCAACGACCAACTACCCGAATCCATCTACGGCCTGCACGACATCTACGTGCCCGCCGACCCCCCCATGCGCCGGGAGATTCCCATCTACCACGCCTCCGACCGAGCCGGAACACCCACCGCGCACGTCGACCCCAAAAAGGTGCTCGGCGTGGTGCGCACTTCCATGCCCCTCGGAATGACAACACCCTTCACGCCCGTAGACGAGGTCACACAGCGAATCGGCGAAAACGTTTGCCAATTCCTCGTCGACGAAATCAAGTCGGGACGCATGCCCAAGTCCTTCCTCCCGATTCAGTCCGGAGTGGGTAACATCGCCAACGCCGTGCTCAACGCACTCGAAACCAGCACCGACATCCCACCCTTCCAGATGTACACCGAAGTGGTGCAGGACAGCGTGCTCAAACTGCTTGAGAGCGGACGTTGCACCTTTGCCAGCACATGCTCGATGACCTTCTCCCGCGAGGCCATGATGGAGTTCTTCGCCAAACCCGAACTGCACGACAAACTGCTCATGCGCCCCAGCGAAATCTCGAACAACCCCGAGGTAATCCGCCGAATCGGCGTGGTGTCGATGAACACCGCCATCGAATGCGACCTCTACGGCCACATCAACTCATCGCACGTGAGCGGCTCGCGACTGATGAACGGCATCGGCGGCAGCGGCGACTTCACCCGTAACGCCTACACGTCAATCTTCCTCTGCCCGTCAATCAAGAAGGACGACTGCATCAGCACCATCGTGCCTATGGTGACCCACTGCGACCACACCGACCACTCGGTCGACATCATCGTCACCGACCAGGGCGTGGCTGACCTGCGCTTCAAAGACCCCATGCAGATGGCCGAGGAAATCATCGAGAAAGCCGCGCACCCGATCTACCGTCCGCTGCTCCGCGAGTACCTGCACCTGGCCGGCAAGGGACACATCCACCTCAACCCCGACCTCGCGCTGTCGTTCCACAGCGCACTGGCCCACGAGGGTGACATGCGCAAAGCAAACCTCAAGATCTAATCCCACAGGCTTATCACCACACATCGCCTCGGCAACCGTGCCCACACCCGGTTGCCGAGGCTTGATGTATTATTTGGCATCAGGCGAAGAGTTCCCCCTAACTTAGAGGAGAAACTGCTAACACACTGAACGCCAGCGAAGTTGAGTTCCCCCTCTAAGTTAGAGGAGGACCTGCTAACGCGCTGAGCGTCAGGCGGAGAGTTCCCCCTCTAAGTTAGAGGGGGTGGCCGTAGGCCGGGGGGCGTGTGTCTGATACAGCGACAAGGCGGCCGGTGTAACCTCTATCGAGGTGATATGCTGGGGTGTATGTCGTTGATAACCGTGTTTTGTCTCTGTAACGGACACACTCCTCCGGCGCTTCGCGCCACCTCCCCTAACTTAGGGGAGGAACTGCTTACGCACTGAAATTCACTGGTTTTCAGCGTTGGTAAATTTGCTCTCTAACTTAGGGAAGGAACTGCTAACGCACTGAAATTCACTGGTTTTCAGCGTTGGTGAATTTACTCTCTAACTTAGGGGAGGTACTGCTAACGCTCTGAACGCCAGTGGGGTTG
>CACYCT010000124.1 GCA_902772965.1 uncultured Bacteroidales bacterium | reverse complement strand
CCGCTACTATGTCGCGTCGTTGAATCAAAATCTGTTCGGCATCTGCCTCCAACCCGACTCGAGCAATTTATAGAACCCACCTTAATAGTTTTTTAACACAGAAATGCGTGTTTGTGCCTGCTCATTGATTGTGATGTTTCTGTTTCAGGTGGGGGATCGTTCTGAAAAAGAAATGGCGGTTTTCGCCCGTATGGGGAAATCCGCCATCGTCATTTGTCTTCCTGACGCTATTCGATGGGTACGGCCTCGTTCAGCCGGTCGACGTTGAGCAGGCCCTTGACGTTGATTATCGTGATGTTGTCGTCCTCGTCAACCACGACAATGATTTCCTTATAGTCCTCGGCCGACAGTGGAAGTCCGTAGACAATGGTGTCTTTCTTGTCGCGTTTCTTTGCCTGGAAAATCACTTCGTAAGCCGGGTCATCGGCAAGGCGCTCAAGGAGTTTGCGCGTTTTCTTCTTGGCCTTGTTCTTGTGCACCATGATGATGTCGAGGCTTTCGATGTCGCGCAGGGCGGTGAGGTCGGTGCCGGGGATAACTTGGGTGAAGACATCGTTCATTCCCATCACGTTTTTGATCAGGAATCGTGGCACGTGGTATGTGGCGATGTCGTCGATTTTCTTGATTTCGTCGATTACGGTGGCAGCCTGAGCCGTGACCGAGGCCACGAAACACAGTGCCAACACCAGCAGGAGAGATTTCGCTTTCATCATCATGCAGTGGGTTGGATTACATCAGTCCGCGTTCGCGGATGCGTTGCTGCCATTTCCATGCCGAGCGCATGGTGTCTTCGATGGAGGTGTCGGCTTTCCAGCCGAGGATGTGGTTGGCCCGGTAGGGGTCGGCCCAAATCTGCTCGATATCGCCCTCGCGGCGGCCTACGATACGGTGGGGGACTTCCACTCCGGTGGCGCGCTGGAAGGCGTCGATGAGTTGAAGCACGGAAAGGCCTTGCCCGGTTCCGATGTTGAATGTCTCAAGCGCGTCGTCACTCTCGTTGTTGAGCATACGGTCGAGGGCGCGCACGTGGGCTTTGGCGAGGTCGCACACATTGATGAAGTCGCGGATGCATGACCCGTCGGGGGTGTTGTAGTCGTTGCCGAACACGGAGAGTTCCTTACGGATTCCGATGGCGGTTTGTGTGAGGTACGGCACGAGGTTTTGGGGCACGCCGTTGGGCAGTTCGCCGATTTCGGCTGTTGGGTGCGCGCCGATGGGGTTGAAGTATCGGAGCAAGATGGCCTTGATGGGCGAGCCTGAGCGGATCACGTCGCGGATGATGTCTTCGCAGATTTGCTTGGTGGCGCCGTAGGGCGAGGTGGCTTTTTTGGTGGGCGCGTCTTCGGTGATGGGGTTCTGGTCGGGCTCGCCGTAGACGGTGCACGATGATGAGAACACGAATCCGCGTGTGTCGAAGCGAGGCATGAGTTCAAGCAGGTTGAGCAGGATGTTGATGTTGTTGCGGTAGTACATGATCGGTTTCTGCACCGATTCTCCCACGGCTTTGCTGGCGGCGAAGTTGATAATGCCTTGAATGCCGGGGTTTTGCTCGAACAGTCGGGTAAGTGTGCTGATGTCGGTGCAGTCGCCTTCGACAAACACGGGCCGCACTCCGGTGATACGTTCGATTCCGTCGACGACGTCGGCGTTGCTGTTGCTCAGGTTGTCGATGATGACAACGTCGTAACCTGCGTTTTGCAGTTCAACGGTGGTGTGTGAGCCGATGAAACCGGTTCCTCCGGTGACTAAGATTTTTCCTTTGCTCATGGTTGGGTGTATGCTTGAGGTGGTTAGAGATTGTTTTTCAGATGTTCAACGATACGTGGGCATGCTTTTCCGTCGCCGTAGGGGTTCACGGCTTGGCTCATGGTGTTGTAGGCCTGGCTGTCGTCGAGCAGGGTTGCCACGTTGTTGATGATGGCGTCGCGGTCGGTGCCGACGAGGCGCACTGTTCCGGCTGTCACGGCTTCGGGGCGCTCGGTGGTGTCGCGCATCACGAGCACGGGCTTTCCCAGTCCGGGGGCTTCTTCCTGAATGCCGCCGCTGTCGGTGAGCACGATGGTGGAGCGTGACATGAGCATGACGAAGTATTGGTAGTCGAGCGGCTCGATGAAGAAGAGGTTGCCGTTAACTCCGTTGGTGTGTCCGAAGAGTTCCGTGATGGGCTGCCGCACGTTTGGATTGAGGTGCATCGGGTAGACGAAGTCCACCTCGGGATAACGCTCGCCGAGTTCTTTGATGGCTTGGCACACGCGCATAAGTCCGCCGCCAAAGTTCTCGCGGCGGTGTCCGGTGATGAGCACGAGGCGGCGGTTGTTATCGAGGCGGCTCATGTCGTAGCCTTGTTTGCCGATGTATTCGGCCAAGTGCTGCTGCAGGTCGGGGTCGGAGTTGATTTGCCCGGTCATCCAGTGGAGGGCGTCGATGACGGTGTTTCCGGTAACGGTGATACGCTCGGCAGGAGTACCCTCGTCGAGCAGGTTTTGCCGGCTGAGTTCGGTTGGGGCGAAGTCGAAGGTTGCGATCCGTCCGGTAATCTGGCGGTTCATTTCTTCGGGCCAGGGGCTATATATATTATGTGTGCGCAGTCCGGCCTCGACGTGTCCCACGGGGATTTGCTGGTAGAAGGCGGCGAGGGCGGCGGCGGTGCTGGTGGTGGTGTCGCCGTGCACGAGCACAACGTCGGGTTTGTGTTGCTTGAGCACGTCGCGCATTCCGAGCAGCACGCGGCATGTAACGTCGTACAGGTCTTGCCCGTCTTGCATGATGTTGAGGTCGATGTCGGGCTTGATGTGGAAGATTTTAAGCACTTGGTCAAGCATCTGGCGGTGTTGTCCGGTGACACACACAATGGTTTCGAAGGCCTCGGTCTGCTGCCGGAAGGCTTTTACGAGCGGGGCCATTTTGATGGCTTCGGGACGGGTGCCGAAGACGAGCATCACTTTTTTCATATCGTTGAGCGGTTGGTTTTAGTTCGTATTTGTTTTGCTGCACGCAGTGCTCCGTTCCAGCCGAGAAGTCTCACCTTGTCGACTAAAACCGAGCCGATAAACACGCCCGCGACAAACGGGGCGCTATATAGTATAAACTCAAATCTGTCTGATTTATTGAACCAGTCGAGTATTATTTTATCGTAATATTTTGCCAGGAATGGGCTTGATTGGGTAAGGAAAGCGGCGAAGGCCGAGGCCGCAATCCAATTCACCGCACGGTTTCGGAAACGCAACTTACTGAAAAACAACAGCAAATGCATCGCGCCGAGTATCACCAGCGGGCATGTGTAGAAGTACCACCGCGCGCCGGGCAGTCCGTTTTTCTTGAGCAGAAACATAATCGCGGTGAGCGACAGCGCTACGGCAAGGTAAACTCCCAAGTCGGCCCACTTGCTCATTTTCCAAATCCCGCGGGGATACAGCCGCATATACCGGCCGAGCAGGTAGAGCCACGCGAAGGTGGGCAGCGAGAATCCGCGGGCGAGCCATTGAGTCGCCTCGGCCCACCAGCCATAAATGGTCTGAAACACGCCAAAGGCGACAATAACCCACAACAGTTGCCGGCTGTCGGCATGGCTCACAAAGGCGTTGAGCACGGGTGAGATGATATACAGCGCGATGTAGGCCTTGACAAACCAGTAGTCCCACACGTCGAGCAGAAGCAGATGGGCGGCCACGCCTGATTTCAAGTCGGCCGGAGCAAAGATGGCCACACACCCGACGGCGAACAGGCCGAAAAACACCACCTGGAAAACCAACTCGCCCAACCGTCTCGCCTTCGGCCGAATGCCGAACCACCCCGACAGCAGCACGAACACGTCAACAGCCACAATCGCAAGCCCCTCGACCAGGAATTGCAGCAGGGCCGACGACGGATTGGCGGCAATGGCGCGCACTCCGGGCACGGGCAATGCGCGGAAGTTGGCGTGAAGGATGAGCACCATCATCATCGCCACAATCCGGAGCAGTTCCATATTGCTCTGTCGAGGAGAGGGTTTCAGCGGCGTTTCCATTTGAACTGGTGAAGTAGCAAGTCGCAAAATTCATTAAAGGCTTTCACACCGAACACGCGGCACATCAACACATACACCGCCGGACACACCACCAGCGAGGCGGCCAGCGAGGCGTAAGCGTTCGAGATCAACGCGCTCAACGTGTAACTTATTCCCACCACCACGAGCGACATGGCGATGTACGGCAGCAGTTCGCGAACCTGCGTGAGGAAACCGTAGTTGAGCAGTCGGCGGGTGTAGTATGTGTTGAGATAGAAGGCGATTAAGGCGTATAGCACACGTCCGATACAGATGCCTGTCAGTCCGAAGCCGAGCGAGGCGAACAGGATGGTGAACGCGATCGTCTTTTTCACGACCTCAAGCCGCAGGGCGTAATCCGAGCGGCCTTTGACATAAATCAGGTTGAGGTTGACAATCACCACGCAGTCCCACAGATAGGCGAAACTGAGAATCTGCAGTAGCAGCACGGTGCCCATCCACTCCTGCCCGAGCAGGATTTGAATCAGCGGGCGCGCGATACCGCACAAACCCATAATAATCGGAAACACCACAAAGGCCGACATGCGCAGGTATTTCCTATAAGCCTCAAGAAGCCGCGCGTCGTCGTCTTGAATCCGGCTCAGAACGGGAAACGACACGCGCTGCAGGATTCCGCTGATGTTGCTCGAGCCGAACTGGTTGAACTTGTCGGCGCGGGAATAGAGGCCGAGTTGGAGCGGATTGAATTTGTGGCCTACCACCACATCGTAGGCCTTGGCGTAAAGCGCGCTGATAATATTGGTTATCAGCAGTTTCGAGCCGAATCCGAACAGGTTGTGGAACGATGTCTTGCTGAACCGCCCGCGCGGCCACCAGCGCACGTAGTAGAAACTGAACAAGGCATTGAGCAACGCGTTGGCCAGCGTTTGCCACACTATGGCCCACACGCCCCAACCGGCATAGGCCAGCGCGATGCCGAGCACGCCCGAGAGGATGGCCGAGAGCAGCGAGATTTTCGACTGCGTTTTGAAGTCAACGTCGATAGTGAGTTTGGTCTTGTTTACCGCCACGAGCGAGAAGAGCACGAGGTTGACCGAGTACACGCGCGTGATATCGGTCAACAGCGGTTGCCGGAAGAAGTCGGCAATCCACGGCGCGGCGAAGAACAACGCGGTGTAAACCAGCAAACTCAACCCGAAGTTGATGTAGAACGCGGTGGAGAAATCAGCCTCAGACCGGTTTTGCCTCTGAATGAGCGCGGCGGAAAATCCGCCATCAATAAACACCTGCGACACAGCCATAAAAATGGCCAGCATCGCAATCAGTCCGTAACTTTCCGGGCCAACGATGCGGGCGATAATCAGTTCCAGCACGAACGTGACACCCTGCATCGAGAATCGCTCGATGAAACTCCACGCCACTCCGTGAACGGTGGTACGGGTCAAGTCGGTGCCGCTGTCGTTATTCATAGTCCGAGAGAGGCCACGAGGTCGTCGCGTGTGAGTTCGGCCACGGTTTTTCCGCCCGGCGGACGCAGATAGCGGTCGAAGAACTGTTCGCGCTCGTCACGCCGGGGATCTTCGCCACCGAGAACAGAGGTGTCGATAAAATCCAGAATCTCGCGCTCGCAGGTGCCGATGTACAGTTTGGAGTACGCCTCACGGGCGAAGTCGGTCTGCTCGGTGAGGAAATACTCCAGTTGCCGCGAAACGTACATCACCGGCTTGTGCGCGTAGAAGTACTCAATCACAAACGAGCCGCTGTCGTGCACCATCGCGTCGGAGGTCATAAACAGGTCAACGTGGTCGCCGAGTTCGAGTTGGGTGTTCTCCATCTCGTCCCACATTCGGTAGTACGCGTCGGTTTTCTCCGGTCCCCATTCCGGGTGGTTGTACAGTTCGGACAGCAACCGCGGATGGGGCTTGAAGGCGATTTGCAGAAATTCCTTGTACCGCTGCGCCACGTCGAGCATAAAGTGGGCCATCCACAGGAAGTTGCTCCGGCCGATGATTCCGAACCGGCTGTCGATGGAGAAATGCGGAGCCCAGATCAGACGTTTTCGCGGCCGGCCGTCGTTGATGACTCTCCACGGGTCAGAGAACGTCGGCTTGGAGAAATCATCTGCGGTGGGATAACCGACGATACGCACGTTCCGTCCGCGATTCCATGCCGTTTTCTGCGCCTCTTGCAGGATTTGCTCGTTGGTGTAGTACAGTCGCCACGCAAGGTTGTGGAAATGGAAGTTGTAGAAAAATTTTCCGTTTCCCAACATAAAGGTATATGGATAGTAACATAGCAACCTGTCATAATGCCGCAGGCAGTCGTGCTCGGGGCAGAGCAAGTGTTCGTAGGGCTGGGGATAGAACACGATGTCGGGGTCAAACTCAGTGAAATCATAGCCGGTAAAGGTGTCAAGGTTGAAATCATGGTAGGACACGTTTCTGCGGTTAAGATATTCACGCATTCCCTGTAAGTCGGCACGTTGGTGTTCGGATTCCAGATTTAGACATGGTGAAAGTACCACTTTCACCTCAAACCGCTCGTCAGGGCTCAATTCTTCGTACAGATGCTGATAACGCCACATGGGAACACTCATCGCCAAAATCACCACGCGCGCCTTGCCGCGCGCAGCCACTTGAGCCACGCGGCGGAGCTGCACCCGCTCTATCGTCCGATACTGCCATAAATGAAGGTAGGAGTAACGAATGCCCTTTCGAATGAAGCGCGTAATTTTGCTTTCCATCCATGTTTGAGTATATTACATCATTACTTCTCAGAAAGAAACGACATCAGGGCATTTTTGTTTTCAACAGGTGTGGTAGTGGGGCGTCCAAGGTCAGCACGAGCACCTCGCTTCACCTTCACTTCAAGCATATACGGTGTCTGGCACTGGGGCAAATCCTTCAATGCCCGAACAAGGTCGCTTTCGTTATCCACGCTACAACAGGTCTTATAGCCACACGCTTTCGCGATAGCGGGAATATCTATGCTCAGTCCCACCGTAGGCTGACCTCCCACAGAGTCGTGAGCACCATTGTTGAACACGATGTGATAATAGTTTTTCGGTGCGAGTTGCCCAACAATAGCCATATTGCCGGTGTGCATAATCGTTGCGCCATCGCCGTCAAAACAAAACACACGCCGGGTGGGCTGTGCTGTGGCTATCCCCAAAGCGATTTGACTGGCGTGCCCCATCGAACCGACTGTGAGAAAATCCTGCTCGTGCCCCTTTCCTCTCGCCACACGATACTCAAACAACTCGCGAGAAATCATTCCAGTGGTTGAGACAACAACATCTTTATCCCCAACTGAGTCGGCCACCATTTGAATCGCACGCTCGCGGGTTAGCGACAGTTCGGGAGAATCAGTTCTATGAAGCGTGTAGGAGTCGAAAGTTCCTTTTCTCACCACAAATGCGAAAGCCTCGCCGGTGGTTCGCATATATTCCACGGCACGGTTGATCTGCACGTCCAAATTGGCTTCGTCATCAGTCAGAATCTCGTATTTGATACCCATTGCAGTGAGCAGATCAGTAGTAACAAGACCTTGTTTTCGGTGCTGAGGCTCGTCTTTCACGCCGGGCTCTCCACGCCAACCAATGACCAACAACACAGGGATGTGGTACACCTGTTTGTCGGTCAGTGACATCAAGGGGTTCACCGTGTTTCCTAAACCTGAGTTCTGCATATACACCACCGGAATCCTCCCTGTTGAGAGATAATGACCGGCCGCCAATGCAACCGCGCCGCCCTCATTGGCCGCGATTACGTTATGCTCTTTAGGCGCACAATCGCTAATGTAAGCGCACAGGTTTTTCAACAACGAATCCGGCACTCCAGTGTAGAAATTTATCGAATGCCCGAGGAGTAGGTTGTAAAAAAGCTTTGGTGATATCATTTTGTTCCCGGGATAAGTTCAAGAATTTCTTTGATGGGCATACACAGACTATTGGCCTCAAACGACCGTCCATTGGCAAGAATCAGTTCGGCGCATTTCACCATTGCCGGATATGCGGCGCGGAGCATATGGTTGGCGTAGATAACCACGTTCACACCCCACGACGCGAGTTCGTCCTCGGTGATGTGGTTATAGGTGGTAGGCACAACAACGATGGGTACAGTCGGTTCTTGCTCGCGGAAACGGAGGCAGAACTCTTTGATGTCTTCGCCCGACCTGTTTTTACTGTGAATCATAATGCCATCGGCTCCGGCTTTCACATAAGCGAAGCAACGCTCAAGAGCATCTTCAACCGACTTTCCGGCAATCAGACTTTCACAACGGGCGATAATCATGAAATCGGGCGTGATCTGGGCGAGCTTGCCCGACTGAATTTTATGACAAAACGAATCAATCGTGTCTTGGGTTTGCAACGCATCGGTGCCGAAGAGGGAGTTCTTCTTCAGCCCTACTTTATCCTCAATGATAAT
This sequence comes from uncultured Bacteroidales bacterium, assembly GCA_902772965.1. Classification (GTDB taxonomy): domain Bacteria; phylum Bacteroidota; class Bacteroidia; order Bacteroidales; family Muribaculaceae; genus Sodaliphilus. The sequence continues at coordinate 458 of CACYCT010000124.1, read as the reverse complement.
GGCCGAGATTCCCAGTCGTTCAAGGGTGCGAACAGTGAAAACGAAGTGCTCGGGTTTTCCACCGGTGTCACCATCGAAAATCACGGGTTTTGTGGTGACTTCAAGGGCATCGTTAAGATCGTGCAGGCGGGTGGTGAGGTCTACGGCTTCAATATCGGGTTTTCCCTTGCTGGTTGAGTCGGTTAGCGAACTGGCCCACATCCCGTCAAACTCGCGCTTCATATTGTTAATTACCACCGAGGTGTTTTCGATAATCAGCCCGGTTAATCCACTGTGCGACTCACAAATGCGAACAATCTTCTTAGCGTTAATTAATCGGCGAAGGCGCTTCATACGCACATCGGGCGTAGTGCCAATCTCTTTCAGGCGCTCGTTGAGCATTGACGACGAGATTCCTTTGGTATAAGGCACATCAATCACCTGACCACCCCACTCGGCTAATTTGTCAATAACTTCCT
>CACYCT010000123.1 GCA_902772965.1 uncultured Bacteroidales bacterium | reverse complement strand
TGAGCAACATCCAACTCGGTTACACCCTGCCGCAGCACATCACACAGAAAGCGCTCATCGAGAAACTGCGCATCTACGTCTCGGCCGACAACGTGTACACCTGGACCGCAAAGAGCTTCATCGGCTACAACCCCGAAACGTTCGCCAGCGGACAAATCGCATGGCAGTATCCAGCCAACACCACACTCATGGCCGGATTGCAAATCACGTTCTAAACCATTGTAGTTCAAACAATATAACTTAAAAAGACATTCACTATGAAGAAATATATTTTTAAAGGTGTGATTGCCGCGATGTTGTGCCTCGGCATGGGCTCGTGCGGCAACAGCTTCCTCGACACCGACTACTACCGTGGCATCGACGTGGACGGCGGCCTGAACAGCGCCCAGAACGTAAACGTCGCACTCACGGGCGTCTACAACGCACTGTTCAACCGATACTTCTCCGGTAACTATGCCACCATGATCGGTGACATCCCCACCGACCTCAGTTACTGGAACGGACTCACCGGACACTGGGACGGAATGTACCGTTACTCCGTCACCACAACCGACCTCTACCTCGAATACATCTGGGAATACGGCTACAAAGTGTCTGACTACTCCTCGCGCATCATCAAGGCCGGAAACGACCTCTACGGCTCCGCAAACGACGCCGACAAGGCCACACTCGACGTGTGCATGGCAGAAGCCTACGCCCTGCGCGCCTACGCATACCTGAACATGACAAATGTCTTCGGACACCAGATCAAAGTCAACGGAAAAGACTTCTCCGGAAACGTCGGCATTGTCATCTCGGAAGAACCCATCCCCGCGCTGACCAACGTCGAGCGGGCTACTGTGGGACAATGCTACAGCCAGATCCTCTCCGACCTGAATAACTCGCTCGCCCACTTCGACAAAGCCGGCGGAGACCGCGATGACAAATGCTACATCGGTAAGGCCGCCGTTGAGGGACTGCTCGCACGCGTCAACCTGTACATGGAGAACTGGCAGGAAGCCAAAAACTGGGCAACCAAAGCCATCGCCGACGGAGGCGTAACGAAACTCGCATACACCAAAGAGGCCTACAAAGCACTCTACAACGGAGGAGCCTCGAACACCGAGAGTTACTTCTTCCTCGACATCAACTCGAGCCAGAACTGGAGCGCCAACTCCTGCGGAACGCTGTGGACAACCTACAACTTCTCGCCCAGCCCCAAACTCCAGGCGATGTACGGCGAGCAAGACGTGCGTACCGTCATCATGGACATGGGAGCCACCTCTACAGCAACCGTTCCCGTGTACGCCGGAGGTAAATTCCACCACTACACATCGGGCAACGCCGCCTACGCGACAAACTACCTCGTCAACGCGCCCGAGATGCACCTCATCCTCGCCGAGGCCAACCTGAAACTCAACCAACTCGACGCCGCCAAGAACGCGCTTCTGGTCGTGGCCAAACGTAACCTCGCCATCACCTCCACCGCCGACCTGCCCGCAGATGCCGCCGCGCTCTACGCCTTCATCAAAGACGAGCGCGCACGCGAACTCTTCCAGGAAGGACTCCGCCTCTGGGACCTCCGCCGTTGGGGTGACCCCGCACAAGTCGAGGCCATCGAAGCGCCCAACGTCAAGTTCACCTACAACAACTACAACATCTCCGACCTGGTCTACCCCATCCCCGAAAGCGAAATCAACTCCAACTGGGGTGTCAAGCAGACCGAAGGCTGGTCAAGCACCTTCCCAAAATGAGAAAAGTAATCTTCTAAGACTCATCTGATAGCCAAGGGCGCGCCGTGCAAAAACGACGCGCCCTTTTTTATTCACGCAAAAACATTTTGCCGATTGCGATTTCTTTCATACCTTTGTGCGCAAACGCGCAACACTATGAAAACCCTCCTTCACCTGACCGCCTACGCGCTCGCGCTGCTCAGCCTCGCCGCATGCTCCGACTCCGGAGAATACGTCAACCGCGACGGCACCATCTGCTACAGCCACTGGACTTTCTCCTTCGGGCGCCTCTACGACACCCTACCCGGCGTCGACCCATCCTCGTTCAAACCCGTCAACGACTGGCTCGGACACGACCGCAACGCCGCGTTTTTCAAAAGCCAGCGGGTCGAAGGCGTACACATCGCCACGCTCGAGGCCGACCGGTACCCCCTCTTCCGCGACAAGAATGACTACTACTACCGCAACCGGCCTCTCCACGTGGCCGACATGGCCAGTTTCAAAGTCCTGAAATGGAACGATGACGACATGTGGGCAGCCGACCGAAAATACGCCTACTACGACAGCCTTCGGATCGAAGCCGACATGCCCACGTTTAAAGTCAAGACATGGAACATCGCCGTTGACCGCAACCACGTTTACCGATTCGGAAAACCCCTCCCCCTTGCCGACCCCGCCACATATGACGACGATTGGAAACACCTCTATAGTCGCGACAAGAAACACATCTGGTACCTCGGCGAACTGGTAGAAGACGCCGACTACGCCACCTTCACCGTCGACGAGGATGGCAACGCGCGCGACGCGCGTGGACCATTCCGCGGAGCCCACCGCGACACCACCTTAAACCATCACCATTATCACCCCGAACCACTATGAGACACCTGACCCTGCTCTGCCTGGCAATCCTGCTACCCGCGGTGGCATACGCCCAGACCGCCACAGTGTCGCGCACTGCCGCCGACAATCCGGCCCGCCTGTCCGACTCCAATCAGATCGACTACAGCCAAGTCTACCGATCGCCAGAAGCGATGCCGGCATATCCCGGCGGAACCGACGCCCTGCTGGCTTTTCTGTGTGATAACCTCACCTATCCCGAAGAAGCGGAGAAGAACAACATCGAGGGTAGAGTGATTGTCCAGTTCATCGTTGAGATAGACGGCAGCGTGAGTGAGACAAAGGTGGTGCGCTCGGTGTCGAAAGACCTTGATGCCGAAGCCGTGCGCGTGTGCCGGTTGCTCAGCGGCTTCACCCCCGCCTACTTGAACGGCGAGCCCGTCCGCGTGTGGTACACCCTGCCGATCACGTTCAAGATACCGGCCGAGGACCACAACTCGCCCCAATAACCCGACCCGGCGCGATCCGCATCCGCCACCAGGACATACCCCTTCCGGTTAACAGTCAGCCGAAAGGGGCTTTTTCTTCAATCCGGGCAAAAAAACGCGGCAAGGTGGCACGTGGGCGGCGAAAATGTTGTACCTTTGCCGGATATTTGTAACCCCGCGCTGTGGTGCCGTTCGTATGGCACGACGCCGATAATACATTATAATATTATGATCAACATTAAATTTCCTGACGGAAACGTGAAGCAGTTTGAGGCCGGCACGACTCCGGTTCAGATTGCCGAAAGCATCAGCAGCGGACTGGCTCGTAACATTCTGGCTGCCTCTCTCAACGGGCAAGAATGGGACATCGCCCGCCCGATTAACGAAGACGGAGAAATCCGCTTCTACAAATGGGAAGACCCCGAGGGCAAACACGCCTTCTGGCACACCTCATCGCACCTGCTCGCCGAAGCACTCCAAGAACTATATCCCGGCGTGCAGTTCGGTATCGGACCGGCCATAGAAAACGGGTTCTACTACGACATCGACCCCGGAGAACACACCATCACCAGCGCCGACTTCGAGAAAATCGAGAAGAAAATGATGGAACTCGTGGCGCGGAAAGAATCCGTCACACGAAGCGACATCTCGAAAGCCGACGCGCTCAAATTCTTCGGCGACGGCGGACAGACGCTCAAATGCGAACTCATCTCCGAACTTGAAGACGGACACATCACCACATATACACAGGGTAACTTCACCGACCTCTGCCGCGGTCCGCACATCCCTTCCACGGCGCCCATCAAGGCCGTGAAAATCCTCTCGCTCGCCGGCGCGTACTGGCGCGGAGACGAGAAACGACCACAACTCGTGCGTGTTTACGGCATCTCGTTCCCGAAAAAATCGATGCTCGACGAGTACCTCGTCCTGCTTGAGGAGGCCAAGAAGCGCGACCACCGCAAAATCGGCAAAGAGATGGAACTGTTCGCCTTCTCGCAGAACGTCGGCGCGGGACTGCCTCTGTGGCTGCCCAAAGGCGCCGCCCTGCGCAACAGGCTTCAGGACTTCCTCGCGCGCATCCAAAAGAAATACGGATACATGCAGGTGGTGACCCCGCACATCGGCAACAAAATGCTCTACGTCACCAGCGGACACTACGCCAAATACGGCAAGGACTCCTTCCAGCCCATCCACACACCCGAGGAAGACGAGGAATACCTGCTCAAACCCATGAACTGCCCCCACCACTGCGAAATCTACCGCACCGCCCCGCGCTCCTACCGCGACCTGCCGCTGCGATTCGCAGAGTTTGGAACCGTGTACCGCTACGAGCAGTCCGGTGAACTCCACGGACTTACCCGCGTGCGCTGCTTCTGCCAGGACGACGCCCACCTGTTCTGCACACCCGATCAACTCAAGGCCGAATTCCTCGGCGTGATGGACATCATCTCGTTCATCTTCCGCATTTTCGGGTTCGAATACGAGGCGCAAATCTCCCTGCGCGACCCCGCACACCCCGAAAAATACGTCGGCAGCGACGAGAACTGGGAGAAAGCCCAGCGCGCCATCATCGAAGCCTGCGAGGAGAAAGGTCTCAAAGCGCGTCAGGAAACCGGTGAGGCCGCATTCTACGGACC
>CACYCT010000122.1 GCA_902772965.1 uncultured Bacteroidales bacterium | reverse complement strand
CATCGCTGCGTGCAAATTTAGTGATTTTCTATAAAAAATGACCCATCTTTCGCCTTCAAAAACTTTTTTAAATGAAATTGCCGTGGTTTTTTTGTGTGATTTCTGATAAATAATTTGGTGGAATAAAACAAAAAGTGTAACTTTGCGGCGTGATTTCCATTGCGGATTTCACGAACATCGTTGTTACGAAAGCGTTATGCTTATTCTTGTAGTTTGAAAACGTAGGAAATTTTCACACTATTATCACAAGAGGATAGCACGGCGGTTTCCGCGCTATAGGCGCGGGCTGCGACTATATTCCCCTTTTTGTGATACTGGTTTTTCCTACGACCATCAAACTACAAAGCGTGGCATAAAGCAGTCCGCGCTTTCTCTGTCGTACCCCCGCCCCGACCGGACTGCCGAGGCGGAGCATAACATCAATTCACGCCTATGGTATAATACTGAGATTTACACGCGGGCCGGTTCTCTAAAGTCCTCACTCTATATATGGCATATGAAATTCTTCTGACGAGCCATTTCGGAGCCGGCCTGAGAATGCTACGAAGCAAAACCTTTTAAAACTTTTTACTCCGGGCAAACAGATTTGTTTCCGGCTTTTACCAAAACCCTAAACAAAACAACAAATGAAAAAACTAATTTTACTCATCGCACTTACGCTAACGGCGGTGGCAACATCCGCCGAGAGTTTTGTTGTGGATGGTATATCCTACTCGACAATCGACAGCACAAAGGTTCGTGTCACTGGTGGCCCCAATACCGAGGTTGTTGAAATACCGGCAAGGGTCACTTACAACGGCGTAACCTACAAAGTCCGCGAGATTGGCAATAAAGCTTTTTCTGATAAGAAAGCCTTGAAGAAGGTAATCATTCCTAACTCTGTTAGATACTTCAGAGGAAGTGCCTTTGAATCTAGCTCACTGAATACTCTTGCAATACCATTTTCGGTTACATCTCTTGAAAGCTTTAGTATTCTGGGATGCCCATTGGCCAACCTCACAACGCACCCTTGGATTGAATGGTGGGTAACTACCGGCTGGCCCGACGCAGTCCGCAACCTCACTTTTTTAGGCCTTGGCCGTAATAATGCGCCTCTCGTCAGCTCTACAGAGACATTAACCCTTGGTTGCGGAATCACCGCTTTTTCTTGGCACAATGCCAGCAGTAAATCTCAATCAGCGAAAACGGTGTATTGCTACGCTGAAGTGCCACCGACCCTCACGTCTAATTTTTTCAGTGCCAGCGCATATGAAGGTACGCTAATTGTTCCCGAGGGTTGTGTGGATGCCTACCGCAACGCGCCTTACTGGAAAAACTTCTACAACATCAACCAGGCACCTTTAGAAAAGGTAACGTTGAATTACACTGAGTTGACCATGATGAAATCACAATCCATGCCTCTTGTGGCCACGCGTAAAGTAAAACCAAATGCTTCCATTAAGTGGTGCTCCACAAATCCGGATGTGGCCGAGGTTGACGACAATGGTGTTGTGACAGTTGTCGGAAGCGGTTCGTGCAGTATCTTTGCTTCCGCGGCTGATGAGCCCGCAGCCTATGCACGTTGCGCAATTTATACGTACGAGGACTTCACCCTGAGCCTGAACAAACAGTCGTTGACGATGAACAAGGGTGACCTCGACACACTGTCGGTCACACTCAACCCCGAAACCACCGTGCTCAGCCCCATATGGTCGACCACAAACCCGTTGGTGGCTTCTGTAGGTCCTAAAGGCGAGGTGATCGCCACCGGTGAGGGAGAATGCGACATCACGGCTACCGTGGCCAACAGAAAAGTGACTTGCCACGTCACAGTGAACGCCTGCGCCGGCGTGGTTCTGAACCAGAACATGGCCAAACTCCAAACCGGCCAAACGCTCCAACTGAGCAATACAGCCGAGACGCCCGTGACATGGACTGTGACCGACCCGACAGTGGCATCGGTGGACAAAAACGGTGTGGTGACAGCGCTGAAAAACGGTATGGTGGCCGTAACCGCCTCCGACAGTGCCGGAAACACCGCCTCGTGCTACATCTGGTGCTACAAGTTGGGAGACCTCAACGAGGACATGAAGGTGGATGTCGCCGACCAGAACATTATGCTCAACATCATCCTCGGCATGCAATAATTGATTTAAGGTGGGTTCTATAAATTCCGAATGTAATATGAAAGTATCGGTCGTGTTGGACCACCTGTCGGCATGTTTTTTTCAACTTCTTGATCTGTAGCCCGCTACTATGTCGCGGCGTTGAATCAAAATCTGCTCGTCATCTGCCTCCAACGCGACTCGAGCAATTTATAGAACCCTTCTTAAGACCGACCCCTGTCATACGGGCCTGCCGGGCAACACTGCCCGACCGGCCCGCTTCATTTCTTAACCCATTGCCAACTCTGATATACTTCCGTTGTATCGCGGGAGAGCGTGGGGAATTCCGCGCGAAGTCGGGTCTTCGTCCAGCCTTGCCCGCGGCGTTTTCTGCTCACTACTACGTCTTCCCCCTCGGCGTTTTTTCTAATCACTTTTTTGCTGCGTGATTTTGTATAGTTCGGGCGAATTGCAGTAAATTTGCGGAATTAATTGCGAAACACTATGGAAAAAAGTCCTTCCGATTCAAAGTTCTCGCCCGCCGTTCGCGTGCTGATTCTGCTCTGCGCGGCGATGGTGGGGTTTCTCGCCGTTTCGGTGATCTCTTATCTGCTGTTTAAAGATGATGTGGTGAACCATATCAAAACGGTGACATTCCTGCAAGACGTGTTTGTGTTCATCGCTCCGGCGATCGCGGCGATGGCGTTGTGCTTCCGTCGTCCGCTGCACCGGATGGGCTTGCTCGCGGCTCCGTCGTGGCGGGCGATTGCCGTTGTGGTGGCCGTATGGGCGGTTTCACTGCCGGCGATGAACTGGATTGTGGAGTGGAACAAGTCGGTGAGTTTCCCGGCCGCGTTCGCCGCCTTGGAGCAGATGATGCGCCAGATGGAAGATGCCGCCGCGGCGATGACCGAGCGGATTCTGGACATTCACACGGTTGGTCAACTTCTTTCCACCCTATTTGTTGTCGCGTTTATGGCCGGATTGAGCGAGGAGATTTTCTTCCGCGGGGCGATGCAGCAGATGCTCTGCGAGGGAAGCCGTCATCGGGTGACGATGGTGTGGGTGGTGGCGCTGATTTTCAGTGCGATTCATTTCCAGTTCTTCGGCTTTGTGCCGCGGTTGCTGCTCGGGGCGTGGCTCGGATTCCTGCTGTTGTGGTCGCGCTCGCTGTGGGTGCCGATTATCGCGCACACGCTCAATAACGCCACCGTAGTTGTCGCCTCCTATTTGGGGAACATCGGCCTGATTGATGCCGCGCAGGTTGACCGGATCGGTCTGCCCGACGACGGCGGTTTCCCCGTGATGGCGCTCCTGAGCGCGGTGCTTACCGTAGCGTTGATTTGGGGAAATTATAAGGTGGGTTCTATAAATTCCCAAAAGAAAGTCTGATGTTTCGGTCGGGTTGGGTCACTTTATAGAACCCATCTTAAGTTTTTTCAAAAAAATGCCGAAAAATTGACGGCAGGTGAGAAATAATGCTTATCTTTGCTTGATTAACCCCGACTACGTCAGGGTGATTTAAATAACTAACTGATATTAAAACACATAAATCCATACGGCTATGATGAAAAAATTTCTGCTCATCGTTTGCGGCTCGTTCGTGGGCGTGACGCTGGCTCTGATGTTGTTTTTTATAACATCTGTCATTTTCTCTATCACGATGGTCGGTATCTCCGCCTCATCGGGCAAGTCTACCGCCAAAGTACAGGACAACTCTGTTCTGCACCTGCAACTGTCGGGCGAGATTATCGAGCGTGCGGGAACGGCCGAGACCTCGATGATGCAACTCGTGCAGGGAAATCTGCCGCAAACCACCTCTCTTCAAGTCCTTGTCAAATCCATTGAGAAGGCCGCCGAGGACGACAAGATTAAAGGTATTTATCTGGAATGCGACGGCTCGTCGGCTGCTCCCGCCTCGCGCGAACTGCTCCGCAACGCGCTGGTGAAGTTTAAGAAATCAGGCAAGTGGATTATCGCCTACGGCAACGAAGGTTACGACCAGGGCGACTACTACCTCGCCACCGCCGCCGACAGCATCTTCCTCAACCCCATCGGTGCCGTGGACGTGCACGGAATGGCCTCGGCCACTCCATACTTGAAGCGGCTGTTCGACAAAGTGGGTGTGGAGATGCAGGTGATTCGCGTGGGCCGCTTCAAAAGCGCCGTAGAGCCGTATATGCTCGACAGCATCTCGCCTGAGAACCGCGAGCAGCAACTCCACTACATGGGCAGTATCTGGGGCGTTATGAGCGAAAGCATGGCCAAAGCCCGTAAAATCGACCCCGTCAAGTTCAACACCATGGTCGACAGTGTGCTCGTGACCCAACCGACCGACTCCCTGCTCAAAGATCACCTCGTGGACAAACTCTTCTACCGCAACGAGATGGAAGACCACCTGCGCGCGCTCATCGGACTTAAGGCCGACGACGACCTCAGTGAGCGTCTGGTTGAACCTGTCAGTTATGTCACCGACATTGAGGAGGCCGCCTCGGGCGAGCACGTGGCCGTGCTCTACGCCGTGGGTGAGATTGACGCCGGCGGCGGACCGATGGGCTCCTCTTCCGGTATCGACACCGAGCAACTCAGCGAGGAAATCTTCGACCTGGCCAAGAACGACGACGTGAAAGGCCTCGTGCTGCGCGTGAACTCGCCCGGCGGAAGCGCCTTCGGAAGCGAGCAGATGTGGCACGCTCTGGAAGAGTTCAAGAAAACCGGTAAACCCTTCGCCGTTTCGATGAGCGATTACGCCGCCTCGGGTGGCTATTACATCAGCGCGGGAGCCGACCGCATTTTCGCCATGCCGACAACTATCACTGGCTCCATCGGTATCTTCGGCGTGATTCCCTGCTTCCAAGACCTTGCGGAGAACAAACTCGGCGTGAAAACCAGCGTGGTGAAAACCAACGCCAACGCCGACCTCGGTATCACCACCAAACGCCTGACGGCCACCCAACGCGCCGCCATTCAACGGATGATCAACGCCGGATACGATCTGTTCACCAAACGTTGCGCCACAGGCCGGAAGGTGAGCCAAGACAGTATAAAGACCATTGCCGAAGGCCGCGTCTGGGACGGAATCACGGCCAAGAAAATCGGCCTCGTTGACGAACTCGGCGACCTCGACGCCGCCATCGCCTGGGTAGGCAAGAAAGCCGGACTGAAGGACGGTGACATCAAGACGCAGAACTATCCCGCCCTGGAAACCGACTGGCGCGCCATGCTCGACAAACTCATGGCGCAGCAATACGAAGCGCGCCTGCAAGGCGAGATGGGCTTCCTCTATCAGTGGCATAAAGAACTGCAAACCATCCTCAACCGCCACCACGTGCTCTGCCTGATGGAAAACGGTAAAATCGAGTTCTGATCCGCTATGGCTTTCGATATCAAGAAAATCCTCACCAAGCAACAGCGGCAATCCGTACTCAACGCCATTCTGACCCCTTTCTCATGGGTCTACGGCGCTGTGGTGTGGACGCGCAACTGGTTGTTTGACCGGGGAATCTTGAAATCGGAAACCTTCGATGTGCCGGTGGTGAGCGTGGGAAACATCACCGTCGGTGGCACCGGAAAAACGCCCCACGTGGAGTATATCATCGCGGCCCTTTGCCGGCAATACCGCATCGCCGTGCTCAGCCGGGGCTACAAGCGCGTCACGCACGGATTCATTCTCGCCACCGACTCGCTCTCGCCCAAAGACATCGGCGACGAACCCTACCAGATTTTCCGCAAATACAACGGACTGATTCAACTGGCCGTGTGCGAGAGCCGGCGCAAAGGCATACGCGAACTGCTGAAAATCGACCCATCCATCAACCTTATCCTGCTCGACGACGCATTCCAGCACCGATGGGTGAAGCCGAAGGTGAACATCGTGCTGGTCGACTACACGCGGCCGCCGTTCAACGACCGACTGCTTCCACTTGGACAACTGCGCGAGCCCACCCAGCGACTGCTGCAGTCCGACATCGTGGTGGTGAGCAAATGCCCGAGCGACATCGCCCCGGTTGACATAAGGACACTGACCGAGAACCTCGGACTGTTCCCCTATCAGGGCCTGTTCTTCTCCAACATCCGCTATGCCGACCCCGTGCCCGTCTTCCCCGTGCCCGACCCCGAACTGTCGACCCTGCGCTGGCTCCAAACGTCCGACACCGTGCTCTGCGTCACCGGCATCGCCAACGCCAAACCCCTCGTGAGATACCTCCGAACATTCCCCGCGACGGTGAAAGTGATGCACTACGACGACCACCACTACTTCACCCGGGCTGACTTCGCCGACATCTTCCGCGTGTTTGAGCAACTCCCCGGACAACGCAAATTCATCATCACAACCGAAAAAGACATGGTGCGCATCCTCAATAACCCCTATTACCCTCCGACGATGCGCAACATCATCTACTATATCCCCATCCGTATCGGCATGCTCCAGCACGAAGGCTCCGACTTCATTACACACCTCACCCGGCTGATCGAAGCCTCCGAAGCCGAAATAAACTGACGATATTAATCCACAAACCCAATGCACATATGAACTACCTCGAGCGAATCCAGAACACGGCCGACTTCCTTAAAGGAAAACTCGACCGGCTACCTAAAACCGGCATCGTCCTCGGAACCGGATTAGGAAACCTCATTGAGCGTATACAAATCGATAAGGTTATCAACTACACCGACATACCCAACTTCCCCGTCTCCACCGTGGAGGGACACTCGGGACGCCTCATCTTCGGAACCCTCGGCGGAAAATACGTCATGGCGATGCAGGGACGTTTCCACTACTATGAAGGCTACGAAATGCGCGATGTGACTTTCCCCATTCGCGTGATGAAAGCACTCGGCGTGAAAACCCTCTTCGTGAGCAACGCCTCCGGAGGCATGAACCCCAAATTCAAGATCGGTGACCTGATGATTATCACCGACCACATCAACCTCTTCCCCGAACACCCCTTGCGCGGGAAAAACTTCGACGAGCTCGGCCCGCGTTTCCCCGGCATGGGACACACCTACAGCGAGCGCCTGATCGAGAAGGCACGGCAAATCGGACGCGAGAACAACATCGAACTCCAGGAAGGCACCTACGTGGGCACGCAAGGCCCCACATTTGAGACTCCCTCCGAGTACCGCTACTTCTGGCGTATCGGCGGCGACTGCGTGGGTATGAGCACCGTGCCCGAAGTTATCGTCGCCCGGCACGGCGACATGGAAGTGTTCGGAATCAGCGTCATCACCGACATGGGTAACGAGGGACACATCGAGAAAGTGTCGCACGAGGAAGTGCAGAAAGCCGCGGCCGCGGCCGAACCCAAGATGACTTTCATCATCGAGCGGCTCATCGCAAGCTTCGAAGAACTCTAACCGGCACATATGACTGAAACCGAAATCTCGACCATAGGTGAGTTCGGCCTGATTGACCGCCTTACCAAAGATTTCCCCCTGCGCCAGAGTTCCACCAAGCGCGGCATAGGTGACGACTGCGCCGTGATAGACCACGGAGCGGAGCAAACCCTCGTCACCACCGACCTCCTGCTCGAGGGCATTCACTTCGACCTGACATATGTGCCGTTGAAACACCTCGGCTACAAAGCCGTGGTGGTGAACCTGAGCGACATCTACGCCATGGGCGGCACACCGCGCCAAATCACCGTCAGCCTCGGCATCAGCAAGCGATTCACCATTGAGCACATCGAGCAACTCTATTCCGGCATCTATCTTGCCTGCGAGCAATATGGCGTGGACCTCGTTGGCGGCGACACCAGCGCGAGCGTAACCGGACTGCTCATCAGCATCACCGCCATCGGAACCGCGCCTGCCGACCAAATCATTTACCGCTCCGGAGCGCGCGATACCGACCTGATTCTCGTAAGCGGCGACCTCGGCGCGGCGTATATGGGGCTTCAACTGCTTGAACGCGAGCGGAAAGTGGCCGGTGAGGTGAATGACAAGGAATTCCAACCCGATTTCGCCGGACGTGAGTACCTGCTCGAGCGCCAACTGAAACCCGAGGCCCGGCGCGACGTGATCGAGGAACTGCGCAAACTGGGTGTCAAGCCCACGGCGATGATGGACATCAGCGACGGCCTGTCGAGCGAACTGCTTCACATCTGCAAAGCCTCCGGTGTGGGGTGCCGGGTGTATGAAGACCGCATTCCCATCGACTATCAGACCGCCATCATGGCCGAGGAACTGAACATGAACCTCGTTACGGCGGCGATGAACGGCGGCGAGGATTACGAGTTGCTGTTCACCGTGCCGTTGTCCGACCACGAGCGGGTGAAAAACATGACCACCGCCCACATCATCGGCCACATCACCAAACCCGACCTCGGCGCGGCCATGATTACCCGCGACGAAACCGAGATCGCCCTTCGCGCGCAAGGCTGGAACGCCTTTGAGTGATTCCGCTGTTTTCATTGACAAACCACGAACAAAAAGAGGGTGTGTCAAAAAAAGTAAAGACCTGATAAGGTAAAATTCTAAAAACATATAGCATAGGAGCCTCGAAGAGGAACGTTAGCCGGGCGGTATTCATTCCCAATCCTCTGCCCGCCACCGGTCCTTTAGTAGCACACACGCCCCCGCTG
>CACYCT010000121.1 GCA_902772965.1 uncultured Bacteroidales bacterium | reverse complement strand
CGGTCAAAGTCGTTGGCCTTCAGAATGAAGTACTCGGGAAAAATGTCACACACTTTCTCCACTCCGAACTTCTGCTGCTGTATGTGGCTGAGGTTGAGGATGTCGTTGTTGTGGATCCCGACAAATGTCGTTTTACCCCTGTAGACGGTGTCCGTACCCACTCCGAGGTCGAAGTAGACGATGTTGATGCTGTACACCTTCCTCAAGCGCTCGTACTCATCGCCCTTTGTGAGATACTCGGCCGTGACTTTGCTCGTGGCGAAGAGCATGCGCTGGAAAAAGTCGTACTCGTTGTTGTTCTGTACCTCAATGATATAGAGCGCGCCGGAGGTGTCCTCGGCGAGGATGTCAACCCGGTTCTGTTTCATATCCGCATGCTCGCGGTTGCTCTCGCTCTCAAGCAGGCGGTTGATCTTAAGGTCTTTGTCAAGCAGCGTGCTGATAAAGCCCTCCAACACTCCGAAGTTGGCCTTGTCGCGCAAAAGACGCTTGAGCGCCCAGTCGAAAGAGACGTATGTTCGTTTATTATCCATAGTTGTTTTCTAATTAATGGATTACCATAACATTTTTGGCAATGCGCCGATGAGCCATGTACTCACGGCCATATAGATGGACATACCGACGATGTCGTTTGTCACCTGTATAAAGGGGCCTGTGGCGAGGGCGGGGTCGATCTTGAGTTTCTCAAGGATGATGGGAACCATCGCGCCGAACAGCGAGGCGAACATAATCACACAGAACAGCGAGATGCTCACGGCCAACGACGTGATGGTGGCCCGGTCAGAGTCTGATGGGAAAACAGAATTGTACGCGTAAATCATAGCCGAGATCACTACAGCGATAATCAGCGCGAAACCGAGTTCTTTAAGCATGTGCTTTCCGGACTGTTGCAGTTCGAGGCTTCCGTTGGCCAGACCCTGCACAACAATAGCCGAGGATTGCGTTCCGACATTACCGCCGGTTCCACCGATGAGGGGGATGAAGAAGGCTATTCCGGGCAGTACGCTAAGCAGGTTCTCTTCCGAGCCGCCGAGGATTCGGGCATTGAGGATTCCGCCGGCCAGACCGATGAGCAGCCACGGCAGTCGCGCCCGGACTTGACGGAAGATGTTGTCGTCGGTTTCGATGTCGGTGGAGATACCCGAGGCGAGTTGGTAGTCACGCTCTGACTGTTCACGCACGAGGTCGATGATGTCGTCAACGGTAATGCGTCCCACAAGGCGACCGATTGAATCAACCACCGGCATGGCCACAAGGTCGTATTTCTCGAAGTCGAGCGCCACGTCCTCAATCGGCGTGTCGGTTTTCACCGAGATGGGGTCGGGTTCCATCACATGTTTGATCCGGCTGGCGCTGGGGTTGGTGATGGTGGTTTTGAGCGGGAATATGCCTTTGAGGCGATTGTCGTCATCAACAACGTAGATGTTGTAAATCTCATCCATATCCTCGGCCTGCTCTCGCATGGCTTTGATACAGTCGGGCATTGACATGTTCTCGTTAACCACCACCATCTCGGTACTCATATAACCGCCGGCGGTGTCCTCGCCATACTGAAGCAGGTCTACGATATCGCCGGCCTGCTCCACGTCGTCAATGTGGCTGATGACCTCTTCGCGGTCTTCCTCATCGAGTTCCTGAATCACGTCAACGGCATCGTCGGCATCCATCTGCTCGATCTTGTCGGCGATTTCCTCATTGGGCATCAACTCGAGCAGGTCGCCCCGCTGGTCTTCATCGAGTTCGACAAGGACATCGGCGGCGGTCTCGTCGTCGAGTTGCTGGAGTATGAACAGCGCCTCGGGAGCCTTGAGGTCGCTCACGATTTCGGCGATGTCGGCCGGATGCCGGTCGGCAATCATTTGTGAAACACCTTGCGCGTCTTTCTGGTCGATCAAGGCGTTGAGTTGGGCGATATATTCGGCAGACAGTTCTTTCATACTTCTGGAGTTTGTCGCGCTTGTGTGATCAAGCGTGTGAGTTCGATAAATTGTTCAACAGAGAGTTGCTCCGGACGCAGGGTAAAATACCGGTGGCTGAGTGCGTCACTCATCGGAGGCAGGAGTGGCCGCAGGGAGTTGCGCATCGTTTTGCGCCGCTGTCCGAAGGCGGTTTTGACAATGGTTTTAAACAACTTCTCATCACAGTCGAGGCGGTCAACGCCGTTGCGTGTGAGACGGATCACACCGGACTTCACTTTCGGGGGCGGATTGAACACGTGCTCATCAACGGTGAAAAGGTATTCCACGTCATACCACGCCTGGAGCAACACCGACAGTATCCCACGCGTTTTCCCGCCCGGCGGGGCGGCGATACGCTGAGCCACCTCGCGCTGGACCATCCCCGAGCAACACACCACCATGTCTTTGTGGTCGAGCACCTTGAAGAAGATTTGCGACGAGATGTTGTACGGATAATTCCCGATAATATTGATCGGCTGCCCCTGATAGAGGTCGCTCAGGTCAAGCCGCAGAAAATCCTGCTCTATGATTCGTCCGTCGAGTTCGGGGAAGTTTTGCCGCAAGTATGCCACACTCTCGCGGTCGAGTTCCACCACGCGCAAGTCATGGCCACCCTCAAGCAATGGCCGGGTGAGCACCCCCATGCCGGGTCCCACTTCGAGTGTGGCACGGCAGCGGTGGTCGTCCAACGTCGCGGCGATGCGCCCGGCGATACTGAGGTCGGTCAGAAAATGCTGTCCGAGTGATTTTTTGGCTCTTACCTGCATAAGTTGTGCAATTAATTGTGTTATCCGCGTTGCCTATTGGCCAAGAATTTGTAACTTTGCGGCCAAAATGCAACCCTTGCATGTTTTGTAACCTACAAAGGTAGTAAATCTACTCCAAACTATGCCAATCTGAGCCGATTTTTTGCTCTCGGACGGCGTTTTTTAACTTTTTAAGCGTGAAAAAAACAGTTTCTGCCCTGATAAAGTATGGCATTCCCGTGCTCGTGAGCGTGGGATTGGCTTGGTTTTTATATAAAAATGTCGACCTGCAAGCCATCCGGACCAGTCTGCGGCAAGACGTCAGTTACGGATGGTTCATCCCCGTCATCATCGTGAGCGTGCTCAGCCACGTCTTCCGGGGGCTTCGGTGGAGAATGCAACTGCGGGCTATCGGCGTGAACGCCCCGCTGTTGCCGATCATCAACTCCGTCTTCGGAACCTATTTCGTCAACCTGCTCTTCCCGCGGCTGGGAGAGGTGTGGCGCGCCGGATACGTCGCGCGACGGCAAAACGCACCCTTCGCCGCCGTGCTCGGCTCGCTCGTTGGCGACAGGCTGAGCGACACCGTCGCCGTAGCCGCTCTCACGCTCATCTCTTTCATACTCTCGCGCGAGGCTTTCGTCAAATTCTTCGACCAGAACAACAGCGGTAGCAACCTCGGCGGATGGATGCTCGCCGGCCTGATCGCCGCAACCGTCGCCGGCGTGGCACTGCTGATGTGGCTCTACCGCTCAAAATCGCAAAACCGGATCATCGCCTCGCTGCGGAACACCGGCACCAACCTCTGGGACGGACTCGCCTCCATCGCCCGAATGAAAGGAAAGTGGACATTCCTGCTCTACACAGCCCTCATCTGGGGATGCTACTACCTGCAACTCTACCTCGCCGCGAAAGCCTTCACCTTCACCGAGAACCTCGACGCCATCGCAATACTCGTGCTTTTCGTGCTCAGCAGCATCGGCATGGCCGTGCCGAGCAACGGAGGCCTCGGACCATGGCAGTTCGCCATCATATTCGGACTGGCAATCTACGGCGTGGGGACTTTCCCGCCCAGCACACCCTATCACCCGCAGGCATCCGCCTTCGCATGGCTCGTCTGGGGCGTGCAGCAACTGCTGATCATCGCCCTCGGAATATGGGCATTCGCCTGCATCACACTCGAGAAAAGACAAACCGGAAACAACAATACATAACCCCCATTATGGACGACAACTTCAACGACCACTTCATGGACGAGCAGGCCAACGAGCCGCAAACCGAACAACACGTCGAAACCGAACAGGAACGAGAAGAACGAGAAATCGCCGAATCCACCATCGAACGACGACACAACACACTCCGACTGATCCTGCTCGGAGCCATCGCGATACTCACACTCGGACTCTGCTGGTGGCTTTGGGCGAGATACTTCAACCCCTACGAGGAAGGGCAAATGAAAGGATGGATCCTCAGCGTGGTCTCGCAAGGAACCATGATGAAAAGCGTTGAGGGAACCATGCTCACCATCACCTACGCCGACGACGAAATCATCGGACGGGACACCATCCCGTTCACCATCACGAACGACTCCATCGTCATGGAAGCCAAACGATGGAGCGCCGACGGACGACGCCTCGTGGTCGACTACCAACGCTACCACGGCAGCCTACCGTGGAGAGGTAACTCCAACTGCATAATCACCAATATCCAGCAAGACACCATCCGGGTGGAAACTCTCGGACCCGTACCGGCAAACACAAAGAACGAATCAACCAACTGACAATCAATTCTCTATAACCACACAACCACCGCTCGGCAAAAACAAAACCGACAAATAATATGCCAAAATGTCAGATTATTCCAAATAATCCATTACCTTTGCACCCGTAAACCAAACCATCCCCGCAACACATGACCGACCTCACGATAAAACCCGACGTTCTCAACTACGACGACATCCGGCAAATGGCGCCCTTCTTCGACGGAAAGCCCCGGCTGACAAAGGCACTGATGAGATTCCTCGCCATCGACAAAGTCAACAGCGCCCACAGCAACCACTGCGCCACACCCGGAGTGCCTTTCGTGCAAGGTCTGCTCAATGAACTCAACATAACCACCAGAATCAACGGCCAGCAACACCTCGACAACCTTCCGCAAGGCGGATTCATCACCGTGAGCAACCACCCCTTCGGGGCGCTCGACGGAATCATGCTCATCAAAATCATCGGAGAACGACGACCCGACTTCAAAGTCATGGTCAACATGATCCTCAACCACATCTCCGCCATGCGGCCCAACTTCATCGCCGTCGACGCGCTCGCCTCCAACGACCCGGAGAAACGCGCAGTAAGCATGCGGGGAATCGCACAGGCAATCAGCCACGTCAAGCAAGGACACCCCCTCGGATTCTTTCCAGCCGGAGCCGTCTCCAAATTCACATCAAATCTACGCATCGAAGACCGGCAATGGCAACCCTCCGTGATGAGAATCATACAGAAACTCAACGTGCCCGTACTGCCCATCTACTTCCACGGACACAACAGCCTACTGTTCAACATCCTCGGAATGATCGACTGGAGACTTAGAACCCTGCGGCTGCCCGCGGAAGTGTTCCGGAACAAAAACAAAACCTTCAGAATATCCGTCGGAGCACCCATCACGCCAGAACAAATGACACCGCACAACACACCCGAACTGCTCGGACAATACCTTAAACAACAAACATACAGCATGAAACAATGGACACAAAAGAACTAAACCTACTCAAACGATCATATAACATCAAGGGCGACAACCCCGACCTGATAGAAGCACTCAGCAGAGCCGTGCGTATCGCGCCGTCGGAACTCTCCGTACTCGTCACCGGAGAAAACGGCACCGGAAAAGAAGTGATCGGAAAAATCATTCACGACTTCAGCAACCGAAAAAAGAAAAAATACATCGCCATCAACTGCGGCGCCCTTCCGCAAGGAACCATCAACTCCACGCTGTTCGGACACGTCAAAGGCGCTTTCACCGACGCCATCGCCGACCGGAAAGGCTACTTCGAGGAATGCAACGACGGAACAATCTTCCTCGACGAAGTCGCCGAACTTCCGCTCGAGTCTCAGGCTATGCTCCTCCGCGTGCTCGAAACCGGAAAGTTCTTTAAACAAGGCTCAACCATTGAGCAGACAACCAACGTCAGAATCGTCGCCGCCACAAACAAAAACCTCCAGGAGGAAATCCGCGCCGGCAGATTCCGCTTAGACCTCTACTACAGGCTCGCGCAGGCCCAAATCACCATCCCGCCCCTCAGGGAACGGGGAAACGACATCCTGCTACTGTTCGGATTCTTCGCAACAAACTTCGCACATGAGCACCATTACAAAGACATACAACTCTCTGAAGAAGCACGGCAGCGACTGCTCGCTTACCGATGGCCCGGAAACGTGCGAGAACTCAAAAACATATCCGAACAAATGGTCGTCTTAGAAGAAGGTACAACCATCA
Organism: uncultured Bacteroidales bacterium; assembly: GCA_902772965.1. Taxonomy (GTDB): domain Bacteria; phylum Bacteroidota; class Bacteroidia; order Bacteroidales; family Muribaculaceae; genus Sodaliphilus. The sequence continues at coordinate 3,982 of CACYCT010000121.1, read as the reverse complement.
CAAAAGAAACACTCGAAAAATACATCCCCGCAAACGAACTCACAACCATCCCCGGACAACAAGCCCAACACGACTACAGCCACGACAGAGAAATAATCTTCGCACTCATTCAACGACTAATGACCGAAATAGAACTGCTCAAACAAGGCACCGGAACAAACCTGAACTACACACCCTATGAATCCCAGGAACTGGTGCCGGCACACATCATCACCAACCCCAGCCAACTCCGGAGAATCGGCGTGGCAGACACCCAATACAACAGCGCCGACGAGAATGAACCCCAAAATGTCGAGGCATCCGAAGTGAACGAGACCCCAGCCCTGAACGAAACACTCAAAGACCTCAACATAAGAGAGATACAGCGAAAACTCGAAGAAAACAGGGGAAACCGCAAAAAAACAGCGCAGCAACTCGGAATCAGCGAACGCACACTGTACCGCAAAATCAAGCAATACAACCTCGCACAACAGGGATAACAGCCACCATGCCACGAGCCGCCACAATCATCATCACAGCACTGCTCCTGACCGTATCGGCCTGCGTGCCGAAATACACATTCAACGGCGCATCAATCGACTACACCGTCTACCGCACCATCTCCTTCGGAGACTTCCCCATCCGAGCGGCAATGGTCTACCCGCCACTCCAGCAACTCTTCGAAAACCGGATGATCGACATGATTGAGCAGCAGACCCGACTCAAAGTGGTGGACAACAACAACTCCGACCTGCGAATGGAAGGGGAAATCACCGGATACAGCCTCACCCCGCAAGCCGTCGGGGAAGACGCCTACGCAAGCCAGACAAGGCTAACAATCACAGTCCGGGTCAGATACATCAACAACCGGAACCCAAACCTCTCCTCAGACCAAACCTTCTCGGCCTACCGCGACTTCTCCTCCTCAGAAATGCTCACAGACGTCCAGGACGAACTCTGCAACCAAATCACAAAAGACCTCGCCGACCTCATCTTCAACGCAACCCTCGGAGACTGGTGAAAACAAACCGACAACAAGCATGAACATCCAGCAAGACATACAAGACCTGCTCGACAACCCGCAACAAACCGTCAACCGGCAATGGCTCAACCAGACCATGAGCCAATTCCCCTACTTCACCCTCCCACTGCTACTCTACCTCAAACGCGGCGGAAACGACCCCGACAACCAACTGCTCGCACGCCTCGCTATCGCAACTCCGGACAGAAACACACTCGCAACACACCTCAACCGGACAGCACAGGCTTTCGCCCGGTTCTACCCGCCGCAAATACAGCAAACACCCGACACCAACACCACCATCGACCGATTCCTCGACAACTTCGGCAACTCATCGGAAAAAGAGGTTGAGGCAATCTACAACGCCATCTTCAACCCGCAACCCGACTACGCCGACCTGCTCGCCCAACAGGAACAACAAACCGGAACACCCGACCTCACCGCAAACAACGAGCAGGACCAACTTATCAACAACTTCATCGCCGAAAACCTACAACGGCAACAGCAACCCAACCCCATGGCCGAACACGTCGACGAGCGCGAAGCGCAAGAAGCCGCGCAAACACCCGTCGACCAGCCACAACCGGAACAAGACTCAACCTTCTCCGAGTCACTCGCAAAATCCTACATCGCAACACACAAATTTGAACAGGCACTTGAAATTATTGAAAACATAAGTGCCAATTATCCGGAAAAAAGTATTTACTTTGCAGACCAAATTCGCTTCCTCAAGAAGCTGATTTACGTCCAACAGCATAAAAACAACTAATAATCAGTAATATACAATGACACTGTACATCATTTTCGCCGTCCTGATCTTCATCGCATCCATACTCATGGTGGGCGTTGTGCTCATCCAAAAGTCGAAAGGTGGAGGTCTCGCCGCCAACGCGTCGGGATACAATGAGTTTGCCGGCGTAAGCAAAACAACCGAATTCGTCGAGAAAGCCACCTGGGCGCTCGCCATCTTTATCTGTGTGCTCTCCATCGCTTCGGCTTTCGTGCAAGCCCCGACCATCGTTGAACGCGCACCCCAAATCAAAACGCTCAACCAAACCGAGACACAGGCTCCCGACTTCGGCACACAAGCCACACAAAACGCCGCTCCCGCGCAACAATCACCCGCCCAGGCCGAAACACAAGCCCCGGCCGAAGCACCCGCAGAGCAGCCAGCGAAATAAAACCGGACTACCCGGCTCAACATTACCCGCCAATCCGCCCTCGGAACAACAAAACAAACCGAGGGTGGTGTTGTCGTATTCACTCCGAAAAGAAAAAACGGCAGACACATATTTGATACCACAACACCTACCCTGACTTGAGGGAAGATCCGCTGACGCAGTGTAACTCACAGAAAATCGACCACATAGTTCCCTCTAAGTTTGAGCCAACCGGAAAAAGCCATTAACCACATTGTTGTTCAGCGCGTTAGCAGTCCCCCCTCTAAGTTAGAGCCAAGTGAGCGGAGCGAGCCTATAAAAAAAAGGTCAAGACGAAGGCCGGGGGCGTGTGTCTGATACAAGCGAACCGGAAGTGTGGCTGATACGGGCATGCCTGCAGATGCGTATATCACTGATACCTGTGTCCTGTCGCTGTAACGGACACACTCCTCCGGCGCTTCGCGCCACCTCCCCTAACTTAGGGGAGGATCTGCTAACGCACTGAAAGTCAGAGCTGTTGAGTTCCCCCTGTAAGTTAGAGCCAAGTGAGCGGAGCGAGCCTATGAAAAAAGGTCAAGACGAAGGCCGGGGGCGTGTGTCTGATACAAGCGAACCGGTAGAGGTTACAAATCGCATTCATTGTCGTTCAGCGCGTTAGCAGTTCCCCCTCTAAGTTAGAGGGGGTGCCGCGAAGCGGCGGGGGCGTGTGTCCAATACAAGCAAACCAGCGTATATCCTATACAAGCAAACCGGCAGGAATTGTATGCCCGTTACAGACGGTTGCGCAGCGGGTCACCTCGATAGAGGTTGCAGTTCTTTAACCCCACTTTGGCGGAGCGAGCGCAGCGAGCGAACGCCTAAGTGGGGATGGGCGATAGGTTTGCGTTATCTCCGCTATTTTTTAAGGTACGCGCGCAAAGCGTACGACCCCGTGCGGAGGGCGAAGGCGGCGGTGATGAGTTGGTGCTCGAGGTCAAACTGCTCACTCAGCGGCGTGCCCAGCAGCACGAGCAGCAGCACGATGGTGTAGCACAAATACACATGCCGGTACCAGGGGCGTTTGCGGCACGTGAGCCACAACAGCGCAGGCACGGGGTTGAACACGAGCAGATACCAGTTCCAGTGCACGCCGAACAGTCCCGACACGAAACTCATCCACATCAGCAGCAACCCGGCGATGGTCTGGAAGACGAGCAGAACGATGTCGAACCGGCGCACCCATTTCGGCGCGCGGCCGAGCAGATCCAGGACGGTGAGAATGAGCGTAATGGCGAACAGGATTCCGAAGGCGACCATCGGCGTGAGCCAACCGAAGCGGAGCGTATGCGTTGCGGGGATAATCTGTCGCTTGCCCACGATGGCGGGGCGGGAAGAACCGTCGGGACTCACGATCCGCGCGTGCTCCAGAATCCACGGCAGCGCCTCGGGCGCGACAAGTTGCTCGCGCGGCCAGGAGGCATCGGCCTCGGTGCCGAGCAGGGTCATGCACAGGAAGCGGTTCCAGTCGGCCATCCGCGTCGCGTGGCGCACCACCTGACCGGTTGTGGTGCCGCGCATGTGCTCGGGCCATTGGAACTCAAAGCGCTCGGGGGCGAGTGTCTGGTTCACGAAATCGAGCAGCACCGACGTGCAGTTGTCACGCAGGTAGGTGAACCTGCGGTGGGGCGGCTGGGAGGCATCGATGTCGATGGCCTGCCAGAGGCGTTGTTTCTGCTCAAGGGTGAGGTTTAGTTCGTATTGGTTGATTTCGCGCCCCTGCTTCCGGTTGTCGTCCACGAACATGTCGGTGGGAATGCGGTACATGTGCGCGTTGGCGCGTCCG
>CACYCT010000120.1 GCA_902772965.1 uncultured Bacteroidales bacterium | reverse complement strand
TTGTAAGATTTCTCGCGAAGCGACTGCTTTGCGGATTAAAGGAGTGCCCTTCGGGCAGAAATCTTTGCAAATGTGTGATTTGTATAGATTTGTAAGATTTCTCGCGAAGCGACTGCTTGACGGATAAAAGGAGTGCCCTTCGGGCAGAAATCATACAAATCTTCACAAATCTAACAAATCAGTATATGATGGATTTCTCGTGAAGCGACTGCTTGGCGGATTAAAGGAGTGCCCTGCGGAGTGAAATTTTACAAATTATATATTACTACCGGGTTGTTATTTGTTGCTGTAGTGTTGGCGCTCGAGGTCAATCAGTCGGCGTTTGATTTCCACTCCGCCGGCATAGCCGCTGAGGCTGCCGTTCTTGCCCACCACGCGATGGCACGGAACAACGAGTAGCAGTCGGTTCGCTCCGCAGGCCTGCGCCACGGGACGGGCCGAGCGTGGACACCCTAATCGGGTTGCCAATTCAGTGTAAGTCAATGTTGTGCCGTATGGAATCTCAAGTAAAGCTTGATACACTTTCTTTTGGAAATCTGTACCGGAAAGCGTGAACGGCAGCGAGAATGTTGTTATCGTCCCCGACAGATAGGCCTGCACTTGCTCGGCCGCATGGCGGAGCAGAGGTGAGGTGGTTTCTATTGGCGTAAGGGATAACGACTTGGCCAGTTTCTGAAGATATGCGTTTGTATCCGGTGTGGTGAAGGCGGTGTATATAATGTTGAAAACCGTTGCGGCGAGGGTTACAGAGCCCATCGGTGTGTCGATTCGCGTCCAGTAGAGCAGTTCACTTCCAATAGGCTTAAGTCCCAATTCATCGGCGCGACGGAGCATGAGTTTGTACGCCTGCGCGTAGTCGTTTTCGATTTCCCCGTCGAGGATGGCGTCTTTGATGGCGTCTTTGATTTCGCCCACCGGCCGACTGGGGCTGAGGCCGAAGATTTCCATGATTTCCTGACCGTCGACGGGCGGCTGGAAGTTACGCACGCGGTCTTTCTCCTCGATGGCGATGAGTTTTTGCTTGACAAGGTCGAAGTTCTCGCGAAAGCGTTGCACCTTTTGCTGGTTCTTACTCGTGATGTCGGCTTTGCAGAGCATCATCAGGTCGTCGATGTCGTCACCGGCGTCGAACAGCAGGCGCCGCACGGCCGAGTCGGTCACCTCGTCTTCCACGAGCGCTATCGGGCGCATGTGAAGTCCGACGAGTTTGGCCACATATTTCATATGCTCGTTTTGCGGCAACTTGAGGCGCGCGAAAATGCGCGGCACCATTTTCTGTCCCACGAAGTTGTGGTTGTGGAAAGTCCAGCCGAGGGCGTTGTCCCAGCGCTTTGTGGCCGGTTTTCCGATGTCGTGGAGTAGGGCGGTCCAGCGTAGCCATTCATTATCAGATTGCTCAGCCACGTTATCGAGCACCTGCATGGTGTGCAGGAAGTTGTCTTTATGTCCCCGGCCGTGACTGTTGTCCACACCCCGCAGGGCGGCCAGTTCGGGGAAGATCAGGGTGAGCAAACCGGATTGTTCCAATAGCATGAACCCGCGTGAGGGGTGAGGGGAGCGAATGATTTTGGTCAGTTCGGTTGCGATTCGCTCGCGCGAGATGATGCGGATACGTTGCGCGTTACGCCGAATGGCTTCAAAGGTTTCGGTAAAGATGTCGAAATCGAGTTGTGTGGCGAAGCGGATGGCGCGCATCATCCTCAGCGGGTCGTCGCTGAAGGTGATGTCGGGGTCCAGCGGTGTTCGAATAAGTCGGCGTTCGATGTCGCCGAGTCCGTCGAACGGGTCGAGGAGTTTTCCGAACGATTCGGCGTTGAGCGAGATTGCCATTGCGTTGATGGTGAAGTCACGGCGTTGCTGGTCGTCGTTGAGTGTGCCGTCTTCGACAATGGGGTTGCGACTCTCTCGCCGGTAACTCTCTCGCCGTGCGCCGACGAACTCGAGTTCCCACCTACGGGTGTGCACCTGCGCCGTGCCGAAGTTTCGATACACCGACAGGTGGGCCTCGCGCCCGATTTGTTTGGCCACCGCCTGCGCCAGCTCAATTCCGCTGCCTACGGTGACAAAGTCCATGTCGTCGCTCGGCCGCCCCAGAATAATGTCGCGCACATATCCGCCGACAACGTAGCACTCTCGCCCCATTTTATCGGCGACAGCGCCCACAAGGCGAAACACGTCGCGCCGCACGTGTCTCAGAATGATTTCTTCTATCTTTTCCATAAACAGTGCAAAATTACTATTTCGCCCCCGAATAGCCAAAACTCCCCCGCCTATTTTCTCAAAATTCACCGCGCTCCGCGTTAAATGCAAAAAAAATAAAAAAATTATGCCATATGAAAAAATAATGCTACTTTTGCAATCGGTTAGCGATAACCAAATCCCCTCACCACGATAATCATGCTCTCATGACGCTTGAATTAATTCTGGCTTCTTAGAGCAAATCCCTATAAACGAGAACTTTACACTACGCCCAAATCCCGAAACCGGGGATTACGCAATGCTTTCGGTATGCCGCAAGGTGGCAGGCTCGGATTAATTCTGAGTGACACGGCATTGCATTAGGGTCAAATATAATTATATATGTACAACATTTCTGAACTCCAAGCCATGAGCGAGGCGCAGTTGCGCGACGTTGCCCGCACAATGGGGCTTAACAAGGCCGACTCCACTCCGGTGGGAGACCTGATTTTTCAAGTCCTTGACCATCAGGCCATCGACCAAGCCAACGCCCCCGCCGCGCCAGATGAAAAACGCCGCACGCGCCGCTCAGCAAAAAAAGATACGCCGGCCGATGAAACCGTTGCGGAAGCCGCCGAGCAACCCGTTGCGGAAAAGCGTCGTCCGGGTAGACCTCGAAAAGTGAAAGCCGAAGCGGAGCAACCCAATCCCGAAGCCGAAGCGGAACAGCCTAAGCCCGAGACCGAAGGTAAAGCCAAGCGCGGACGTAAGAAGGCCGACGAAAACGCCGAGCCGGAAACCGAACAGACCGAGCCCGCGGAAAAGTCTGAGATGGCCGAAAAGCCCCGTCGCGGACGTAAGCCCAAAACCGCCGCCGAAGAGCCGCAAGCCGGGCAACTCTTCCCGCAACTTGAGCCTGAAGCGCAGGCCCAACCCGCTGATGTGGCCCAGCCCGAACCCGTTGCCGAAAATCAGCAGGCCGACAATGCCCAGCCGGAACCACCCCAAGTTCAACAGCAACCCCGCCAACAGCCTGCCCAACCGCAGCAGCAGCCTCGCCCGCAATTCGGCCAACGGCGCACCGGCTCGACACTTGACTCTTTCTTCAACACCGGTTTAGGCGGACAAACCTTCAAGCCCCGCAGTCAGCAGGAACGCGAGGAGGCTGCCCGTCGCGCCGAGGAGCGCCGCCGCCGTGAAGCGGAGCAGCAAGCCAAAGCCCCCATTGTGATTCAAGAGCCGGGCAAAGAGCAGCAAGTGTCAAAGAAAAACAAAAAGAATAAACTCAAACAGCAGCAACAACTGCCTGCCGGAAGTCCGTTCGCCACGCCGTACAACTTCGACGGAATCCTGAAGGCGTCGGGCGTGCTCGACATCGCCCCCGAAGGACACGGTTTCCTGCGGTCTTCGGACTATAACTATCTCCCTTCGCCAGACGATATTTTCGTCACCCAAGCCCAGATCAAGACCTACGGCCTGAAAACCGGTGACGTTGTGGAATGCACCATCCGCCCGGCGAACGAAGGAGATAAGTACTTTCCCATGACCGATGTCCATCTTATCAATGGCCGTACACCCGAATACGTGCGCGACCGTGTGCCGTTTGAACACCTCGTGCCTTTGTTCCCCAATGAGAAGTTTGAACTTGAAAGCCGTCGCCACCCCAACATCTCCACCCGTGTGGTTGATATGTTCTCGCCCATCGGAAAAGGCCAGCGCGGTTTGATTGTGGCTCCGCCAAAAACCGGTAAGACAGTTCTGCTGAAAGACATTGCCAACTCCATCTCCGAGAATCACCCCGACACCTATATGATTATCCTGCTCATCGACGAGCGTCCCGAAGAGGTGACCGATATGGCACGTAGCGTCAACGCCGAAGTGATCGCATCCACTTTTGACGAACCCGCCGAGCGCCATGTGAAAATCGCCGACCTTGTGCTCAACAAGGCAAAACGTCTTGTCGAGTGCGGCCACGACGTTGTGATCCTGCTCGATTCCATCACCCGCCTCGCGCGCGCTTACAATACCATTGCGCCCGCTTCGGGTAAAATCCTCACCGGCGGTGTCGACGCGAACGCGCTGCAACGCCCCAAACGTTTCTTCGGCGCCGCGCGTAACATCGAGAGCGGAGGCAGCCTCACCATCATTGCCACCGCACTCATCGAAACGGGCTCCAAAATGGACGAAGTGATTTTCGAGGAGTTCAAAGGCACCGGCAACATGGAACTCCAACTCGACCGCAAACTGTCGAACAAACGCATCTTCCCCGCCGTTGACGTTATGGCTTCCAGCACACGCCGCGACGACCTGCTCCTGCCCACCGAAACGCTCAACCGAATGTGGATCATACGCCGCTTCCTGTCCGACCGAACCTCCATCGAAGCCATGGAATTTGTCAAGGAACGCATGGAACGCACCCGCGACAACCAAGAGTTCCTGCTCACCATGCAGGATAAATAACCTCGTCCTATGGCCCGCATTCTCGCAATAGACTTCGGACGCCGCCGTACGGGACTCGCCGTGACCGACACCCTGCAAATCGCGGCCAACCCGCTCACGACCATACCCACCCATACACTCGAACAGTTTCTGCTCGACTATATCAGCCGTGAGCCGGTGGAGACGATTGTCATCGGCGAGCCCCGGCAAAACAATGGCGCCCCAAGCGAGTCTATGCGATACCTGCAACCGGTGCTCAACCGACTGCGAAAAATCCTTCCGCACGAAATCAGAATCGAACTCTACGACGAGCGCTTTACCTCCGTAATCGCCCATCAAGCCATGCTCGATGGCGGAATGAAAAAATCCGACCGCCAAGACAAAGCGCGCGTCGACACCATCGCCGCCACCATCATCCTCACCGACTACCTCAACTCCATCAACCACAACCAATAAGCATCAACCGCATTCCTATGGTACTCCCCGTTTACATCTACGGACACCCGGTACTGCGCGCTCCCAACCGGGATGTGACACCCGACTTCCCCAACCTCGCGCAGACCATCCAGAATATGAAAGACACCATGTATGCCACCGACGGCATCGGTATCGCGGCGCCACAAGTGGGCATCAACGCGCGAATCGTCTACATCGATGTGGACCAACTCTCCAAAGACATGCCTGAACTGAAAGACGTGCGCCTGACACTGATCAATCCCGAAATCACTGTTGATGAAACAGGAAAAACCACGACGCGTGAAGAGGGATGCCTCAGCATACCGGGCATACACGAAAACGTGGACCGCTACGAGAAGATTCACATCGAATACCTCGACGAAAACTTCCAGCCCCACCAAGCGGACATAGAGGGATTCCTCGCCCGAGTGATCCAGCACGAGTGTGACCACTTGCAGCAGACACTCTTCGTTGACCGAATCTCGCCCATCCGAAAGCAGCTTGTTCGCGCGCGTTTAGCCAATATGGCCAAAGGAAAAGTCAATTGCGACTATCGCGTTGTGACCGCCCCTCGGCACCCTAAACCAAAAAAATAACCCTCGGGTAGGGGTAAAAAATATGTGGAATCATATTATCACTAACACGATTCCACAAAACCTTAAATCTAATACCATGAAAAACACACAGACAAAAGTAGCAACTTTATTCGATGCTGCAATATGATAGCAGTTGAAATTAACAAGTTTTCACTATAAATTGCAGTATTTTAACTAATATATACATTATGAAACCCCAAAAACTGCTTACTATAACAGAGAAAGGCCGTGAGTTTCTTAGACTTGCGTGCCAGATAGCCAGCGAGAACATCGACCGTGGCGGAGGTCCTTTCGGGGCTGTGATTGTTAAAGACGACCAAATTATCGCAACCGGCGGGAACACGGTAACGCTTGACAACGATCCTACAGCCCACGCCGAAATCAACGCGATTCGTCGCGCGTGCCAGAGTGTGCAATCGTTCCAACTCGAAGGTTGTGTGATCTACTCGAGTTGCGAGCCGTGCCCGATGTGCTTAAGCGCACTGTACTGGGCCGGCGTGAGTTGCATTTTTTACGCCAATAGCCGTGAAGACGCTCAGGCGATTGACTTTGACGACAACTTCATCTATCAGGAAATCCCCCTTCCCCACAACCGGCGCAAGATTCCCTGCATTCACGTTGATGAGCCTATGGCTATTGAACACTTCCGTAAGTGGGCGGAGAAAGCCGATAAGGTGGAATACTGATTCCTAAACCTTCGGATAAAACAAATCGCTCGGGCGAAATGCTCGAGCGATTATATTTGTGGTTCAAACGTGACTTATTCTGCAGCGGGAGTTTCTTCTGCTGTAGCGGCGGGCTCAGCGGGCTCTTCTGCGGCGGGAGCGGCTTGCGCTGCGGCCTCGGCTTCAGCAGCGGCCTTAGCGGCTGCAGCCTCGGCTTTCTTCTGGCGAACTTGCTCAGCCTTAGCCTCGTTTTGTTTCTGTTCTTCCTCAAGTGCTTTCTTCGCGGCGGCTTTTTTGCCTTCACGCTCTTTGTTGCGTACAGCCTCGAGTTTAGCGTCTTTTTCTGCTTTCCAGGCGTCCCAGCGGCGTTGGAGTTCAGCCTCGTCGAAGGCGCCTTTCTTGACACCGCCTTGGAGGTGCTTCATCAGCATCACGCCTTCGCGGCTAAGGATGTTGCGCACGGTGTCGGAGGGTTGTGCGCCAACGTTCACCCAATACAGAGCGCGCTCGAAATTTAAACTTACTGTGGCGGGATTGGTGTTGGGGTTGTAGTAGCCAATCCGTTCAATAAATCGACCATCTCGTGGTGCTCTGCTATCGGCGATGACAATGGGATAGAACGCGTAGTCTTTGTGACCGTGGCGTTGCAATCTGATTTTTACTGCCATGTTAGATAAGTAGTTTAGTTTAAATTGTTTGTTTAATTATCTCAAAACGAAGTGACCGCGCACGGCCACTTCGATTGGTTGTCCTGGTAGGATTCGAACCCACGCAAACGGAACCAGAATCCGGTGTGCTACCGTTACACCACAGGACAATTTTCCTTTCAGCGCTGCAAAATTACTGCTTTTTTTTGAACCGGCAAGCGTTTGGGCAATTTTTTTTGATTTTTTTCTCTCAGTTGGCGCAACTTTTGGGTCCGGTTTGCGCTTTGTCTCAAAAAAATGGCATATCTTTGTGAACTAAAATCACCATTGACAATGATTATCGGAAATTACAATACGCTCAGGGTGAGCCGTAGTGTGGACTTCGGCTTGTACTTGACCGACGGGCAGGGCAATGAGGTGCTTCTGCCGCGGCGCTATGTTACCCCTGAAATGGCCCTCGGGCAGCAGATTGAAGTGTTCGTGTACAATGACTCGGAAGACCGTCCCGTGGCCACCACCGAGCAGCCCACCGCCGTGGTGGGGCAGTTCGCGTTGATGCGCGTCAAGGCTGTGAATGCCGTCGGGGCTTTTCTCGACTGGGGGCTTTCGGCGAAAGACCTGCTTGTGCCTTTCCGCGAGCAGCGCGTGTCGATGCAGGCCGGACGAAGTTATGTGGTTCGCGTCTATCTCGACGAGGCCTCCAACCGTGTTGTGGCTTCGGCCAAACTCGGTCGTTTCCTCAACCAAGTCAAGCCGGATTATTACCGCCGCCAACGGGTCGATATCATCGTGGTGCAGCGCACCGAAATCGGCTATCGAGTCATCGTAAACGAAAGTCACTGGGGGCAGATTTACCAAAACGAGATCTACACCGATGTGAACGTCGGTGACCGGCTGACAGCCTTCGTCAAGCAAGTGCGCGATGACGGAAAGGTTGACCTCACCTTGTCGAAAATCGAGAAGATGCGCGTTGATGACCTCGCCGGCCGTGTGTTCGAGTACATCCGGCAGCATGGCGGCTCAATCAGTTTGACCGACAAATCCTCGCCCGAAGAGATTATGGCTGCCTTCGGGTGCAGCAAGAAAGATTACAAAAAAGCCCTTGGACAACTCTATCGCGAGCGGCGCGTAACGCTTGGCGAGCAAGTACAACTCATAAACAAATGATTATGAAACAACTATTTACCACCTTTTTTGTCGCGGTTTTGGCGTCGCTGTCGGCGTGTTCGCAGTCGGTGATCGTTGAAAACAAGCGCACCCTTGTAGACTCCTGCGGTTTTTTTCCGCAACTCAGTGCAGACGGGAACCATCTGCTGTTTGCTCCCACCGACGCGTCATCGCTGTTTCTGAAAGACTTGCGTACCGGTCGTGTGACTACCATTGCCGAAAGCGGTCTGCCCGGTTTTGATGCGCGCTTTGACGCCGACGGGCAGATATATTACGTTACGCAGGAACTCCGCCCGGGCAACCTCGTTTACCGCACCGCGCATCGCTACGACATGGCTACAGGTAAGTCAACCGTTGTCACTCCTGCTCAACATGGCGCCGTGTATTTGGTTCCCACCAGATTCGGTTTCACCGTCGTGGGCGAGCACCGGTCGTGGAAGTCGACGGAAAAACTCGGCCGTTGGGCGTACACCCGCGGATCCACATTATATATTGTCGACAACGATAAGGCCACCGCTCTGCAACCCGCCGGTGAGTGTGCCGGTTACCTTTGGGCCTCACTCTCACCAGACGGTTTGAAAGTGATGTTTGAGGCCGTCGGAAAGGGACTGTACATCTGTGATCTGACCGGTAAGGTGATCCATCAACTTCCGGCAGCGTCAATGCCCACATGGTTTGACAACAACCATTTCGTGGCCATGACCAACACCAATTTTGGCGCCCAGCGGATAAACGGTACCTATATTTATATATCCAACCTCGATGGGACCCACGTCGAGCCGATTACCGAACCCGGGGAGCACGGGGAGCAGGCAGTGATGCCCTGCGTTGTAGGCAACAACGTTGTGTACTCCTGTGCCAAGACACACGGCGAAGTGAAGATGATTACTGTTAAAATCAAATGAATCTGTATGTTATGAAAAAGATATACGTTCTTTTCTTTTTTGTTCTGAGTTCGGTTGTGATTTCTGTGGGTCAAGTTCGTCCGCGCGTTTTCATCAACCCCGGCCACGGCGGCCATGACAGCAACGACCGGCCATCGTTCTTTTATAACATCGGTGCTGGTGATACACTCAGATACTATGAGTCGGACACCAACCTCGCCAAAGGTCTTGCCTTGCGTGATATACTGGAACAACGTGGCTACGAGGTGCGTATCTCCCGGACTGGAAACACCTCGGCCGATGACCTTGACCTGTTTGAAATCTCCGCCTTGGCCAACCACAGTGGAGCCGACCTGTTTTTCTCTATTCACAGCAATGCCACGGGTGTTGTTCGCCGCGTGAACTATACGCTGGCTCTTTATCGCGGCTGGAACGGCCAACCGTGTGTGGAAGGTAGCGACAGCATTGCCGCAAGTATGATTCGGAGTCTTGACCGCAACCGGATTACAACGTGGACTCACCCGAAGATGAAAGCCGGCGACTGGTCGTTTTTCCGCGGCTGGGGTTACAAAACCGGCCTTGGCGTGTTGCGGTATAACAAACTTCCGGGTATGCTTGTCGAGGGCGAGTTCCACGACTATTTCCCTGAGAAATGCCGTTTGATGAATGCCGACTACTGCTGGCTTGAAGGGTGGAATCAAAGTCTCAGTATCGATGAATATTTCGGCCGCACGGCCAAGCGTGGCGTGGGCGCGATTGCCGGCCGGTTGCTCGACCTCACGGCCGAGTCGGTCTACCCCGGCGAGATTCTCTTCGGCCTTGATAGTTTCCGCCCATTGAACGCCACTGCCGTGACGCTTGAGACTCCCGATGGCCATGTCGTTGCCTCGACCGTGACCGACAACCGCGACAACGGAGTCTATGTTTTCAAGAACGTACCCGCCGGACGCTATCGCGTTTGCGTCCGCGACACCGTTCGTGACGTTATCCTCCTGCCCGCTACCACGGCCTATTGCAATTTCTCGTTCGATTGAGGTTTTGATTCCGCTGTCGGGAAAGTTTTTTCGCGAAGTTGCCGGGTGTTCGGGCGAAATTGCGTAAATTTGCAGTTTGATTCGCAATCACTCCTATGTATGGATAAAATAAGAAACTTTTGTATTGTAGCCCACATCGACCACGGCAAGAGTACGTTGGCCGATCGTCTGCTTGAACAAACCGGTACCGTTGAGCGTAAAGACATGCAGGCTCAGGTGCTTGATGATATGGACCTTGAGCGCGAGCGCGGGATAACCATCAAGAGCCACGCCATTCAGATGAAATACGCGCTCGGCGGTGTTGAATACACACTCAACCTGATTGACACTCCGGGTCACGTTGACTTCTCCTACGAGGTGTCGCGCTCGATTGCGGCCTGCGAGGGCGCGCTGCTCGTGGTCGATGCCACGCAGGGCGTTCAGGCGCAAACCATCAGCAACCTCTATATGGCCATCGATAATGGTCTGGAAATCATACCGGTTATCAACAAAATCGACATGGACAGCGCCCACCCCGATGAGGTGGAAGACGAAATCATTGAGTTGCTTGGTTGCGACCGGAGTGAGATTCTTCGTTGCAGCGCGCGCACGGGTGTGGGCATCGAGGAGATACTGCGGGCGATTGTCGAGCGTGTGCCCGCACCGAAAGGCGATGCCGAGGCTCCGCTGCAGGCCTTGATTTTCGACTCGGTGTTCAATCCCTTCCGTGGGATTATCGTGTATTTCAAGATTCTGAACGGAACGATTCATAAGAATGATTTCGTGAAGTTTGTGAACACACAAAAGGAATACCACGTCGACGAGATGGGCGTGCTCAAATTGCAACTCTCACCCCGCGAGCAGTTGAGCGCGGGCAATGTGGGATACATCATATCGGGTATCAAAAACTCGGTTGAGGTTCGCGTGGGTGACACGATTACCCATGTGGAGCGCCCGTGCGAGTCGGCCATTGAGGGATTCCAGGAAGTGAAACCGATGGTGTTCGCCGGCGTGTATCCGATTGAGCCGGAGGATTTCGAGAATCTTCGCGCCTCGCTTGAGAAACTTCAACTTAATGATGCCGCGCTCACGTTCACGGCTGAATCATCGGTCGCGCTCGGTTTCGGTTTCCGTTGCGGGTTCCTCGGGCTACTCCACATGGAGATAGTTCAGGAGCGCCTGAGCCGTGAGTTCAACATGGAAGTGATTACGACTGTGCCGAACGTGTCGTACAATGTGTTTGACAAAAAGGGCAATATGATTGAGGTTCACAATCCCGCCGGATTGCCCGATGTGGCTGTGATCGAGAAGATTGAGGAGCCCTACATCCGCGCGAGTATCATCACGCTGTCGGAGTATATGGGTCCGATTATCACGCTGTGTCTCGCCAAGCGTGGAGAATTGGTCAAGCAGGAGTACATTTCCGGCAACCGGTTGGAACTCACGTTCGACATCCCGCTTGGAGAAATTGTGATTGACTTCTACGACAAGTTGAAGAGTATCTCGAAAGGATACGCGTCGTTTGACTACTACATCAACGGCTTCCGCGAGTCGAAACTGATTAAACTTGACATTCTGCTTAACGGTCAGCAAGTTGACGCCTTGAGCGCGCTCACGCACGTCGACAACGCTGTTACGCTCGGCCGGCGCATGTGCGAGAAACTCAAGGAACTCATCCCCCGCCAGCAATACGACATCGCCATTCAGGCCGCCATCGGGGCGAAAATCATCGCCCGTGAAACGGTGAAACAAGTGCGCAAGGACGTTACGGCGAAGTGTTACGGTGGTGACGTGAGCCGTAAGCGCAAACTGCTTGAGAAGCAGAAAGCCGGTAAGAAACGCATGAAACAAATCGGAACGGTTCAGGTGCCTCAAAAGGCTTTCCTTGCCGTGCTTAAACTTGATTAAAGACACATTATAATATATGAAACCATCTATCCCCAAAGGCACGCGCGACTTCTCTCCCATCGAGATGGCAAAGCGCAATTATATCTTCAACACGATTCGCGAAGTGTTCCTGCTCTACGGATTCCAGCAGATAGAGACACCCGCGATGGAATTGCTGTCTTCGCTGATGGGCAAATATGGTGAGGAAGGCGACAAGTTGCTTTTCAAAGTGCTCAACAGCGGTGACTTCCTGCGCGACATTCCGGAAGAGGCTTTGCTTAATCGCAATTGTCTGCGCCTTGCCCCGTGCATGTGCGAGAAAGGTTTGCGATATGACCTGACTGTTCCTTTCGCGCGTTACGTTGTTCAGCACCGTAATGAACTGCAAATGCCGTTCAAACGCTATCAGATTCAACCAGTTTGGCGTGCCGACCGTCCGCAGAAAGGACGTTACCGCGAGTTCTACCAGTGCGACGCCGATATCGTGGGCAGTGAGTCGCTGCTCAACGAAGTGGAGTTGGTGATGATGATTGACGAGGTGTTCCGTCGCTTTGGCGTGAGAATAGCCATCAAACTCAACAACCGGAAGATTCTGAGCGGAATCGCCGAAATCATCGGTGCTCCTGATAAGATTGTCGACATCACCGTGGCTATTGACAAACTCGATAAAATCGGCCTTGAAGGTGTTAACGCGGAATTGGCCGACAAAGGTCTCTCGCCGGAAGCCGTCTCCGCCCTGCAGCCATTACTGAATCTCAGCGGAAGCAACGAGGGCAAACTCGCCACCTTGTTGAGCCTGCTCGCTCAGAGTGAAACCGGACGCCTCGGCATCGAAGAGATGACCTTTGTGCTTAACCGCACGCGTGCGTTGGGAACCACCGCCGAAGTGGAACTCGATGTGTCTTTGGCGCGTGGACTGAACTACTACACCGGCACCATCGTTGAAGTGAAAGCCCTTGATGTGCAAATCGGCTCCATCACCGGTGGCGGCCGTTATGACAACTTGACAGGCGTGTTCGGCATGCCCGGGTTGTCGGGAGTAGGCATAAGTTTCGGCGCCGACCGAATCTTCGATGTGCTTAACGCGCTTGACCTCTATCCGGCCGACACCCTTGCCTCGGCGCAAGTACTTTTCATAAACTTCGGTCAGGCAGAGGCCGAAGCCTCGCTGAGCGCCGTTATGCGTTTGCGCGCCGCCGGAGTGAGTGCTGAACTCTATCCCGATTCCGTCAAGATGAACAAGCAGATGAAATACGCCAACGAGCGGCATTATCCCTATGTGGCCATCATCGGCGAGAGTGAAATCGCCAACGCCACCGTTACCCTCAAGAATATGACCACCGGTGAGCAACAATCGCTTACCATCGACCAACTCATCGACCGGCTATGTCCGTGAAGCGCTACGAGCAACTGTTGCAACTGCCCGTCTTTCAAGGCATCACACCCGAGAGTGTGCAGTCGCTTATAGAGAAGATTCCGTTCCATTTCATCAAGCGTGGCGTGGGCGAGGAGGTGGTAGGCGTCGGGAAAAGGTGCTCCCACCTGATATTTCTCATCTCAGGACGGGTGGAACACCGCTTCGCGTTCGAGCACTATGATTTGACTTTTGTTCAGACGCTCAACTCTCCCGCCGTGCTGGGAATCGACACCCTTTTCGGGCCTGACACGCACTACCACTTCAGTGCGGCAGCCATTGAGCCTTGCGGATTGTTGCAAGTGCCTAAGGCCGACTTTATTACGATGTTGCAGAAAGAAAAGGTGATATTGTTCAACACGCTCAACATGCTCAGTTCGCCCAAGCAACGCTTCATTTCCACCTTGGAAACCACGCGAGAGACCCGCGTTGAGCAGCGTCTTCATACCCTGCTGAAGGTTCTTTCCCTTCCCACGTCGTCGAATCGCCAGATGGTGGGAAAAATGAGTCACCTAAGTCAAATACTCTCCACCAACGCCGCCAGCCTCTCTCAGGCAATAGACCAACTTGTCGCTTCCGGGCAAATAGAAATTATCTCACCCACTCAAATTCACTACCTAAATTCATGAAACACGTCACATATTACACTACCGGCACCTGTTCCAGGCAGATTGATTTTGATCTTGATGACAACGACCGCATCACCGGTTTGCGCTTTCTTGGCGGCTGTAACGGCAACCTGCAAGGTATTTCACGCCTTGTTGAGGGAATGCCGCGCGCCGAAGCCATTGCCCGCCTTCGCGGAATCCGCTGCGGAGCGAAACTCACCTCCTGTCCCGACCAACTCGCCACCGCGCTCAGCCAAGCGTGACACATCCGGCATAACGAATATCGCGGAGGCCGTTAGGGTGATTCCTTAACGGCCTCCGATCTATATGATTGCAACGTTATCCCTGATGTGCCTCACACCATTGGCGCGCGTTGACAAAGGCGGTGAGCCAAGGAGTGACTTCATCGTTGCGATTCGAGGGATAGTAGCCGCATTGCCAGGGATAGATGGCGCGCTCGAGGTGGGGCATCATGGCGATGTGCCGACCGTCGCGGCTGGCAAGGGCAGCGATGGCGTCGGGGGACCCGTTGGGATTGGCGGGGTAGAGGTTGTAGTTGTAGCGGGCCACGACTTCCACATCGGTGCAGCCCACAACCGATTCGCTGAACCGTCCCTCGCCGTGGGCAACCCAAATGCCGAGTTTGCTTCCGGAAAGGGAGCCGAACATCACGGAATTGTTCTCGGGGATTATCACCGACAGGAACGATGACTCAAACTTGCCGCTGAGGTTGTGCTTCATTCGGGGAGTTTGCTTCAGCGAAGGACAGAGCAGGTTGAGTTCCATCATGAGTTGGCAGCCGTTGCAGATGCCGAGTGAGAGTGTGTCGTTCCGTTGGTAGAAGCGTCTAAGTGTTTCGCGCGCGTTGTCGTTCCACACGAATGCGCTTGCCCAACCTTTTGCCGATCCGAGCACGTCGGAGTTGGAGAATCCGCCGCAGAAGACAATCATTTGCACGTCGTCGAGCGTTTCACGTCCGGAAGTGAGGTCGGTCATGCAGACGTCTTTCACGTCGAAACCGGCCAGATAGAGCGACCACGCCATTTCCCGCTCGCCGTTGATTCCTTTGTCGCGGATGATTGCGGCGCGTATGCCCGAGGGTTTATGGGTGTGTGAGAGGCCGAGGTCGGCGAGGCGTCCGGTAAACGATTCGGGGTAGTTGATGCTTATGGGCAGTTTCCGGTAGTTTTTGAAACGTTCGGTGGCGAGCGCCGGTTCGGTTTGCCGTCTGTCGAGCAGGTAGGAGGTTTTGAACCAGAGGTCGCGCAGGCTGTCGATACCGAATCGGTATTGGCGGTTGTGGTGTGTAATCCGCAGTGTTCGGTCGTTGATTTCGGTTCCGACCTCGAAATAATTGACTCCTGCCTGTTGCAGTATTTTCTCCACACGTTTGTATTTGGCCATGTCAATCTGCGCGACCACGCCGGGATTTTCGGCGAAGAGCAGTTTAAGCAGATCGGGATTCTCGAATGAGTCGAGGTTGAGGCTGACACCGCGCCGGGTGTTTGCGAATGTCATTTCGAGAATGGTTGTAATCAGACCTCCCGCGCTCACGTCGTGAACCGCGAGCAGATAATCTTCGGCCACGAGTTTCTGAACGGTGTTGAACGCTTTGGCGAAGTATTCGCAGTCGGTAACGATGGGTGGAATGTCGCCCAGTTTTCCGATAACCTGAGCCAACGCAGAGCCTCCGAGTTGTAGGGGGCTGTTTGAGAAATCGATGAGGATGAGTTGGCTTTTGCGTCGTTTTAGGGTGGGGGAGACGGTTTTCTTGATGTCGGCCACTTCGGCCGCCGCCGATATGATGACGGTTCCCGGGGCGAGCACTTTGCTGTCTCCGTAGTTTTGTGTCATCGAGAGGCTGTCTTTTCCTGTTGGAATATTGATTCCGAGTTGTGTGGCGAATTTGCTGCAGGCTTCCACGGCGTAGTACAATCGCGCATCTTCGCCGTAGTTTCGGCAAGGCCACATCCAGTTTGCGCTGAGCGAGACGCTTTTGAGGCCGTCTTTCAGATTTGCTCCCACGATGTTGGTTAGCGCCTCGGCTATGGACAGCACGGAGCCTTCGATGGGGTCAATCAGTCCGGCTTGGGGCGCATGTCCGATAGAGGTTGCGATGCCTGATGTGCCGCTGAAGTCGAGTGCCATCACGGCGCAGTCGCTAAGAGGCAGTTGAAGCAGACCTTGGCATTGCTGACGCGCGACCCGTCCTCCGACAGAACGGTCCACCTTGTTTGTGAGCCAGTCTTTGCATGCCACGGCCTCGAGTTGCAGCACGTTTTGGAGGTATTCGAGCAGTTTTTCCTGTTCAAGCACGAGGGGTTGGAAGAATGTTTCGGCGGTGGTGGCCTCCATGATGGTTTTTGGCGAGGAGCCGAACATGTCACTCATAGCGAGGTCGATGGGGCGTTGTCCATCGGCTTGTTGGAAGACGAAGCGGTGGTCGTCGGAGGTATGGCCAACGACGTAGAAGGGAGCCCGCTCCCGCTCTGCCACGCGCCGGAGGAGGTCTACGTCCTCGGGAGCGGTGATAAGCCCCATGCGCTCTTGCGATTCGTTGCCGATGATTTCTTTGGCGCTGAGCGTCGGGTCACCCACGGGTAGAGCCGCCATGTCGATATGTCCGCCGGTGGTCTCAACGAGTTCGCTCAGGGCGTTGAGGTGCCCTCCGGCTCCGTGGTCGTGGATTGAGATGATGGGATTTTCTGGGGCTTCGGCCATGGCTCGGATAACGTTGGCGACGCGTTTCTGCATTTCGGGGTTGGCGCGTTGCACGGCGTTGAGCTCGATGCTGTCGTCGTAATTTCCTGTGTTGACGCTTGAGACGGCACCGCCGCCCATTCCGATTCGGTAGTTGTCGCCACCCATCACGACCACGCTCTGTCCGGGTTCGGGTGTTCGCTTGAGGGCGTCTCGCCGATTGGCGTATCCCACGCCGCCCGCGAGCATGATCACCTTGTCGTATGCCATCAGGATGCCTTCAGGGCTTTCGTATTCAAAGGTGAGCACAGATCCGCACACGAGCGGTTGTCCGAATTTGTTACCGAAGTCGGAAGCTCCGTTGGATGCTTTGATGAGGATTTGCTCGGGTGTCTGATAGCGCCAGGAGCGAGGTTTGGGGGCTACGTTTTCCCATGCTCTTCCGGGTTCGGTTCGCGGGTAGGAAGTCATGTAGACGGCTGTACCCGCAAGAGGAAGACTGGCGCATCCTCCTCCGAGTCGGTCGCGTATTTCGCCTCCGGTTCCGGTTGCGGCGCCGTTGAACGGTTCCACGGTGGTGGGGAAATTGTGGGTTTCGGCTTTGAGTGAGAGCACGGATTGTATTTTGGTGACGGCGAAGTCAGAGGGTATGTCAGCGCGTGTGGGTGCGAATTGCTCGATTTCGGGTCCGGCGATGAAAGCCACGTTGTCTTTGTAGGCCGAGACAAGGCTTCCAGGATTGGTTTTCGATGTGGATTTGATCATCTGGAACAGACTGCGTTCCATTGGCTTTCCGTCGATGATGAATGCTCCGTTGAAGATCTTGTGCCGGCAATGCTCGCTGTTGACTTGCGAGAATCCGAAAACTTCGCTGTCGGTGAGAGGTCGGCCGAGATGCGCGGCGAGGCGCTCGAGGTAGTTGATTTCTTCTTCGCTCAAGGCGAGACCTTGCTCCCTGTTGAAATCGGACACGCTATCGATTTCGCGAATCGGCTCCGGTTCGATGTCGATTCGGAACAGGTCTTGGTCAAGGGTAGGGTAGATGTGTTGCAGCATCGGGTCGACTGCAGGAGCGCGGTCGAGCGTGTGTGTGAACTCTTCTATGCGTCGGATACCTCGGATTCCCATGGTTTGTGTGATTTCAACGGCATTTGTACTCCATGGGGTAATCATCTCGCGGCGCGGACCGATGAAGCGGCCTGCCGAGTTGACATCCTCAACGTGCTTGGCATCGAAGAGCCAACAGAGTTTATTTATGTCACTATCGTTGAGTTCGACGGTGCTGTCAACGGCGTAATACGTTTTTCTGCCTTTTTTGAAGAAGAGAATCATAACATTCGATGGTGCTTAATTTGTTTCTGTTTTGTCTTGCCAACATTGCACGCTGTCGGGTTCGAGGTCGGGCATTTCGTTGGCGGTGAAGGTTGGTTCTTTGATGCCTTGCCGCTTTTGTTCGCGATAGTGCTTGCAAAGGAAGAACACCTTTGGGCTTAGTTGGACAATAGCGACGAGGTTGCAGGCGGTTATCAACGCCATGCTCAGGTCGCCCAAGTTCCATACGAATTCGAGGCTTGACACCGCTCCGAGCATCACCATCACTCCCGCCGAGAAAACCCGGAACACGTTCAGGGCGATTTTGCTGTCGGTGATGAACCGGATGTTTGACTCGCCGTAGTAGCAGTTGCCGATGATACTGCTGAAAGCGAAGAAGAAGATGGCGATGGCCACAAATGTTGTCCCTACGGGACCTATATGTGTGTTGAGGGCGCTTTGAGTGAGTACGATTCCGTTCAGCCCGGGGTGGTTGTAAAGTCCGGACAGTAAGATGATGAATGCTGTGCAGGAGCACACGAGGAGTGTGTCGGTGAACACACCGAGCGACTGGATAAGCCCTTGCTTAACGGGGTGGGTCACGGTGGCGGTAGCGGCGGCATTGGGCGCAGAGCCTTCGCCGGCTTCGTTGCTGAACAGACCTCGCTTGATGCCCTGCATTATCGTTACGCCAATGGCGCCTCCGGCGGCTTGGCCGAATCCGAAAGCGTTTTCGATAATCAGGCTGAAAACTTCGGGCACGCGGCTGATGTTCATTCCGATAACCACCACGGAGAGCAGGAAGTAGCCGATGGCCATGAAGGGCACGATAACACTGCTCACGTGGGCGATACGTCGTATGCCGCCGAAGGCTATCACGATTGCGATGACAACGAGAGCCATTCCGACAACATTGTGGTTCCATCCGAAGGCTTGCTGCATGGCACTGCAAATGGTGTTGCTTTGAACGGAGTTGTACGACAGTCCGAAGGTAGCGGTCATCAGCACGGCGAAGAGAGTTGCCATCCACGGACGTCGCAGGCCGTAAAGGATGTAGTAGGCCGGTCCGCCGATGTATGCGGTTCCTGCGCGACGCTTGTAGAGTTGCGCGAGGGTGGACTCGACAAAGGCTGTGGCTCCGCCGATGAGTGCGATAAGCCACATCCAGAACACGGCTCCGGGGCCGCCGACGGCTATGGCTGTGGCCACGCCGGCGAGGTTGCCTGTTCCGACGCGTGTCGCCACCGAAACGCAGAAGGCCTGGAAAGAGGAGATGTGGCGATGTTTCTCACCTTTTTTCCCGGGTCGGTCGCCGAGCAGGCGAATCATTTCGGGCAGCATCCGGAATTGTACAAATCCGGTGCGCCATGTAAAGTAGAAACCGCAGGCGACGAGTGCGCCAATGAGCACATAGGCCCATAACCAGTCGTTGACGGTTGAGAGCAGGGTGTTGAGCGGACTGTCGGCTGCGAGCCAGTGGGCCATGTTTCTTGATTTTAAGTAAATGCGGAATTCAAGGTTGGTGAGCACCCCGAATTCCGCATATGGTGATTAGGGGTTGTTGGTGTGGATCAGTTGCCGCTGAGTTGGGCGTGCATATTCAGTGCGGCGCGGCGTCCGTCGCCCATGGCGAGGATTACCGTCGCGCCTCCGCGCACGATGTCACCGCCGGCGTAGAGGTCGCTCACGCTCGACTGCATGGTTTCCTCGTTGACCACGATGGTGTTGCGCCGGCTCACTTCAAGGCCTTCGATAGAGCGGGGAACGAGTTGGTTGGGCGACACACCCACGGCCACAATCACGAGGTCGACGGGAATCTCTTCGATCGCGCCTTCAACGGGAACGGGCGAGCGGCGGCCTGAAGCGTCGGGTTCTCCGAGTTCCATGCGCTGAACGCGCATCATGCGCACGCGGCCGGTTTCGTCGCCGATATACTCGATGGGGTTGTGCAGGGTCATAAACTCGATGCCCTCTTCTTTGGCGTGTCCCACTTCCTCGAGGCGGGCGGGCATTTCCTCCTCACTGCGGCGGTAAACGAGAATCACACGCTCGGCACCCATGCGTTTGGCGGTGCGGGTGGAGTCCATTGCGGTGTTTCCGCCGCCGATGACGGCGATGGTTTTTCCGTTGAGCACGGGGGTTTCGCCTCCGTGACCGGCACCCATGAGGTTGATTCGGGTGAGGTATTCGTTGCTCGACATCACACCGTTGAGGTTCTCGCCCGGAATGTCCATAAAGCGCGGGAATCCGGCTCCGGAACCCACGAAAATGCCTTTGAATCCCATCTCGTGGAGGTCGTCGTAGGTGATGGTTTTTCCCACGAGGCAGTCCTTAACAAAGGTGACACCCATCTCGCGCAGTCCGTCGATTTCGAAGTCGACGATGGAGTTGGGCAGACGGAACTCGGGGATTCCGTATTTGAGCACGCCGCCGATTTCGTGGAGGGCTTCGAACACGGTTACGTCATATCCGCGCTTGGCCATGTCGCCGGCGAACGACAGTCCGCTCGGTCCGCTGCCGATAACGGCCACTTTGATGCCGTTTTTGGGAGCCATGACGGGTTTTTCGGCTTGTCCGCTGTTGCGCTGCCAGTCGGCGGCGAAGCGCTCAAGGTAGCCGATGGCCACGGGTTGGTGTTTCATCTTGAGGTGGATACAGCGGCTTTCGCACTGCTTCTCTTGCGGACACACACGGCCGCACACGGCGGGCAGTGAACTGGTTTCCTTCAGCGTGGCGGCGGCAAGGCCGAACTCACCGCGCTCAATGTTTTTGATAAATTTGGGGATGTTGATGTTCACGGGGCAACCGGTGACACACTGCGGGTTGGGGCAGTCGAGGCAGCGCGAGGCTTCCAGTACGGCTTGCTCGGCCGTGATGCCCTGGTTCACTTCCTCGTTGCAGGTGATGCGATATTGCGGGTCGAGTTGCGGCATTTCCACGCGGGGAATGGCGGTGCGCTCTTTGGGCGATTTTGTGGCTCGCAGGTCGGCGCGCCATTGTTCGTTGCGCTGAGCGTTGATATCGTTGGTTTCCATATGAGAGTGTTCGGATTTAAGTGGTGAAACGTTATTGCGCTCCCTTGAGGCGCATCATCAGTTCGTCGAAATCGATTTGGTGGGCGTCAAACTCAGGGCCTTCAACACACACGAAGCGCGTTTTTCCGCCTACGGTCACGCGGCATGCGCCGCACATGCCCGTGCCGTCAACCATGATGGCATTGAGCGAGGCCTCGGTGGGCACATTGTATTCTTTGGTCAGTTTGGCCACGAATTTCATCATGATTGCCGGACCGATCGTGACGCAGTAGTCCACTTTCTCGCGTTTGATGACTTCTTCCACGCCGGCTGTGACGAGTCCTTTTTGTCCATAGGAGCCGTCGTCGGTCATGATAATCACGTCGTCGCTCGATTCGCGCACTTCCTTCTCAAGGATAATCAGGTCTTTCGATCGTCCGGCGAGCACGCTCACCACGCGGTTACCTGCGGCTTTCATCGCGCGGATGATGGGCAGCAGCGGCGCCACACCCACACCGCCGCCACAGCACAGCACTGTGCCGTAGTTCTCGATGTGTGTCGCTTGGCCGAGCGGTCCAACCACATCGGTCAGACAATCACCCGGATTGAGCGCGCAAATCTTGCGGGTGCTCTCGCCCACGGCTTGAATCACGAGGGTTATGGTGCCGTTAACGGTGTCGCTGTCGGCGATGGTCAGCGGAATGCGCTCACCCTTCTCGCCGCAGCGAACAATCACGAAGTGACCGGCACGACGCGACTTGGCAATCAGTGGCGCTTCAACCACAAGTTTTGTCACGTTAGCCGAGAATTGCTCTTTACTGACAATTTTGTTCATCGGATAAAGTATGATAGGTAAATTAGTTAAGTAGTTTACTTAATTGATTTTCAGCGGATTCCGATTCGGTTGGCATGTATCCGAACTCAGAACTCCACTTTGATTCACAAAAGTACTAAATAAAATTAAGTCTCACCGCATCTGTTAACTTTTTTTATTAAATTTGGTGATGTTAAGATGGGTTCTATAAGAATCACCCCGGCTGGAGGGTTGGCGTATTCTCCGGCCGGGGTGAGGTGTGGAAATCCGTTTGAAGATTATCTCGCGTTCAGAATCACGTTGACCACGGTGTTCACGTCTGCGATGTCGACGCGTCCGTCACCGTTGACGTCGGCTTTCTCGTTTTCGGCTCTGCCCACAGCCGCGTCAATGGCCGCGCTCAGGTCGGAAACATCAACCTTGCCGTCA
>CACYCT010000119.1 GCA_902772965.1 uncultured Bacteroidales bacterium | reverse complement strand
GTCGCAAAGTGTTGATAACGATGTGGTACAATGAACAAACAGCGCTCATAGAAAGATTATTATGGAATTACGGAGGGCAAAGATACTCATTTTGTCTGACAATTCAACAATATATTTGCCGTGAAAGTTCCTCTTCGAGGCACGGCTTACGCGCGTGACCGTTGACCAAGCGGCGACCCTCTTCGAGGCTCTCGCATGGTCTTACGTACAAAGTCGGACCTTCGGCCCGCCCGCCGTCTCCGACGGCCTTTATGGCAGAGCGCGTCTACGCTACGCCGGAGACGCAGGCGGCCTCATGGCACAGAGCGTCTACGTCACGACGGAGGCGCAGACTCCCTATATGGCAGTGTGCGTCCGCAGTCGCAGGCGGCCTTTATGGCAGAGCGCGTCTACCGCCAACGCCAAGCCGCGAGGTGTGGGCGGCCTCGATGACAGAGCGAGCCTACAGATATGATTATTCCCAAGACGTATATTTTCCGGTTCGCGTTTGAGTGGAAGAAGAGAAAAAGGTCTTGTAAATGGCATAAAATATATGTTTTACAACATAAAAGGCGGTTTTATTTTGTCGGAACGGGAAAATGGCAGTAATTTTATGCCCACAAAAATGCAAACAAGAAAACTATCAACCATAACTAATTAACTTCAATTACACGTGAAGACACTGAACATCGAGGATTTGGAGCGAATCCGTCATCGCGCCCAAGCGGATCTTGCCCTGCGTGAACAGAGCGTTGAGGGAGAGTCCGAGCAATGCCAAAGCCTGGCCAGCGGCCTGAGCCATATGCAGTTGTTATGCTGCGGCGGTACAGGTTGCAAGGCCTCGGAAAGCCATAAGATTGTCGAGAATCTGATTGCCTCAATTGAGGCTCACGGGATTTACGACAAAGTGCAGGTGATCACCACCGGCTGCTTCGGTTTCTGCGAGAAGGGCCCCATCGTGAAAGTCATTCCTGACAACACATTTTATGTGCAAGTCACTCCCGACGACGCCGACGAGATTGTCACCAGCCATGTCATTGGCGGCAAGCGCGTGGAGCGTCTGCTCTATCAAGACCCCAAAACCAAGGAGCACGTGAGCGACAGCAAGCATATGGAATTCTACCGCAAGCAACTGCGTATCGCTCTGCGCAACTGCGGCTTCATCGACCCCGAAAACATCGACGAATACATCGCCCGCGACGGCTACAAGGCCCTGGCCGACGCTCTGACCAAGAGCACGCCCGAAGAGGTGATCGAGAAAATCAAGGCCTCCGGTCTGCGCGGCCGCGGCGGCGCCGGCTTCCCCACGGGAATGAAGTGGGGTTTCGCGCGCCAGTATCAGGCCGAGAAGAAATTTGTGGTCTGCAACGCCGACGAGGGTGACCCGGGCGCGTTCATGGACCGCTCGATCATGGAAGGCGACCCCCACTCGGTGATTGAGGCCATGGCCATCTGCGCCTACTGTATCGGCGCCAACAACGGCTTAATTTACATCCGCGCCGAGTATCCTCTCGCCGTGAACCGTCTGCGAATCGCCATCACCCAAGCCCGCGACTACGGCCTGCTCGGAAAAGGCATTCTCGGAACCGACTTCGACTTCGACATCGAGATCCGCTACGGCGCCGGCGCGTTCGTCTGCGGTGAGGAAACCGCCCTGATCCACTCCATGGAAGGCAAACGCGGCGAACCCACCCTGAAGCCCCCCTTCCCCGCCGAAAGCGGATTCGAGGGCTACCCCACCAACGTGAACAACGTGGAAACCCTTGCCAACGTGCCCATTATCCTCACCCGCGGACCCGAATGGTTCAACACCATCGGAACCGAGAAGTCGAAAGGCACCAAAGTGTTCGCCCTCGCAGGTAAAATTAATAATGTGGGACTGATTGAGGTGCCCATGGGAACCACCCTGCGCGAAATCATCTACGACATCGGCGAAGGTGTCAAAGGCGGCAAGAAATTCAAAGCCGTGCAGACCGGCGGCCCCTCGGGCGGTTGCCTCACCGAGAAACACCTCGACATCCCCATCGACTACGAAAGCCTCACCGCCGCCGGCTCGATGATGGGCTCGGGCGGTATGATCGTGATGGACGAGGACGACTGCATGGTGTCGGTGGCCAAGTTCTACCTCGAGTTCACCGTGAACGAGTCCTGGGGCAAGTGCACCCCCTGCCGTATCGGAAACAAACGCCTGCTCGAGATCCTGACCCGCATCACCGAAGGCAACGGCACCATGGAAGACCTTGAGATGCTCGAAACCCTGAGCACCACCATCAAGGACACCGCCCTGTGCGGTCTGGGCCAGACCTCGCCCAACCCTGTGCTGTCGACGCTGAACAACTTCCGCGACGAATACGTTGAGCACATCAAGCAGCGCCACTGCCGCTCGCGCCAGTGCAAAGCCCTGCTCACCTACTCCGTCACTCCCGAGAAATGTAAAGGCTGCGGCCTGTGCAAGAAGAACTGCCCGGCCGACGCCATCATGGGCGACGTGCGCAAGCCTCACGTGATCAACCCCTACAAGTGTATCCGCTGCGGTATGTGCAAGTCGCGCTGCCGCTTCGACGCCATCCAAGTGTTCTAACCCCCCTCTCAACCCAAGTTAAGTAATGGAACAAGCAAAAACCATACAACTCACCATCGACCGACACGCGGTTGAAGTAGCCCCCGGAACAACCCTGCTCGAAGCCGCACGCACCATCGGAATCAATATCCCCACCCTGTGCCACATCGACCTCAAAGGCACCTGCGTGCAGAACAAACCCGCCTCGTGCCGCCTGTGTGTGGTGGAAGTCGAGGGCCGTCGCAACCTCGCGCCCGCCTGCGCCACCAACTGCACACCCGGAATGGTTGTCCACACCAACTCCGCCCGCGTGATCCGCGCGCGCAAAACCGTGGCCGAACTCATCCTTTCCGACCACCCCAACGATTGCCTCACTTGCCCCAAATGCTCCGACTGCGAACTGCAACGCCTCGTGATGCGCCTCAACATCCGCCAAATGCCCTTCAACGGTGGAGAACAATCGCAGCGCAAAAACGAACTCACAGTCGCCATCAAGCGCAACATGGACAAGTGCATCTACTGCCGCCGCTGCGAAAGCATTTGCAACAACGTGCAATCCGTGGGTGTGCTCAGCGCAATCCGCCGCGGATTCGACACAACCATCGCGCCCACGTTCGACAAGATGTTCACCGACACCAACTGCACCTACTGCGGACAGTGTGTGGCCGTGTGCCCCGTCGGCGCGCTCACAGAACGCGACTACACCGACCAACTCCTTGACGACATCACCAACCCCGACAAGGTGGTCATCGCCCAACCCGCCCCCGCCGTGCGCTACGCACTCGGAGAGGAATTCGGCATGACGCCCGGAACCATCGTCACCGGAAAACTCGCCACCGCCCTGCGCGACCTCGGATTCGACTACGTGTTCGACACCGACTTCGCCGCCGACCTCACCATCATGGAAGAAGGCGCCGAGATACTCGACCGGCTCCAGAAGTTCCTCGGCGGAGACAAAACCGTCAAACTCCCCATCACCACATCCTGCTGCCCGGCTTGGGTGAACTTCTACGAACACGAGTTCCCCGACCTGCTCGACTACCCCTCGACAGCCAAATCGCCCGCGCAGATGTTCGGTGCCATCGCCAAAACCTACTGGGCAGAGAAGATGGGCATCCCCCGCGAGAAACTCGTGGTGGTCTCCATCATGCCCTGTCTGGCCAAGAAATACGAGTGCGGACGCGAAGAGTTCAAAGTTGACGGCAACCCCGACGTGGACTACTCCATCTCGACACGCGAGCTGGCACGCCTGATCAAACGCGCCAACATCAACTTCCCCAACCTGCCCGACGGCGACTTCGACAGCCCGCTCGGCGAAAGTTCCGGCGCAGGCGCCATCTTCGGCGTCACCGGCGGCGTGATGGAAGCGGCATTGCGTACCGTCTATGAAGTCTACACCGGCAAGACACTGCCCCGAATAAACTTCGAGCAAGTGCGCGGCCTCGACGGTATCCGCGAAGCCACCATCGACCTCAACGGATTCGAACTCAAAGTGTGCGTAGCCCACACGCTGAGCAACGCCCGCATCCTGATGGACAAACTGCGCCGCGGCGAGTTGAACTACCACGTAGTGGAAGTGATGGCCTGCCCAGGCGGCTGTATCGGCGGCGCCGGACAACCCTACCACCACGGCAACATCGACATCCTGCAGGCACGCTTCAACGCCGTTTACGCCGAAGACGAGGGCAAACCCATCCGCAAGAGCCACGAAAACCCCGACATCAAGCGCCTCTACGACGAGTTCCTCGGCAAACCGCTCGGCGAGAAGTCGCACCACCTGCTCCACACGCACTACCACGACAAGTCGATTCACTAACACGTCAATACACATTATAAGATATGGCAAAAGAAATCAAACTGCAATGTAACGTCGTGGAGCAAATCGAAGCCATCTGCGACAAGCACGGCAATAAACCCGGTGAGCTGATCAACATCCTCCACGAGGCACAATCGCTCCACGGATACCTCCCCGAAGAGATGCAACGCATCATCGCACGCAAACTCGGCATCCCCGCCTCGAAAGTTTACGGCGTGGTGACGTTCTACTCCTTCTTCACCATGACCCCCAAAGGCAAACACCCCATCTCGGTGTGCCTCGGAACCGCCTGCTACGTGCGCGGCTCTGAACCGCTGCTCGAGGAAATCAAGCGAATCCTCAACATCGAAGTGGGCGAAACCACGCCCGACGGCAAGTTCTCGCTCGACTGCCTGCGCTGCGTAGGCGCGTGCGGACTCGCACCCGTGGTGATGATCGGCGAGCAGGTTTACGGACGCCTGCAACCCCAGGAAATCCGCAAAATCCTCGAAGACGTGGCAGCAAGCTGATTCACGCCCTCAAACGCACTATCCGACGGGTCGAACCGGACAATACCGGCTCGACCCGTCCATCATCATTATTTCACTAATTGTAGTGATTGCACAACCCAGGAAAACACACTATTTTTGCAGCCGTGAAAAAATGCGCCTTCATATTGGCTTCTCTGCTCGCCGCGGCCGCCCCCGCCCGGGGACAATCGCCCGACACGCTGCAACTTGAGCAGGTTACCGTCACCGCCGTCAAGCAAGGCGGAGACCTGGACCGTATGCCCGTCTCGGCCACGACCATCAACCGGACCGATGCCGAGCGGAACGACGTCACAGGCGTGAAAACAGCCGCCTCACTCGTGCCGAACCTACACCTGCCAAACTACGGCAGCGCCATGACCTCAACCATATACATCCGAGGCATCGGCACCCGTATCGACCAGCCTGCCGTGGGGCTCAACATCGACAACATTCCCATCCTGACTAAGGAGAACTACGACTTCAACATCCCCGACATCAGCCGCGTGGAAGTGCTCCGCGGGCCACAGAGCACACTGTTCGGACGCAACACCATGGGCGGCGTGGTAAACATCTACACCCTCTCGCCGTTCAACTACACAGGCACGCGCGTGATAGGGCGCGGCGCCTTTGACGGCTCACACCGGCTCGGAGCATCACACTATGCCCGAATCCGACACAACCTCGGCCTCGCAGTCACAGCCGCGTACGACTATAAAAAAGGACATCACCACAACACCCACACAGGAAACAGAATCGGAAACGAGCGTCAATTCAACACCCGACTCCGACTCGAATGGCGGCCCGACAGGCAATGGCAAATATCCAACACACTCTCCGTCGGACACACGCGGCAAAACGGATACCCCTACGCCTCCGCACAGACAGGGCAGGTGGCCTATAACGACACCTGCTTCTACCGCCGCACATCACTGCTCGAGGGGCTCACACTCAGTTACACCACCGACAGGCTGCGACTGACTGCCTTCACGTCGTACCAGTACCTGAACGACAACATGACACTCGACCAGGACTTTACCGCCGAGCCGTACTTCACACTCACCCAAGCGCGGCGCGAACACGCCGTGACCGGGGAAATCGTGCTCAAACCCATTTCAGACAAACCATTGCAATGGAACGCCGGCGTGTTCGCCTTCTACCGGCACGCCAACATGGACGCCCCCGTGACGTTTAAAGACACAGGAATCCGGGAACTTATCGAGAACCACGTCAACAGCGCCACACCCAATTACCCCGTCGTGTGGGACACGCGGCAGTTCCTGCTCGGCAGCCGGTTCCGCATGCCCACATTCGGCACCGCCGCATACGCCCGGGCCAACTATCAATGGAAGCGGTTCAACTTCGAAGCCGCGCTCCGGATCGACTATGAGCGCGCCACCCTGCACTACCACTCCGAGACACACACCGGATACACTACCCTGAACATGCACGCCGGTGGAGCGCCCCTCGCGCACGAGAACATCAACATCAACGACTCCGGAACGCTGCACAAAGACTTCTTCCAAGTGCTGCCCAAACTCTCGGTCACCTATAACATCACCGACCGCAACACGCTCTACGCCATTATCTCGCGCGGCGGAAAGTCCGGCGGATTCAACACGCAGATGTTCTCCGACGTGCTGCAGCAACGGCTGATGAACACCATGGGAATCGGCGTCCGCTATGATGTGGACAGAATCGTGGGCTACCGTCCCGAGCGCGCGTGGAACTTCGAACTTGGCGCACACCTCAACCTGTTCGACAACCGCCTCAAAATCAACCCCGCCGCATTCCTGATGGACACACGCGACCGGCAACTCACCATCTTCCCCGACGGAACCACCACCGGACGCGTCATGGCCAACGCAGGACACACACGAAGCGCCGGCGTGGAACTCGACCTGACAGCCCATCCGTGGAGCGGCGCCACGCTCAACACGAGTTACGGCTTCGTGGACGCGCGCTTCGTGGAGTACAACGACAACCGCGCCGACTACCGGAACCGGATCGTACCCTACGCCCCCCGCCACACGCTGTTCGGACAGATACTGCAGGACTTCACCGTAAATCAGTACCCGACCCACCTCTACCTCGAAGTCAACGTCCGCGCCGCCGGACCCATCTACTGGAACGAGGACAACACCGCCATGCAGCGCTTCTACGCCCTCCTCGGAGCATCGATAACCGTGAGCACACCCAAGTACTCCTTCCAACTCTGGGGGCAGAACCTTACCGAGACGCGGTACAACACATTCTACTTCGTCAGCATCGGACACGCCTTCGTGCAACGAGCCAACGGAATAAGCGCAGGTGTTACAATCCGAGTAAATATCTAAAACCCAAAAATATGAAAAAACTTCTCACACACTTCATGCTCTGCCTCGCACTCGCAGGTAGTATCGGTCTTTTCACATCATGTTCCGATGATAACGGAACAACAAATCCGGCAGTGGCCGAAGAAGTCGAGGCCTTGCGCCAATGGAAAGCCGGCGAAACCGTCGGTGACGAGGCTATCGCAGCCTATGGCGGACTCGACAAATGCTTTATCGCCGAACCCATTCCCGAAAACATCTGGCAAAACATGCAAGGCAAGACTTACGTTGACAACCCCTACATTCAGCGTGACGACTTGCGACACATTCGCGTCCTTCACCAAGACTACGACGGGAAAAGTCACATCGGCGAGATGATTGTCAACCGGCAAATCGCAAACGTCGTGGTGGAAATATTCCGCAAACTCTACGATGCCAAGTATCCCATTGAGCGTATGGTGCTTCCCGACGTTTACAACGCCGACGACGAAATGCAGATGCGCGACAATAACTCATCAAGCTTCTGCTACCGCAACATTGCCGGCTCAGCGAATCTGTCGAAACACGCACGCGGTTTGGCAGTCGACATCAACACCCTCTACAATCCATATTATAAAGACCGTGACGACGGCACACGCTTCGTCCAGCCCGCAACAGCCACAGAATACTGCGACCGCAGCCGCTCGTTCCCCTACAAAATCGAGGAAAACGACCTCTGCCACCGCCTTTTCCTTGAAGCCGGATTCGAATGGGGAGGCTCGTGGACCACGTGCAAAGACTATCAGCACTTTGAACTCGTTGAGAAAGTCTCTTCCGACTACGAATCGTCGACCGACCTCCATTTCGATTTCATC
>CACYCT010000118.1 GCA_902772965.1 uncultured Bacteroidales bacterium | reverse complement strand
GCAATTGAGATAGGAGCGTAGCCCAGTTGGTTTAGAGCGCCGCAGTCACATTGCGGAGGTCATCGGTTCGACCCCGATCGTTCCTACTCACGAAGACAGGTCATTCGGCCTGTCTTTTTTTACTCAATGAGCACCAACACGACATCAATCCCCGGCGTGAGCCTTCCGGCCTCGACTTACAACAGGATTATGCTCCGTCGCCTCGCCGCCAACAAAGGGGTGTGGCTCGGCCTGCCTGTGGCAATGTGCGGTGTCGTGGCTGTGGTATGGGGCATCAAATGGGCGTTGGCCACAACAATCTTGGCAATAGCAGCCATAATCTTCGCGTTGCCGTTGGTTTACTTCAGTCGTGCCCTCTCGCCTCGCGCGCAATGGGCCATCGCCGAAAAAGACATCACCTTCACCGACACAGGTGTAAGCCTCCATTTCACCGATCCGCGGCGTACCGATAAGGAAATCCGGTGGACACAGTTCAACGCCCTGCTCCGGTATAACGACCACCTGCTACTCATTTACCGAGATGAGCCAGAGGCGTTTTTATCGTTTCCCTACACCTCAGTCACTCCTGAACAACTCGCTTGGATTGCAGCCAAAATCAGTAACAGGCCATAAAACAGCCCGCCGGATACGATTCCGGCGGGCTTGATGTATACGGTGGTTTCTATAAATTCCTAAAATGAAGTCTAATGTTTCAGTCGGGGGGCTTATGTCGGCATCTTACGCTTCAACTTGACCTGTAGCCCGCTACTATGTCGAAAAACCGAATCACAATCTGCTCAACATCAGTCTCCAACACGAATCGGGCAATTTATAGAACACTCCTTACCGACTGGAGAAATTATTTCTGAATGAATTTCTTGCCGTCTTGGATAACGATGCCTTTGTAGTTCTCGTCAACGGGTTGCCCCATCAGGTTATAGCGCACACCGCTCTTGGTCTTGGCCGTGATGGTGGTTACACCGTCGTGGATGTCATTCTTTTTAACCACTTGGTCTTTCTTGGCAGGAACGTAGTTTTGGTTCTTCTCAGTGGGAACTGAGAAGAGACCCACTTTCGCGCCGCTGAGGATAAGATTGCCGCCATAGTCGAAGTTCATTTGCAGAATGCGGCCGTTGCTTTGGGCGATACCGGCGGTGGGAGCGAACTGTTTGCTGAACGTGAGCGAGGGGACGCCTTCGTTCCATGTAATGTCATAGAAACTGATGTTTGAATCGCCGTCGGATATGGCGATTTGCTGTCCGTCACGGGTGATGGCGAAGCCTGCGCCCTGCGAGCCGTTCAGAATGTCGGATTGGTTACCGGAGTTGTAAACGACATTTCCCTCATTGTTGACGAAGATCAGCGAAGGTACGCCGGTGTTGTTCTGGTTTTTCGCGCGAACTTGCGACACCCAAATTCCGTTATGAGCCTCATCGGGAACGATGTTTCCGTTTCCATTGGCTTGCCAGGGGCCGATGGCGAAAATTTGCGAGGCGGGTTGGTTCCAGTGATCCATGATGGATTCGGTGTCACCGATGTTGTACACACTCACGTTGTTTCCGCTGGCGTTGACCTTTACGTCTTCGTTGTAGACATATAGTTTGGTGTCGGCACCCATACCTGAGATGGCAACACCGGGCGAGGAGCCTGCCACGGCTTCGCCTGCGGCGTTGGTGAGCAAGCCGTCACTGTTGCGGGTAAGCGAGCTGCCGTCGTCGTTGCGGAAGAACTCCTTGAAGCCGTCACTCTGGTTGGCGGGGTCGAACACATACACACCCGAGGTCGGGTCGCCCCAGTCGGGCATATACACTTTACCTTCGCTGTCGATGGCAAGACGGAAGTTGCTGCGGAAGCCGAGACCGTCGCTGCGGGTCTTAATCACCTCTTCGTTAATGCTCACGAAGTCGGGCTCGAACATCCACAAACCGTTGTTGGCATCAGCCGTTCCGGGACGGTGGCCGACATAGATACGGCCGAAGAAATCGCTCTCGGGATTGTTGTCAACGGTGTTGAACGTGTAGGTGAAGTTGTTGTTGTAGGGTTCGTCAACCAGAGCGAACTCTGTGACGGGGTCAGCACCGAGGGTGACACCCCAGTTCATCCTTTGCTCGTACTGACCGGGGATTTCAGCGGTAGGGAAACTGAACACGTTGGGACCTTCTTTGACGTCATTCAGTTCGAGCGCGCCAACAAAATCACCGGTGTTCTCATCGTAGAACACAAGCGAGCCTTCGGTGGCGTCCATGTTGGAGTGGAACATGAAGGTGAAAGTGTTGTTCTCACCATCAAAAACAACAGCCAGTTTAGTGGCAAAAATACCTCTTACAGGCATTGTCTCTTGCGCCACCATCGTGAACGAGGCGCACAAGGCAAGAAGTAGTAAGACTTTTTTCATGCGTTATGGTTTTAAGTTATTAAAAGGAGTTAGTTATTTGAGTTATCAGATGGAAAACATTCATTTTCCGACCGCAAATATAAACAAACATTTTTACTCCGCAAAATTTTTAACTTCAAAGCGGATTTAAAGCGGATTGTCACAAAGTATTCCGCTATTTATTATCCGGGCACTCAACAGGTAAAAAAATTTTGTCATTCGGGCTGATTGATGTAATTTTGCCATAACGTGTGAAAATCCCCCTAACCCGATCGTTCTCCTTCATGACATCAACAAAAACCAAATGTCGTTCACATTTAAACAATTCACCATATGCGACTCCGGCGCGGCCATGAAAGTGGGAACCGACGGAGTCCTGCTCGGAGCGTGGACATCACCCCACGGGCAACGCATCCTCGACATCGGCACAGGCTCGGGGCTGATCGCGCTTATGCTCGCCCAGCGTAATCCTGACGCAATCATCGATGCCATCGACATTGACCCTGATGCCGTCAGGCAGGCTCAGGCCAACTTCAAAGCCTCACCATGGGCGAACCGGCTCACGGCGCAAACAGCCGACATCAACACTTTCTCCGCTCCGCCATACGACCTCATCGTCGCCAATCCGCCATTCTTCACAAACGCCCTGCCCGCTCACGGACAAGCACGACACCAGGCACGACACACCGACACGCTCACCCTGCCCCAACTCTTCGCCTCAGCAAGCAGGTTACTGCAACAGCAAGGGCAACTTGCCGTCGTTCTTCCAAATCAGGTGAGACTGGAAGCAATCGCACGCGCGGAACAATCCGCCCTGTTCCTCCACCGGGCCACAACCGTCTTCACCCTACCCACTTCACCGCCCAAACGCGTTTTGCTGCAATTCTCCCCCACCCCAGCCTCCATCATCCAAACCGACCACTTACACATCCACGACCTCAACAACAACTATACCCAAGAGTATATCAAACTCACACGCGACTTCTACCTGAACTTCTGATGCCCGAGTTGTTCCGTACTCGCAAGTTCCACCTGCGAATCCAAAAGTAACTGTTCACCGATAGTCATGCCGCGCCATTGCGCAGTCAGAACAGAGCTCGGATGGCATTGAATGTGGGCATGTCGTGTTTCT
>CACYCT010000117.1 GCA_902772965.1 uncultured Bacteroidales bacterium | reverse complement strand
GTCTTAAACAACAGATTGAACGGATTTGACGCTGAAGGAACAACGAATTGAACGAATTAAACGAATCGGGGCGGATTTATGTCTTTCTGCCCCGCACCGGATCGGGTTATGTCTTTCTGTCTTCGAGGAAAAACGTGACAAAAGAACCGTCCCCGTGTCACGATTTTGTCCCACACCGGCAGAGTTTTGTTGTCCACCTTCGAGGAAAAACGTGACAAAAGAACCGTCCCCGTGTCACGATTTGCGGAACTCGATAAAGAAAGCGAGGTTAAGTGTGTTCAATAAACTCGGCGTGTCGAATATTGCCCAAGCGATCAACTATGCGATGGAGTATCACTTGCTGTGATTGTCCAGTGTGTCGATGGGGAGTGTGTCGGGTTCGACGGCTTCGATAACAATGGGGTCCCGGCGCACGGCGGCGGAATCGGGCATGGTGTCGGGCACGGCGGCCTTCGGGGAGCGGCCGAACAGGTTGCGCAGTGAACTCACCTTGCGTTTCATCACAAAGCCGACGCCGGTCTGCACGACTTTACCCTCGAGCAGGCTCTCGAATCCGGTGTGGCGGAACAGACGGACGTATTTGTTGCCGGCGTCGTTGAGCAGATACTCGAAGGAGATGTCGTTGATCAGGTTTTGGGCGAAGTTTTGCTCAGCCGTGGCGTCGGTGCTGTATTCTCCGCCGATGGCGATTTTGAACCGGTCGTTGAACAGTGCTTTCGAGAGGCGGTAACTGTAACTGGTTTCAATACCGCCTTTACGGCTGCCTTCGTACTGGTTGATTCCGAAGGAGAGGTCTACGCCTTTGATGGCTTTTGCCGCCCATGAGTTGATTTGCGACTGCAGGAAGGAGAACAGGGCTGATGTGGCGGTCACGCCGGAGACGTTTCCGGCCGAGTTGGTGCCGGAGTACGTGTTGTAGAGCAAGAGGTTGATTGCGGCTTGAGAGCGTTGCACATCGCTCATTGACTGTAGTTCGTTCTGAATCGACATGTCGCCTTCAGCGGTCATGTCGAATTTCAGGTCGATGTTTTTGAGTGTGCCGCCGACATCGGCTGTGATCAGGAACTCTGCGGGGTGGTTTTTCTGGTCGGAGCCTGTGACGGTGGTTTTCATCCGGCTGGTTCCGGTAAGGTTGAGTCTTGGGTTGAGCATATCGCCCGCCCAGACGATTGAGCTGCCGGAGTTGATGTCGAATTCTTTCTGCGCCATCAGCGGCGGGGTGTAGCGCACTTGACCGGATTCGATGGTGAAGTCGCCCGACAGGTTGTCTTTTCCGGCGAAGTCGATGGTGTATTTCAGCCGTCCGGCGCCGGTGGTGGTGACGCGGTCTTTTCCGTCTTCGCTGAGGTAGACGTTGAGGTGTGTTCCGTCTTCGACGTCGATGTTGACGCGGATGTTGGTTGCTTGTGTGGCGGCGGCAGTAATCAGGGTCGGGCTGAATCCTATCGAGTCTTTGAGGTCGACGAAGGTGACCATATTCTCGTCGATTTTCGCGGTGGTGAGCGCGGTCTCGTCTTTAATGACGTAGGTGACGTTGGTTGTGGGCAGAACGCGCAGGTCGGCGTTGATGTTCATATTTCCGGCGGCGCTTTTGACGGTGGCGTCGATGTCGACGAATCCTTTACCGAACGCTTCGCTGAATCCGCGCTGTTCGCTTCCGATGATTTGCACGTTCTCGCCCCGCAGCCGCAGGTCAATGCTGGGGTTGGCGATGTCGCGCATGTTGAGTGTCCCGTTCACATTGACAGGGTTCTCGTTCACGCCGTAGAGGCGATAGTTGTCAAGCCGGAGCAAATTGTCGGTAATGCGGATGGTGTCGTCGGCCATGGCGAGTGTCGCTCCGTATCGGGGCAGGGTGATGTGGGCCGAGTCACCGACGATGAATCCGGTCATCCGCGGGTTTTCGATGGAGCCGGTCACGGCAATGTTTCCGTTGGCGTATCCGTTGAGGCGGATCATTCGTCCGGGGATAAATGGCGAGGCTTTGCGGAGGGGGAAGCGGTTGAGGTCGAGGGTGAGGTTGAGCGGGTTGGTGGCGGTTGAGTCGTTGAGTGAGCCGTATGCGATGGCCACTTTGTTTCCGTCGAACAGGAGGTCGGCGTTAACGTTGGTAGAAGACGTCTCGGGGTCAACGTAGTAGTGGGCGTTGAGGTCTACATTGCCTTGCCGCTGCCCGTCGTAGGTGAAGTTTTGAATGCCCATCAGCGCTTTTCCTTCCACGTTTTTTCCGTCGAAGTCGATGTCGAGGTCGGCGTTGAGTGTTCCTGTCATGGGGGGCAAAGATGGGAGGAACTGCGTCCATTCCTCGATTTTGAGGTTGCTGACGTCGAGGGTGAGGGTTTCGTTGCCGGCTCCGGGGGCGCGTTTGGTGGTCAGCGCGATCTGTGAGTCTCCTCCGGTGAGGTGCAGGTCGGCGTCGATCATACGCGTGCGGGGGTTGAACACGAGGAAGTTGTCTTTGTTCATGCTCCACTCGCGGTAACCGATGATGGGGTTCTCGGGGAACAGCCGAGTGTTGATGACAGTGTCGGTCAGGGTGGCGTTCATACCGAGGCGGTATCCGGTTTGTCCTTTGATGTTCTGCTGTGTTGCGAGGAAGTCGACGGTTGAGCCTATCGCTCCGCCTTCGATGGTCACTTGGGCCATGTCGTCCCAGGTGCCGCGCCGGTTGCCCATGTGGGCGCGGAAGGCGAGGTATTCTTTATACTCTGTGGCTTGAAGGGTGAGCGTGTCGATGTTGGTGGTTCCGTAAGTGATGCCGTGTGCCGTGGCGTCGATGTACACGTTGCTGTCGTTGCGCACTTTGGCTTGAATGCTTCGGAAGTCGATGTCGTGGTTCTGCAGGTAGCGCTGCACGATTCCGTCTTTGCCCATTTCGATGTTCATATTGAACTCGGGCAGGGTGTGCTGTAGGGTGTCGATGTTGAGCGAGCGTTTGCGTATCTGCTCGAGCGCGATGTCGCCCACGCGTGTGAATCGGTCAATGAGGGAATCCACCGAGCATGGGGCTGTGAAGTCGATGTGGTTGTCTTCGTTGTCGAAAGTCGCGGCCACGTGGTTGGCGTCGGCGTTGAGTGTGGCTCCGGAATGCTCGGCCACGATGGTGTTTCCGTCGTAGTTCCACGTAAGGTCGTCGAGGTCGATGTCGGCGATGTATTCTTTGGTGTCGAGGTTGATGTCGGCTGTTCCGGAAATAAGTCCCTTGCCCCGGCAGGTTTCTTTAACGATTCCGAGCGCCTGGAGGTCGAGGTCGTTGATCCGTCCGTCGGCCTGGATCTGGTAATGCCGTCCGGAGATGTTTCCGCTGAGGTCGAGGTCAAGGTCGCAGTTGGGGTTTGCCGACCCGAGGTGCGCGTCGAGTGCGCCGCCGTTGAGGTTGACGTGCGCCCGGAGGTTGCGGTACAGGGCGTTGTTGTAGTTCAGATGTGCGAGGTCGACTTCGGCGTTGACATTGGTTGATGGTTTCAGGAAGTCGAATCCGTTGCCTTTTGCTCGGATGTGGGCGGTAAGGTTGTCCGCGCCGGAGCGTGGCAGGATGGCCCGCACGGGGAAGTCGGTGAAGTTCGCGTCAACGTTGTAGCGCTGCGAGTTGCTGTTGAACGACCCGCGTCCGACAAGAGTTCCGCCCCCGGTATGCATCACGGCGTCGCCGCTGATGTCGTTTCCGGCAAAGTGGATGTCACCCTTGAGATCCATCGGCGGGAGGTTGACGTCGGCAGCCGTTGCTTTATCTAACAGCGTGGGTTTCACCCAGTTGATGTTATCGAATCGGGCATCGACCTTAAGGTCACCGGCAAGGCGGCCGGGGTCGGTCGGATTGGTTACCCGGCCTGAGACGGTGGCGCGGGCGTAACGCGGCATCTCGAGCGTAAGCGATTGGAGGTCGACTTGGTTGGTGTTTCCCGCCATTTTTCCCTTGATGGCTATGGGGCTTGATTGCGGAATGTCTTTCAGTGTCTCGGCCAGCGACGGCATGGCCATGGCGATTTCCTGCACGGCGATCCGGCTGTCGGTGGTGACGCTCATTTTTCCCTCGGGTCGCCCTTCGAGCATGGCTTGGTCGATGTAGCCGTCAAGGCGGAGGTCGCTCATCGATGTGGCTACGTGCATATCATTCAGGGTGATACCGAGGTCGTCCATGCGCACCTTTCCGCTGCCCTGGCGCACCTCAAGTCCGCTCCGCTCGCGGGCCGACAGACTGTCGAGCGTTGCCACAACGTCGGTACCGCGGTTGTAGAAGTCTTTCACCTGAAAGTTAATGTCGCTCAGCGCGATATGGTCGGTGTCAAGTCCGCGGGCAGGTTGGCGCTCGCGCAAGGCATAGGTGACGTTGCCGTTATGGAGTTGGAGCGTGTCGGCACGTACAGTCCACGGAATGGAATCGGTTGGCGAGGGCGGTTTGGGAATGGTGTCGACCGACGGGTGGTCGCGCCCGAACTGCTCGGCCCATTTTTGGGGCGGGTAAATGTAGGCCACGTCAGCGCTGTCGATACTCAAACGCCCCACGTCGACGGTTTGCAGACCCGTGTCGACTTTTCCGTTATACAATTCGGCATGGCCGATGTGTGCGGTCATGTTGTCAATCGTTGGCAACATATCCATGCGGTAGTCCACATTATCGAGCGTGATGCGGCGCGCCTGCACGCGCCACGGCTCTGAGCGCGTGGTGTCGGAATCTGAAACGGCTTTGTAGGGCAGGTACGACAGGTCGACCTTTCCACCGCGGAGACCCACGTCGTCGAGTTTCACCGCGTTATTGGTCAGGTCAACGTTGATTCCGGTCACCGTGGTGTTGTCCGCGTCCACACGCAGGCGCATCGAGCCGTCGTCGGTGGTCATTCCGTACCGGCCGCGCTCGAGCGTGGCCTCGTCGATTTCCACCCGCTTCTCGAGCAGGGGTTTAAAGGCGACAGAAGCAGTGAAGTTACCGGCCTGTACGAGGGTGTCGCCCTTGTCGACCACGAGCAGGTCATCGAGGCTCACATCGAGGGGAAACTTCACCAGCACGCGGCCTATCGAAATGTCCATGCCGATCTTTTCCGACGCGTAACGGCACACGTAGTCCTTAACCACATTTTGCACCCATGGGATATATAACGACAATGGCAGCGCCACCACCAAAAGCAGCAGCACGCCTATGATCCAACCTGCGATCTTCAGGCTTTTATGTCGTTTTTGAGTTTCAGCCATAACGCTGTGTGTCGCTCAATGGCTGCAAATGTACAAAGAATTATTCGAATCCGACCTCATTTACTCAAAGAAAAATGGCCGAACCGCCACAACCTGACACCTGCAATACAGTCCCAACCGCCCGAGGTCGGAGGGTGTGTGCCCGTTATCTCCGCTTTAATCGGCCGTCATAGAGTATGCCCCTCTATTGCGGCGAATCAGCCAGACATAAACAAGCAAGACCACATTCATCAGCAAGGCGTAGATTATCGCGGGAATCGCCATCCGGTCGTCGTTGAACACAAACGGACTGCTCGCTATCGCAATCGCCTGAGCCGCATTCTGCATTCCGACTTCAATCACAATCGTCCGCCGAACGGCCTCACCGGTGCCCGCCAAGCGTGACAGCAACCATGCCGCACCCGTGGCAAGCAATATCAAGGCCAACACCGTCGCACCGAGTTGTCCAATCGTGGCAACTATCGTCTGCCAATGCTGAACAAAGAAAATACCGGCCAAGAACATCAGCGCCGGAAACGCCAAGCGCGACAACACGCCGTCGACACGCTCCGCAACACGCGGCCAAAGCCGCTTCACGACCACACCCAAGCCGATCGGCAAGGCCATCAACACAATGTTCTGCACAAGCAGATTGCCAACCGGCAGATGAATCTCTTGTCCGGTAGCGCCCGCCATCGCCACACCCCACGAGAGCACCATTGGCACGGTGAACAGGGTGATCACACTGCTCAACGCCGTCAGCGTCACAGACAGCGCCACATCGCCACCGGCCAACTTCGAAAACACATTGCTCGAACTCCCGCCCGGACAACATGCCACCAATATCAGCCCCACCGACATCAACGGCGGCAGCCGGAAAGCCCACGCCAGCAAGAACGCCAGCGCCGGAAGCACCACCAACTGACCCGCCAAACCCACCGCCACAGGAAGCGGCCGGCGAGCCAATCGACCGAAATCGCTCAAACGCAAGGTCAAACCAAGGTCAAACATCAGCAGCGACAGAATCGGCAAAACAAGCAGAATAGGATTCATATTATTTAAGTATTTATAAATATTTTACCAACTTAAAGTTAAAGTCACGCTTTAATCATATCGACAACATGTAAGGCATGACAGAGCGCAAAATTACTCAAATATTCCGATTCCCGACCCATCTTTTCCGAAAATACTTCCGCGCACAGTTTTCGAGAAAATCAACCGGAACAGGCCGCATACTGAGAAAAGTTTTGTAACTTTGCAGTTTATGGATAAGATTAAAAACCCTTGGACCCATAAAGACGGGTACAACTGCTTTGGCTGCTCGCCCGACAACCCCATCGGACTGCACCTCCACTTCTACGAAGACGGGGACGATGTTGTCGCCACATGGCAACCCGGCGCCAACTTTCAGGGTTGGCTTAACACGCTGCACGGCGGCATCACATCGACTCTGGTCGACGAGGTTGCCGGATGGGTGGTTACACGCAAATTGCAAACCACCGGCGTAACCGCACGCCTCGAAATGCGCTTTGCACGCCCGATTGCCACCAACGCCGGCCCGCTCACCGTGCGCGCCCGAATCACGGGGCAACGCCGGCAGTTCGTAAACATCTCGGCCACAGTAAACGATGCCGACGGCAAC
This sequence comes from uncultured Bacteroidales bacterium, assembly GCA_902772965.1. GTDB lineage: Bacteria > Bacteroidota > Bacteroidia > Bacteroidales > Muribaculaceae > Sodaliphilus. Next base: position 20,436 of record CACYCT010000117.1, on the reverse strand, counting down.
ACATGCGCCACCGGAGAGGTGGTCTACCGGACATTCAACGCCGAAGTGGCCGCTGAAATGGGCTTTACCGAATGTGAACTTGAGCATGAGTAAACTCACATCCGCCATCATCGTGCCCGATGGGCTGACAGGGCTCTTGTTGCACGCCTGCTGCGCTCCGTGCTCCGCCGCCATCGTGGAGTGGCTCACGGCCCACGACCTGCGCCCCACCCTATTCTACTACAATCCGAATATCTACCCGCGGGAGGAATACGAAATCCGCAAGCGTGAGAGCAAACGCCACTGCGAAACCCTCGGACTGACGTGGATTGACGGCGACTGGAACCACGAACAATGGCTTGCCTACGTGGCCGGTCTGGAACATGAGCCCGAGCGCGGCGCGCGCTGCTCACGCTGCTTCACGCTGCGCCTCACCGCCACGGCCAGGCAGGCCCTACAACTGGGAATGAGCCATTTCGCTACCACCCTCGCCTCCTCGCGCTGGAAAGATATCAACCAAATCAACGCCGCCGGAGAGGCCGCACAGCAAGCCGTAAACCATCAAACCACCTTCTGGCCGCAAAACTGGCGACGCGGCGGACTGCAACAACGCCGCTCCGAGTTGCTGAGACAATTCAACTTCTACAACCAACGCTATTGCGGTTGCGAGTTCAGTATACACACAAACACGACAGACTTGTCACAATACGACAATATATGAATCCTTACACACACGCTTTGTTTTTCGACATCGACGGTACGTTGGTGAGTTTCAAAACCCACACCATCCCGGCCTCAACCATTGAGGCGCTGCGACGCGCCAAGCAAGCGGGAGCGGGAGTGTTTATCGCCACGGGGCGCCCCCGAAGCATTATCGACAACATCGCATCCATTGAACCGCTCATTGATGGTTATATTACCATTAACGGCGGATACTGCTATGTAGGTGAGCGGGTTATCTGCTGCCATCCCATACCCGAGCCGGATATCCGAGCCGCCATCGAAGAAATCAACCGCCGCCAGTTGGCCTGCATCGTCGTGGGACAAACAGATTCAGCCGTGCTCAACTGTCAGCCCATCGTGGAGCGGATCTTTGTGCGCGACTTGAACGTGACCAAAATCAACTTCACGCGTTCGGTCGCCGATCTGCTCGCCGCCGAACCGATTATGCAACTGTCACTATTCACCTCTTCCGATGTCGAGCAGGAAATCATGGCACGTATGCCCGGATCGATTTCCGGCCGGTGGCACCCTGAATTTACCGACATCACGGCCGCTCGCGCCAACAAAGGTGAGGGCTTGCGCACGATGGCGGAGACCATGGGGCTGGAACTCTCGCGCACAATCGCCTTCGGAGACGGGGGCAACGACCTGTCGATTATCCGGGCGGCGGGAATCGGAGTGGCGATGGGCAACGCCAATGCCGAACTGATTGCCGCTGCTGACTACGTAACCGATTCCGTAGACGACCACGGCATCGCCCGCGCGCTGATCCGCCTCGGCGTGATTGACGAGTTCGCCCTATAATTCAGAAATCAATGGCGGGCATTCAGTAAGCACCAATAATGAGTTCCTTCATTTCGGTCTGATCGGGCAACTATCCGGCATCGCCGCCAGCCCCACCCGGGCAATTTACGGAACCCACCTTCATTTATTGTTCACTATCCAATATGTTCTCTAATGATGTGTATCTATATGTTCTCCAAATATCGAGGTTTACAGATTTATATTCATCGAAAATACTACGAATGAATTTAAGTTCGAAGAAAATCCGATAGTCGCTTTTTTTCGCTTTTGCATCTACTTCACGCTTTGATGCCACTCTTATTCTTGTTATTCTGTATAAATCTCGAATACCTTTACCTTTAATATACGGGATAAATAGCTGAAGTTTCTGAAGAGAGATAGTTGACGGGAATTTGCTTCCTGTATAATAAGCCACCCCTTTTCTCTCATCAAACTCATCATTTAATTTATCTGAAACCAAAGAAACAAGTAAGTTTTTCCAATTTGATTTATAAGTTTTTTCAGGCTCAGCGAGAACACCATCCTTATACTGTTCCAGCAAAGTGAACAGATCAAGTTGCAGAGGTCGTGAGGGCAGCATTGATTTCGCCAACCTATCAACTTCGGCAACATCCACATTTTCGGGGGAAAGGTCATCAATGTCATTCATCAGCCTTATGACAGCACGCCCGATAGCATAAGCCAGATTTACCGGCACTGCATTTCCAATCTGTTTATATTGATCCGACATTTTTCCCATGAATTTCCAATTATCGGGGAATGTCTGTATTCGCGCATATTCCCTGATATTCAGCGGGCGTGTCTCTATAGGATGGCATCTTTCGGTTTGCTTTTGGGCAGGGGAGCAAACTAAAGTAAGTGAAGGCTCATCCATTGACAAACGTCGCGCCATGCCCGTCTTTCCTCCTCCTAAATAAAAACTGCCACCCATATAAGCCTTTTGTTCCTCAATTGGTAGATCTCTCCAGTCACCGCCTTCAGGAACAAGCTCCATTACTCTCCGTTTTTTATCTGGATAAAGTTGACCTTCAGACTCCGGTACGTCTGTAGAAAAAAGTTCACCTTTGAAAAAAGCGTCCCTGAGCGTCATTACCCTATGATACGGTGATGGCCATTTAAAGGTTACCTTACCGGCATAATCATTTCGAATCGCAACAAGTATGATTCTTTCCCGTTTTTGGGGAACTTGATAAATGATGGCCTTCAACACCCTGGGCTCTACAAGAGTATATCCTAATTCCCTAATCGCGTTGCGTATGATTCCCAAAGTTTTACCGCCATCATGAGATTGTAAGCCCTTGACATTTTCACAAAGAAATACTTTAGGCCTGATTTCATTTACCGCCCGTGCCAATTCAAAGAAAAGCGTTCCCCGTGTATCATTAAGCCCCCCTTTCTTACCGGCATAAGAGAAAGCCTGACAAGGAAAACCGCCTGACAATAAATCTATCTTGTCGCGTAGCGGAGTAAAATCGACATTGTGTATATCCCCTTCAAATACATTCCAATCGGGTTTATTAACCCGAAGTGTAGCGCATGCTTGCCCGTCAAATTCATTTAATAGCACATGATGGAAACCGGCCATATCCAAACCCAAGGCCAAGCCTCCGGCTCCGGCGAATAACTCAACGGATGTAAAAACCCGATTGGGTCTCGATTGAAATTCCTCATACCATTCGCCATTGTTCATATCCCGTATCACATCTATCTGCATAAGGTCTTGAGACAGAAATCCGGTACGACCTTTTTCGTCTTTACGTAAAGGATAAACACCACTTTCACCCCATTTCAAAACAGTAGCGACAGATGTCCCTAATATATCGGCTAATGTGTTTACTGAATAAAATGTAGACTCCATTCTTTAAAATCCTCCAATTCCTGTTATTTCTTGAGCTATCTCTTCAACTTTCTGTTGAATAATTTGACTTCCATCGATGTCCTCTTCCTCAACGACCTCACCGAAAGCCTTTGAAAGTCTATGATAAAATGTTGAGTCACCTGTAAGGTGTGCCCAAAACTCAGAACCGCAATAAACAGGAAAATATGCGTCTATTGCCTTATAGTTGCCAGACAATTCGCTCCTGTCTCCATACAAGACACCGACAATCATATCATCAGTTTGGATACCCATACGATCTAAACGGGATTTATTCTGGAGATACTTGAAATGTCCCAGTATTGTCGCAATGTCGTCTTTGTTTATAGTTTGCGGACCAGCCTTACATTGACAATATTTCCTTCTACCGTCCAATGCGTCAACAAATTCAATATCAATCCCTGTAATTCCAGACGCATTTCCAATAACTTCTTTCAAGTCGCTTATGAATACTTGGATATTTTGACCGAAACTTGTACTGATACTTGTTCCCAACACCCGTGGATATACCAAAGCCTTTGCAAGTGACAATGGCTCTGTATTGCCGCAAAGGAATGCGGCAAGGTAATTGATTAAGAACGGATTTATTTTGAAACTCTTCAAATTAAGTTTCTTCAAACCATTAAGATGGTTTGGTATTATAATCTCTCTAAAATACTCCTTACCGCTCGCGATGATTGAGAGTTTTTGACTTTCTGTCATCATATTCCGAAAACTCAAACTCCCCCGTAGCCCTGCGAGCCGACCAAAACTCAAACTACTAAGGAGTTTTTTAAAATCGTTATTATCCGGTCTTTTTGCAGGTGAAAAGGCGGAAATTTTGCCCTCTCATACTGCAAAGTTAATGATATTTCCCGACATGGCACACACCTGTGGAAAACTTTTTTCCAAAAGGGCGGAAATGTGGACGCAATCAGGTAGTGGCGGCGAATACAGATCCACCTCCGGCACGCCCTCGGGCAACACGAAAGAGATTGAATAGCAGAAAATTGAACGATACCGCATAAAATGCTTGCACTCGTTCAGGGTCACAAGAACCCTGTTTTGCGCGGCTTGATGCCGGTATTCTGCCCACATCACAGAGAACGGCCCCGGGATTCGGTTTGAACCACAGGGCCGGCAATAAGTTTTGTCGCAGTTGTGCGTATGTGGGACTTACCCGAGATACGACTTGAGCAATTTGCTTTTTTGTCCTTTCAGGCGCCGGATAGCCTTTTCTTTAATCTGTCGGACGCGTTCGCGTGTAAGGTCGAATTTGGCTCCGATTTCCTCAAGGGTCATTTCTTGGCATCCGATTCCGAAAAACATTTTCAGGATGTCGCGCTCGCGCGGATTAAGCTGGTCGAGCGCGCGATTGACTTCCTTGCTGAGCGATTCCTGGTTCAGTGTGGAGTCGGCCATGGGGCTGTCGTCGTTCGGCAACACGTCGAGCAGACTGTTGTCTTCGCCGTCGACAAACGGCGCGTCAACGCTCACGTGCCGGCCGGACACTTTCATGGTGTCGCTGATTTTCTCAACAGGGATATCAAGCCGCTCGGCAAGTTCTTCGGCCGATGGCCGGCGCTCGTGCTCCTGCTCGAATCTGGAAAGTTCCTTACCGATTTTGTTGAGCGAGCCTACCTGGTTGAGCGGCAGGCGCACGATACGGCTTTGCTCCGCAAGTGCTTGCAAAATCGACTGTCGAATCCACCATACTGCATAGGAGATAAACTTGAATCCGCGTGTCTCGTCGAATTTCTGCGCTGCCTTGATTAGGCCAAGGTTGCCCTCGTCGATAAGGTCAGGAAGGCTGAGACCTTGATTTTGATACTGTTTTGCGACAGAAACCACGAATCTCAAGTTTGCGCTCACGAGTTTGTCAAGCGCGTCCTGGTCGCCCTCGCGGATGCGGCGAGCAAGTTCCACTTCCTCGTCAACTGAGATAAGTTCTTTCCGACCTATCTCCTGAAGGTATTTGTCGAGCGAGGCACTCTCGCGGTTGGTGATTGATTTGGTGATTTTTAGTTGTCTCATCTCGCGATTGTAGAGTTTTGTAGCAGGCAAAGTTACTGCTTTTTTCTCAGACTGCCAAATATTTCCCGCCACACCGGCTTGTTTTATGTTTTTTTTACTTAAATTACCGTCTCAGTTCCTGCCGGAACGGGACGGCTCCGCTTTTCCGGTTTTGCCCGGTACATTGGAAGCCGACAGTAAAGATAATGCCCACGGCCGCACATGGAACCGGGCTGAGCGATAATTCCGCTGAACGGATCTCGCCCGCGGCGAAGGGTTATCGGCCACGGGCGAGATGTCATATGGGTTGTCGATTGCCGACAAGTGGGCGTACTTAAAGGTAAACCCGCAGGTTTTTGCTGTTTTCCCCACGCAGACGCCGGATGGCTTTCTCGCGGATTTGCCGCACGCGTTCGGGGCTGAGTTGGAGTTGGTATCCGATGGCGTCGAGCGACTGCTCGGGCTGCCCGATTCCGAACGACATCATCACGATGATTCGCTCTCGCTTGGGAAGCGTTTTGAGAGTCCGCGCCATTTCGTAGGACAATCCTTCGCGCTCCACGGAGCGGTCGATAGGCTCCTCTCCGGTGGGCAGGAGGTCGAGCAGAGAGCCATCATCGGTTCCGGGCAGAGGCGCGTCGACGGAGGTTTGCCGCACCCGGTTTGTGATGGTGGCGAGGACTTGTTCCTCGTCGAGGCCTGTCAGTTCGGCGATTTCGGACACGGAGGGTTCGCGTTGGTTCTTGTGCTCGAACTGGTTGATGGCGCGCTGAATCGTTTTTTGGATGTTGATCTGGTTGAGTGGTTGGCGGACGATGGTTCCGTGGTCGGCGAGCGCCTGCATGATGGCTTGGCGGATCCACCACACGGCGTAGGAGATGAACTTGAATCCGCGTGTCTCATCGAATTTCTCGGCGGCGCGGATCAGACCCATATTTCCCTCGTCGATGAGGTCGAGCAGGGGCACGTTGTAGTGCTGGTATTGCTTCGCCACAGACACGACAAAGCGCAGGTTCGCTTTCACGAGCGCGTCGAGGGCTTCCTTGTCGCCTTGGCGGATACGCTGGGCGAGCAGGATTTCCTCATCGGGGGTAAGGATGGGGATGCGGGAGATTTCACGCAGATAGGCCTGGATGGATCCTTCTGAGCGGTTGGTGATGCCGGCTGTAATCTTGATTTGTCGCATAGGTTGTGTGTTTATGTATTATTCAGTAAGGTTTTCGGATTTTGATTGCACTTAATGATATGCAAAAATCGTGCCAACGGCGGAACGCCGGCCGATTCGGGCGAAAAAAAGCGGGAAGATTGGTTTTTTAAGGTGTATTGTGTGTTTTGGATTTGTTTGACTTGCAACGCGGCGTAAGGTTTAATCGCGGCCGGAAAAAAGTTCCCGCCCCCGGTGGCTCCGGAGGCGGGAGGTGGTGAGAGTGGGTTTGTTTGCGGTGTGCTTACTCGTCTATATCGCTCAGGTCTACTGCTTTATAGAACCGTTTTCCTGTCGGCAGGATACCGTAGATGATCATCACCTTGTCGGAGTCGGCCGAGCGCATGATCTGGTTGTAGATGTTTTCCACGTCGTCGGCGTCGTCCACGTTCACATCGTTGATCTCGGTGATGATGTACCCGTCTTTGATTCCTTCGGCGCGGAACTTGCCGGCTTTGACACCCACCACTTTCACGCCGTGACTGATGGAGAGGGATTGTTTCTCCTCGTCGGAAAGTTTGGTGAACGCGCAGCCGAGTGAGGTGAAGTCGCTCGACTTGGTGATCTTGGTGTTGCCCTGGTTGTTTTTGAAGGTGACGGTTGTGGTGCGGAGTTTGTTGTTGCGGTAGTATTGCACTTCGGCTTTGTCGCCCGGGCGGAGTTTGTTCATCTGCTCCTGCATCTCGCCGGAGTTCTTGACGTGGCTTCCGTTGAGTTTGACAATCACGTCGCCTTCTTCGAGTCCGGCTTCCATGGCGGCGCTGCGGTCGTTGACCTTGGCGATGTAGATACCTTCTTTTGTGGCGGTGATGTTGTGCTCTTTTGCCTTGTCGGCGTCGAGTTCGGTGTATTGGATTCCGAACACGGCGCGCTGTACGGAGCCGTATTGCTTGATGTCGGTGACCACTTTCTTGACGGTGTTGCTGGGCACGGCGAAGGAGCAGCCGGAGTAGTTTCCGGTGGTGGAATAGATCATGGTGTTGATTCCGATGAGTTCTCCGGCGGTGTTTACCAGCGCGCCACCGCTGTTACCGGGGTTGACGGCGGCATCGTGCTGGATAAAGGCTTTGATACCCATGTTGGAACTCTCGTTGATGCCGCGTGCTTTGGCGCTGATGATGCCCGCGGTGACGGAGGAGTTGAATCCGAAGGGGTTGCCCACGGCCACGGCCCATTCACCCACGCGCACGTTGTCGGAGTTGCCGAAGGTGATCGGGGTGAGGTTCTTGGCGCTGATCTTGATCAGGGCGATGTCGGTGTTGGGGTCGGTTCCGACAACGGTGGCGTTATACTTGCTGTTGTCGTTGAGTGTGACTTCGAGTTTCTCGGCTCCGTCGATAACGTGGTTGTTGGTCACGATGTATCCGTCGGCGCTGATGATCACGCCAGAGCCTGAGCCTTTGGGCTGGGGCTCGGACTTTTGCTGCTGCTGACGACGTTGCCCGCCGTTGGGGTTGCCGAATCCGAAGCCGGGGCCGAAGAAGAACTCGAACGGGTCCATACCTTGATAGTATTGCTGCTGTTTCGGGGTCTCGAAACTTTTTATCGACACCACGGAGTTGATGGTGTTCTCGGACACGACGGTGAAATCGGGACCAATGGCGACGCGCTGACCTTGATTGGCGGTTTGTACGAAACTGTCGTCGATGGTGGCCACGTTTTTCGAGGGGAGGAACGTGTCGACATCAACTGAGGCGTGTCGCAGGGCTGTGGTGCCCATCAGCGTTGCCGCTGAACCCAGCACGGAGGCTCCGAGAAGCATCAGTGCTAATCTGCTATTCTTTTTCATACTGTTGAAATGTTAAATTATTGTCGTGTTTTAAAATTTGAATCGTTAAAATTAACGTTTACGATTTGAACGCAAATTTATATCAAATATTGGCAAGAACCATACCGGAGCGGATTTATTTAGCACATTTTAAGCAACCGACCGGGGTATTTTAATTTGTTTTGCGATTGAGCGCGCGAATACTGACAATTTTTGCTTGGCACGCGTGTGCGAGGTTGGCGGGTAATGATGACACGGTGGCAGGATTACATATAAGCAGTATTATATATAAGGTGTAGGTGTCTGAGAACCGATGTCAAGCGGAGTTCACTGAGGCTTCCTTTCGCAATGGCGGGCAGTCTTAAACAGCGAGGGTGGCGTGAGCGATCGCGCTCAGCCACCCTCAGGTTAGCAGAGACGGCCGTAGACCGGCCGGTGAATTCAGTTTTCAGTGATTACAGGCCGAGTTTCTTCTTGGCGTCATCAACACCCTTCTTGGCTGCCTCGGTTCCGGCTTCTTTGGCCTTGTCAACGCCTTCGTTCACTTTCTCGGCTGCTTTGTCGACAACCTCGTTGGCTTTGTCGGCAACAGCGCCTTTGGCATCGTTGACAGCTCCTTCGGCCACGTCCTTGACTTGCTCTTTGAGGCTGTCGGCGTTCACAACGTCTTTCAGTCCTTCGGGAACGGCAACGACTTGGTCAACCAGCGTGCCGATCGAGGGAACCACAGCGGCGAGTTTGTCCTTGTTGGTGTTGACGATCTCTTTGATCTTCTCGAGCAGGCTCTTGGCTCCTTCCTGGTCACCGGCCTCAACGAGTTTCTTCACCTCGTCGTTGGCTTGGTTGAGCAGGTCAACAACTGCGGCCGAGTCGGTGGCACCAACGAGAGACTGTTGGAATTGCTCCACGTTGAAGGCTGCGGTGCTGTCAGCGCCGGTGGTTTCGTTGTTCGCGTTTTCGGTGTTGCAAGAACCGAGTGCGAGGGCTGCGACTGCAGCGAAGATGAAAAGCAACTTTTTCATAATAAAAGAGTTTTAAAGGTTTGTTTTGAACGTTAATAAAACGCTGCAAAACTAATGGATTCTTTTTTACAACCAAGCGATTATTCCTGATTTTTTACATTTTTTAGCGCCAAAATACCCCGTTTAACGGCTCTTAATCAAAAAAAAGTAGTAATTTTGTGTTATTCATTTCCGGAGCCGATTTTCGGCTGTTGGTGCAACATTACCCCACTTTCATCCGCCATGATTATCTACGCCATCTTCATCCTGATTTCATTAGGGAGTTACCTGGTTCAGAAGCGTCTGACCGACAAGTTCGCCAAATATTCACGCGTTCCGTTGCCTGTGCCGATGACCGGCGCCGACGTGGCGCGGATGATGCTGCAGCAGAACGGCATCACCGACGTTGCCATCCAGCCGGTGGGCGGGACGCTGAGCGACCACTTCGACCCGACGCGCAACACGGTCAATCTGAGTGCCGACGTGTTTCAAACCAACAGCGTTGCCGCCGCGGCCGTGGCCGCGCACGAATGCGGACACGTGCTGCAGCACCGTTTCGGATACACCATGCTCAAGTTGCGCACCTTGCTGGTTCCGGCCGTGAGCCTGGCGTCAAAGTGGGTGTCGTGGATCCTTCTGATCGGCATCGTGCTGATTGAGGTGTTCCCCGCCATTCTGCTGTTCGGTGTGGCTCTGTTCGCGATTACCACACTGTTCAGCCTGATTACCCTTCCGGTGGAGATTGACGCCAGCCGGCGCGCCGTCAAATGGCTGCAAACCGCCGGCATCACTTCCGGCACGCTCACCGACCAGGCCTCCGACGCCCTCCGCGCGGCGGCTTACACCTATGTCATCGCGGCTCTGGGATCGCTGGCCACACTGATTTATTACGCGCAGTTGGTGCTCGGGCGACGTTGAACATATATAATAATGTATGAGCACAGACAGCATCAATCTTTTTCTCACTGAGTTCAGTTCCTTTCTGTGGGGCTGGCCGATGATTATCCTCCTGTTTGGAACGCACATATTCCTGACAATCAGGTTGCGCTTCCCTCAACGGAAGTTGCTCACGGCGATTCGCCTGTCGGTGACCCGCGACAAAGGCTCCGGCGACGTGTCCCAGTTCGGCGCGCTTTCAACGGCGCTGGCCGCCACTATCGGAACGGGTAACATCATCGGTGTGGCATCGGCTGTGGCCCTGGGCGGACCGGGAGCGGTGCTCTGGTGCTGGCTGACTGGCGTGTTCGGTATGGCAACGAAATATTCCGAAGGCCTGCTGGCCATCAAATACCGCGTAAGGATGCCCGACGGCACGATGCTCGGCGGACCGATGTATGCCCTCGAGCGCGGACTGAAAATGAAATGGTTAGCCATCCTGTTCGCCCTATTCACCATCTGCACGTCGTTAGGCATCGGCGCCTCGGTGCAGGCCAACGCCATCAGCACGGTCTGCAACGAGACCTATGGCGTGAGTCCCTATTGGAGCGGCTTGGTGGTGGTTGCGCTAACGGCGGCCGTGGTTCTTGGCGGAGTGAAGAAGATTGCTCGAGTTTGCGAACGGCTGGTGCCGTTTATGGCATTGTTCTACGTCTTGGGCTGCATCTATATCCTATTCTGCAACAGCGCATTCCTCTGGCCGGCGGTGAAGATGATTTGCCTGTCGGCCTTTTCTCCCGAGGCTGCGGGAGGTGGTTTTGTGGGTGGCTCGGTGATTATGGTCGCGCGCTATGGCATCGCGCGCGGACTGTTCAGCAACGAATCCGGACTGGGTTCCGCGCCGATTGTAGCCGCCGCGGCTCAAACGCGCAACCCGGTTCGACAGGCACTCGTATCGTCAACCGGCACATTTTGGGACACCGTCGTGATCTGCGCAATAACGGGATTGGTAATCGTGAGCAGTATACTCGCCTACCCCGATATCTCCTACACCGACGGAGCTGCACTGACCAAAACCGCCTTCAGCAAAATACCTTATATCGGTTCACCGCTTCTTTTGGTTGGCCTCGCGACATTCGCCTTCACGACCATACTCGGATGGTGCTACTACGGAGAGATGGCCGTCAAGTACCTCAACGGGAAAAAAGCGACACTCGCCTTCCGCACCGTTTACATCGCGGTCTTATTTCCCGGAAGTTTCATCAACCTGAGTATGGTGTGGAACCTGGCCGACTGCATGAATGCCATGATGGCGGTGCCTAACCTGATCTCATTGCTGCTGCTCAGCGGTGTGCTCGTGCGCGAAACGCAGCACTACCTCTGGGAAAACCGGCTTGATAAAGTTGACCCCGACCTCGCAAACCAATATCAAGAAGAAAACACGATAGAACAAGAAAATTTGTCGCTTAACGACAAACCACGCAAGCACACAACAACGTGAACAATTTGCACAATCACGTTTTTTGACGTAAGTTTGCAAAACAAAACCCGAAAAACAACACTCAAAAGATATGACACTCAACACCATCCTACTGCTGTTCGGCTCTTTCGGAACCGGCGAAATCATCATCATCGTCTTTGTTGTCCTCCTGCTTTTCGGAGGAAAAAAGATTCCCGAACTTATGCGCGGCATGGGCAAGGGCGTGCGCTCGTTCAAAGAAGGAATGAGTGACGTGGAAGACGAAATCCGCCGGCCTTTAGAAGAACAGCCCAAAGACAAGACCAATACCACCGGGAAAGAATAACGCGGCAAACAGCCGACCGGAATTTTAAAGCATTACTTTAAGTCAGTCTTAAAGTATAGGTTTATAGCGCTACTTGTTAATAACTGCGATTCAGGCTATTTGTAAATAAAACAATCCTGCTGATGTCCGATTCTAAAGAAATGTCCTTTTGGGACCACCTCGATGAATTGCGAGCGGTACTGATTAAGATTGCCGTGGTGGTGGTGGCCGTCACGATGGGATTGTTTTTTGTGATGCCAACGGTGTTCGATACCGTGATCATGGCACCCACTCGCGGCGACTTCATCCTCTACCGCGTGTTCGAGCGCGTGGCCGGGGCGATTCCGTTCGCGCCACCGTTCAACGCCGAGTCTTTCCACGTTGACATCATCAGCATCAAACTGGCCTCGCAATTCTTCATCCACATCAGCACATCGTTCTGGCTGGGGCTTGTGGTGTCGTTTCCCGTGATACTCTACTTCCTGTGGCAGTTTATCGCGCCGGCCCTATACGAGGGCGAGCGGCGCGGCACCCGGATCGCTTTCAGCCTCGCTACGGTGATGTTCTACCTGGGCGCGGCAGTGGGGTATTTCGTCGTATTCCCCGTAACCCTCAGATTCCTGGCCGATTACCATGTGAGCGCCTCTATCGCCAACCAGATTTCGATTGACAGTTATATCGACACGTTCATGATGCTCATTTTCGTGATGGGCCTTGTGTTTGAACTGCCGTTGCTGTCGTGGTCGCTGAGCGCAATCGGAGTGTTGCGCCGCTCATTTTTCGCCACTTACCGGCGCCATGCCATCGTGGCCCTACTCATCCTCGCCGCGCTGATCACCCCCACGGGCGACCCTTTTACGCTCATGATAGTGTTCCTGCCGATCTATCTGCTGTATGAGGCGAGCGCCCTGCTGGTGAAAAAATAACCCGCCCTACCCCATTTCGCGCGATTGCGAAAAAAACTCACCATTTTTTTAGCCGAAAATTTTGCATTGCCAAAGGCAAGCAGTAATTTTGCGGTGAATTTTCACAACAACGGCACTCAAACTCGGCCCAGGCAAGAACTTGCCCGCCGAATTTATGTGTGCTTTAACTGAAACTCAATCATTTACACCGAACCAACGCCTATGGCCGACACAATACACATCCAAACCGCCCTCATCTCCGTATGGGACAAAAGCCCTCTTGAAGCCCTGCTGCCGCCTTTGGCAGCCGCCGGAGTGAGGTTTGTCTCCACCGGAGGCACGCGGAAACACATCATTGAAGCCGGATACAACTGCGACGCCGTGGAAGAACTCACCGGTTACCCCTCCATCCTCGGCGGGCGCGTGAAAACGCTGCACCCCAAGATTTTCGGAGGCATACTCGCCCGACGCGACAACCACGACGACCAAGCCCAAACCGAGCAGTTCGACATCCCGCCCATCGACCTCGTCGTGGTAGACCTATACCCCTTTGAGGCAACCGTGGCCTCCGGTGCGCCGGAAGACGAGATCATCGAGAAAATCGACATCGGCGGAATCTCGCTCATCCGCGCCGCGGCAAAGAACTACCACGATGTCGCCATTGTTGCCTCGCAACGACAAGTTGACCAGTTTCTACAAGCCATTCAGCGAAACGGCGCAGTGGCCACCACCCTTGAGCAGCGGCGCGCGTTGGCAACCGAGGCCTTCGCTGTGACCTCCGCTTACGACAGCCACATCTTCGCCCACTTCGACGGCGGAAACAACAACGCCCTGCGCATCGCCGCCGATAACCCCATGACTCTACGCTACGGCGAGAACCCCCATCAAACCGGACAATTCTACGGAGACTTCTCCGCACGATTCACCCAACTCCACGGCAAAGAAGTCAGTTACAACAACCTGCTCGACATCGATGCCGCCACGGCACTGATCAACGACTGCCCCGACAAGCCCACCTTCGTCATCCTCAAGCACAACAACGCCTGCGGACTGGCCGTCCGCCCCACGTTGGCCGAGGCCTTCCGGGACGCACTTGCCGGAGACCCCGTGAGCGCATTCGGAGGCATTCATGTGGCAAACCGTGAAATCGACGCCGAAACAGCACGACTGATGAACGAGGTGTTCATCGAAGTGTGCATCGCACCGGGCTACACACCCGAAGCGCTCGACATACTCAAACAGAAAAAAAACCGCGTCATCCTCGTAGCGCATCCCGCCCCGCAAGCCGAAACCATCGTGCGAAGCGCACTCGGCGGACTGCTGGTGCAACAACGCGACAACCACGTTGAACTACCGGAGCAATGGACCTCGGTGACCGAACAAGTTGTCGACAACCGACAAGCCGACGACCTCATGCTGGCCAACATCATCGTAAAGCACAGCAAGAGCAACGCCATTACACTGGTTAAAAACTGCCAACTGCTCGCCTCCGGCGTGGGACAGACCTCACGCGTTGACGCGCTTGAACAAGCCATCGGGAAAGCCCGCCACTTCAAGCACGACCTCAACGGAGCCGTTATGGCCAGCGACGCCTTTTTCCCCTTCCCCGACTGCGTTGAGATTGCCCACCAGGCCGGCATCACAGCCGTGATACACCCGGGCGGATCCGTGCGCGACCAGGAATCCATCGACTATTGCAATGCACACAACATGGCCATGGTCACCACCGGATTCCGACACTTCCGACACTGAAACCAAGAAGAACACACTCATACAAAACACAAGAAAACAACTTAAACCAATGGGACTCTTTTCATTCACACAAGAAATCGCTGTTGACCTCGGAACGGCCAACACCATCATCATACACAACAACCGCATCGTTATCGACGAACCCTCTGTCGTGGCGCTCGACACCAAAACCGGACGCCTGATTGCCGTCGGCGAGAAAGCGCGCGAAATGCAGGGAAAAGAAAACGAAGGCATCCAAACCATTCGCCCGCTCAGCGACGGCGTGATCGGCGACTTCAACGCCGCCGAACTGATGATGCGCGGAATGATTAAAAAAGTGAGCAAAAAACAACGCTGGTTCTCACCCTCGCTCCGCATGGTGGTGTGCATCCCCTCCGGCTCCACCGAGGTGGAGATCCGCGCCGTGCGCGACTCGAGCGAACACGCCGGCGGACGCGACGTGTACATGATTTACGAACCTATGGCCGCCGCCCTCGGTATCGGCCTGGACGTGCTCGCCCCTGAAGGAAACATGATCGTCGACATCGGCGGCGGAACCACCGAAATCGCCGTGATCTCGCTCGGAGGTATCGTGACCAACAAAAGTATCCGCATAGCCGGCGATGACCTCACCGACGACATTCAGGAGCACATGCGCCGCGCGCACAACGTCCGCGTTGGTGAGCGCACCGCCGAACAAATCAAAATCAACGTCGGATCGGCATTGACAGAACTTGACAACCCGCCCGAAGACTACATCATTCACGGCCCGAACCAGATGACCGCGCTGCCCATGGAAGTGGCCGTAACCTATCAGGAAATCAGCCACTGCATCGAAAAATCCATCAGCAAAATCGAAGCAGCCGTACTCGGCGCTCTCGAGCAGACACCGCCCGAACTTTACGCCGACATCGTCAAGAACGGCGTATACCTCAGTGGCGGCGGAGCGCTCCTGCGCGGACTCGACAAACGCCTCACCGACAAAATCGGAATCCAATTCCACGTTGCAGAAGACCCGCTCCACGCCGTTGCCAAAGGTACCGGAGTTGCGCTGAAGAACCACAGTATCTTTAAGTTCCTCAAACGCTGACCGTCCCGGACAAGTCAGAGGTCACCGCACAACTTGCCTGTAAACGACAAGTCGTGCGACATTGGCGACAACGATGAAGAACCTGCTCGATTTCCTAATCCGATACAGCGCGGGATTCGTGCTACTAATCTATGTGCTGATCAGTTGCGTTCTGCTGCTGGACAACAATCCGTACCAGCAGAGCGTATACCTGACCAGCGCAAACTCCGTGAGCGCGACAATTCATCGGGCACTCAGCGCCGCAACGGGATACTTCCACCTGCGCGAAATCAACGACGACCTCCAGCAGCGCAACGCCACACTCGAGATGGAACTGATTCAACTGCGCGGACAAGTGCGCGACCTGCAGACACAACTGCCCGACACCACCGCGCCACAACCCGCACTGCAGCAGTTCGACTTCGTTGTCGCGCGCGTGATCAGCAACAGCATCGCCCAGCCGCGCAACTTCATCACCATCAACCGCGGCGCAAACGACGGTATCAAGGCTGGCCAAGGCGTTATTGACCAGAACGGCCTCGTCGGTGTGGTCAACGTGGTCAGCGCCCACGCAGCGCGCGTGATCTCAGTGCTGAATCCCGACGTGAAATACTCCTGCAAACTCCGCGACACTGAATTCCTCGGAAGCCTGGTTTGGGAGGGCGGTGACCCGCGATACGCCGTGCTCGGGGAGTTGCCCCGACACGTGCAGTATCACGTAGGGGACACGATTGTAACCAGTGGATTCTCAACCATGTTCCCCGAAGGAATCATCGTCGGCACCGTTGCCGGAAGGGCAAGAAACATGTCGGACAACTTCGTCTCGCTCAAAATCAAACTCACCACCAACTTCGGCCAACTCAACGCCGTGCGCGTAATCACCAACAATATGGCCGATGAACTCAATAAACTTGAAATGAGCGACAACTTGTCGGAATCCGACAAAAAAAAGAAAGAAAAGAAGGACCGGCAAGACGACAAAACCGGCGCCAAGCCGACCACCAGCGAAAGCAGGCAGAAACCGGCTGAGACCAAGACCGAGACCAAGCCAAAAACGGCCGAGACCAAGACCGAAACCAACGTTCAACCTCAAAACTCCCCATCCGAATGAATAAGACAATTTTACAAATCATAGTCTTGTTTATCGTGATGATTCTGGCCCAGGTGGTGTGCTACAAAATCCTGCTTTTCAATGTGGCCATACCCATCGTGTTCATCTACCTGATTCTGCGGCTGCCCATCAACTGGAACCTCAACATCAACCTCACCATCGCTTTCCTGATGGGATTGATGGTCGACATCACGGTGAACACTCCGGGAATGAACGCGTTGTGCTGCACGTTGCTTGCCGCGGTGCGCTATCCCGTGTTTGCACTGTACGTCTCGAGGGAAAACGAGATGAGCAACCCTGTGCCATCGGTCGACACACTCGGATTCAACGTTTACCTCAAATATATGGCCACGCTGACTGTGCTTTACTGCACGATGCTGTTCACCATACAAGCATTCACAATCCGGAACTGGCCGCTGACGCTGGGCCGCATTGCCGCGAGTTCACTACTGACCATCATCCTCCTTTTGGCTATCGACAGCCTCGTGAGCACCCGACGTGAGAAAAGATTATAACCTTGAGAAGCGAAGATGGGTCATCACCGCATTTATCGTAGCGGTGGTGGCTATCTACATCGCGCGACTGTTTGTGTTGCAGGTCGGTGACAACTCCTATAAGGAAAACGCCGACAACAACGCCTACGTCGAGCGCGTGATATACCCCTCGCGAGGCATGGTGTACGACCGGAACGACTCCCTTGTGGTCTACAACCAACCCGCCTACGACCTCATGGTCATCGCCAACGACATCAAAGAGCCTTTCGACACACTCGACTTCTGCAACACACTGCAGATCACGCCCGAAATCTTCGTCGAGCGCATGAGGAAGATTCAGGGCATCAACGCTTACTCGCAGCAAGTGTTCATGAACCACATCTCTGTGGAAGACTACGGCCGGCTGCAGGAGAAACTGTTCCGCTTCCCGGGCTTCTTCATCGTCCAGCGCGTGCTTCGGAAATACAAATACGCCTGCGCGGCCAATGTGCTCGGCGACATACGCGAGGTAAACCAGCGCGACATAGACAAAGACCCCTACTACCGGCCCGGCGACTACACCGGCGACCTCGGCATTGAGCGCTCCTACGAACCCTGGCTCCGCGGCCGGAAAGGGAAAGAATACCTTATCCGCGACGCCCTCGGAAAAATCAAGGGACGCCGCAACGACGGAGCCGACGACGTGGCACCCATCGCCGGCAACGACCTCCACCTGAGCATCGACATCAAACTCCAGGAACTCGGCGAGCGCGTCATGCGCGGAAAGGTGGGCGCCATCGTGTGCATCGAGCCCAAAACAGGCGAGATCCTCGCACTGGTCTCCAGCCCGAGCTACGACCCGTCGCTGCTCATCGGAAAAGAACGCGGAAAGAACTACCGCGACCTTGTGAACAACCCCATGAAACCGCTCTACGACCGGGCCATCATGGCCGGTTATCCGCCCGGATCCACCTTCAAACCCACACAGGGCCTCATCTTCCTCCAAGAGGGAATTGTCGACCTCACTACCGCCTATCCCTGCCACCGCGGCTTCCTCAGCGGCGGAATGCGCGTGGGATGCCACGGACACGGCTCACCGATTCCACTGCGCCCGGCACTGCAAACGTCATGCAACGCCTACTTCTGCTGGGGACTCAAGCACATGCTCGAGCGACGCTCGAAATACGGCTCAACCGGTAAGGCATTCGAAGTGTGGAAAAAACATATGGTCTCGATGGGATACGGCTACACCCTCGGCGTGGACCTGCCCGGAGAGGGACACGGATTCATTCCCAACACCGAGTTCTACAACAAACACCACGGCGAGGGCAAATGGAGCGCATACAGCGTAATCAGCGACGCCATCGGGCAAGGTGAGATACTCGCCACGCCGCTGCAGATCGCCAACCTCGCCGCCACCATCGCCAACCGAGGCTACTACATCACCCCGCACGTGGTTCGGCGAATCGACGGAGTGGGTATCCTCAAACGATCGCTCGAGCGGCACGACCCCACCATCGACAAGCACTATTACGATGCCATCGTGGAGGGAATGCGTATGGCCGTCACCGGCGGCACCTGCCGCGGAGCGAACATCGCAGGCCTCGAGGTGTGCGGCAAAACGGGAACCGCGCAGAACCCCCACGGACGCGACCACTCCGCCTTCATGGGATTCGCGCCGATGAGCGACCCGAAAATCGCCGTGTGCGTCTATGTCGAGAACGCCGGCTTTGGAGCCACCTTCGGAGTGCCCATCGGAGCAATCATGATTGAACAATACCTCAACGGACACCTATCGCCCGCCCGCGAAGCCGTCGCTGCGCGAATGGCAAGCACCAGCCTGTTCAGCACCAAAGTGTACGGCAGCCCGAAAACCGACAAGTCTGCCAACGACAGTAAAACCACCAAAACCAAAGCCACCGACAATGCCGCTGCAACTGCAAAACAACAACAATGAGAGCACGTCACTGCTCAAGTCGGTCGACTGGCTGACGATTCTGTTCTACATCATTCTGGTGGTGGCCGGAGCGGTGAGCATCTACGCCGCGACCTACAACTTCGACAAAGCGTCGATGTTCGACTTCTCAGGTTTCTCGGGCAAGCAATTCCTCTGGGCTGTCCTCTCCCTCGTGCTCGGGCTCTCGCTTCTGCTTATCGACCGGCGAATCTACGAAGCCTACGCCTACCCCATCTATGGCGCAATGATTATCCTGCTGATTGTCACCGCCTTTATCGCACCCGACATCAAAGGCTCACGCTCGTGGCTCACCTTCGGCTCCGTCAGCCTCCAACCCGCCGAGTTCGCCAAAACAGCCACCGCCCTCGCTCTGGCAAAACTATTCTCCACCTACGGCTTCGCGCTCAACAACTGGAAAAACTACGCCATCGCCGCCGGAATCATCATCTTGCCCATTCTGTGCATCATCCTTGAGAACGAAACCGGATCGGCACTCGTGTTCACATCACTCATCTTCGTGCTCTACCGCGAAGGGATGAGCGGATTCGTGCTCTTCGCAGCACTGTGCGCGATAACCTATTTCGTGGTCGTGCTCAAGTATGCCGCCCTGACCATGATGGGAATCCCCCTCGGAACCGCCGTGGCGTTCATCATCATCATGGTGCTCACCGTGGGAATGCTCCTGTTCTACTGCCGCTCGTTTTTCATCACACGGAACGTTGTCCTGACCTACCTCGCCGGCGGAATCCTCGCCGGCGTGCTCGCCTACTTCGGAATCACCATCAACGGATATGTGTTCTTTGGTGTTCTCGTCGGCGGAACAGTGATTTACCTGCTCATCAGCACCCTGCACGACGACGTCCGGCGACTGCTCATGACCGTAGGGTTTATTGTGGCCTCGGTTGTGTTCATATTCACCGTCGACATCGCGTTCAATAAAATCCTCAAAGACCACCAGCAAAAGCGCATCACCGTTGTACTCGGCATTGCCGACGACCCGCGTGGAATCGGCTACAACGTCAACCAGAGCAAAATCGCCATCGGCAGCGGCGGACTATTAGGAAGAGGTTTCCTAAGCGGAACGCAAACCAAACTAAAATACGTTCCCGAGCAGCACACCGACTTCATCTTCTGCACCATCGGCGAAGAGGAGGGTTTCGTAGGTTCCACGGCCGTGCTGCTG
>CACYCT010000116.1 GCA_902772965.1 uncultured Bacteroidales bacterium | reverse complement strand
TCTGGAATGACACGCGACGAGTTGGTGAAACAATGCGCACTGGAAGAAAACGGACGGACGAGCCGTATGCTGGAAGACTTGGAGGAATGCGGCTTTATCCGCAAAATTCCCACGTATGGGCTAAAGAACCAGGCAACTTTTCGTTTGATTGACAATTACACGCTGTTCTATCTGAAATTCGTGAAGCACAATACTGCCAACGATGAGCAATTCTGGAGTCACAATTATCTGTCGAGCCTGCGGTCAGCCTGGGTCGGTTTGGCTTTTGAGCGTCTGTGCTTCCAGCATATCCGACAAATCAAAATGGCTCTTGGCATCAGCGGAGTTGTGACCAACGTATTTGCATGGCGAGTGGAACCGAGTGCCGACGGAAGGAAAGGTGCACAGATAGATATGCTCATAGACAGGGCAGACAACCTGGTGAATATCTGTGAGATGAAATTCTCGCATAACGAATATACTGTGACCAAAGACGATGCAGATAACCTGCACCATAAAGCGGAGCGTTTCGTCGCCGAAACAGGATGTAGGAAATCAGTAAGTCTTACTATGGTCACCGTGGCAGGAATTGCCCAAGCAGGATATTGGAGCGAGATACACAATAGCATCACGTCAGAAGACCTGTTCAAGGCATAATCACCTACTGGCATGGGGTTTCGCACATTCGACTGCTCCGCAGTCGCTCGCGCCTCCGGCGCTGTGCTGAATTTCTCGCAGAGTTCGCGGATGAGCATAATCTGCGTAATCTGCGGCATCTGCGAGCGGTATTTTCTTTCTATCTTAATCCAACTCATCCCCAATAATAGGGAGAAAAGACACCGGAAATAACTATTTTTTGGGGTAAAATACTTGCTTAAATATGAATAATTTTGCAACATGCGAAATTATCAATCCAATGGAACAAGACCAAACATATTCCTCATCAACCCGACTGCTTGAAAATGAGCCGATTGGCTCAGTGGTGCGCGTGGTGCGCGTTGACGGCGACGGCGCTTTCCGCCAGCGTCTGCTTGAGATGGGCTTCGTTCGCGGGGCGGAGGTGACTGTGCTGAAAAACGCGCCTCTGCTTGACCCTGTGGAGTACATGATTCTCGGCAGCCACATCTCGCTTCGGCACTCCGAGGCGGCCAAAGTGATTGTCGCCGCGGTCGACGATCCGATTTTCGACCTTGACGTAGACTCCTTCCACGGCACAACCGACACCGTCGTGGCTGAGCAGGATCCGCTGGCCGACAATGTGTTGCGCATTGCGCTGGTCGGGAATCCCAACTGCGGAAAGACCTCGTTGTTCAACTACGTTACCGGAGCCCGGGAAAAGGTGGGCAACTATGGCGGTGTGACCGTTGACAGTAAAGCGGGATCGCTTAAGATTGACGGTCAAAGGGTTGAACTGGTTGATTTACCCGGCACATACTCGCTTACTGAGTATTCACCTGAAGAAATGTATGTCCGCACCTATCTTCGCGATCATCACCCCGATGCGGTTCTCAACATAGTCGATGCCGGAAACCTGGAGCGTAACCTCTACCTGACCACGCAGTTGATGGACATGAACATTCCGATGGTGATTGCGCTGAACATGTGGGACGAGTTTGAGAAGTCGGGTGACCGTCTTGATATTGATGCCCTTGAGCGCCTGCTCGGAGCCACGATTGTGCCTGTCACGGCCCGCGATGGAAAAGGTGTCGACGAGGTGATGAAAGCCTGTTTGAAAGCGATTAACGAGAGTGAGACCCGCTCGCTTCACAAAAACGTGAATTACGGAACCGCCGTCGAGAATGCCTTGAGCCGTCTTTCCGCCGCCGAACCCTCCCTCAACCGGTACACCCTGCTGAAGATAATCGAAGCCGACCGCCATGCCCTTGATCTGCTCACAGACCTGCCCGACGGCGAGGCCACGCGGGAACTCGCATCGCAGTTGCGCGCCGACATCGAGCGCGAATACAACGACGACATCGTGAGTGTGGTCACCGACTTGAAATACGGCTTCGTTCGCGGCGCGCTCGCCGAAACGCTCACGCCCAATCCCGGAAAAGACAAGACCAAACTCGGTTACGCGCTTGATGTTGTGCTCACCAACCGTTGGCTCGGCTTGCCGGTGTTGTTCCTGCTGATGTGGTTCGTGTTTCAGGTCACGTTCACCGTCGGGGCTTATCCTCAAGACTGGATTGAGTCCGGCGTGGAATGGCTCGGCGAGATGGTGGGCGGAGTGTTGCCCGACGGCATGTTGCGCGACTTGCTGGTCGACGGCATTATCGCCGGTGTGGGCGGGGTGCTTGTGTTTCTGCCCAATATTCTTATTCTGTTTTTTTTCATATCCATTCTTGAGGACAGCGGTTATATGGCCCGTGCGGCGTTTATCGTCGACCGGATTATGCACCGCATCGGATTGCACGGAAAGTCGTTTATACCATATCTTATAGGTTTCGGTTGCGGTGTGCCGGCCGTGATGGCCACGCGCACGCTCGAGAACAGGCGCGACCGGATTATCACCATCCTCACGATTCCGTTCATGTCGTGCTCGGCGCGGCTGCCGGTTTACCTGCTCATGGTGGGTGCGTTTTTCTCTGCCCGGCAAG
>CACYCT010000115.1 GCA_902772965.1 uncultured Bacteroidales bacterium | reverse complement strand
GACACACGCCCCCGCCGCTTCGCGGCACCCCCTCTAACTTAGAGGGGGAACTCAACCTTGCTGAAGGTCAGTGCGTTAGCAGTTCTCTCCTAAGTTAGGGCCAAGGGCGTGTGTGGGTGGATCAGTCGGGCGAGTCGTGTAGCGGTGCGTCGCGTGTCGGCGGCGGTTTCGATGTCGGTGGCGTCGAAGTGGATTTTGGCCTGCGTGTAATAGGGCAGGCGCACGCGATAGGTACGATTGACGTATCGGGCGATTTGCCCGTCTGTAAGGTTAGCCACGGCCGGTCGCGGGCGTTTGTACTCCGGGCGTTGGAGGCGGTTGATGAGTGTTTCGACCGGTGTGGTGAGCCAGACGGTGGTTCCGGTGGCGTTCATCAGGTCAATATTGTCGGCGTGGCAGGGCGTTCCGCCACCGACGGCGACAATGGCATGGCTGTGGGCCACTTCGAGCAGGCACTCACGTTCCATCTGCCGGAAAGCCGCCTCGCCGCGGGTGGCGAAGATGTCACTCACGCGCATACCCGCTTGGTGCTCAACGCGCTCGTCGAGGTCGATGAACTCGCGGCCGAGCAGGCGGGCCAACTCGCGTCCTATGGTTGTTTTGCCGCAGGTCGGGAATCCGATGAGGAAGATGGTGTCCATTTGGGCTTATGGTGCGGCGATGTGGATTTTCCGCCGCGTGTCGGTGATGTAAACTCCGGGCGGCAGCGGTCGGGTGGTGACGAGGCGTCCGGTGAGGTCGTAGTAGGCCGAGGGTTCGGGTTGCGGAGCCTGAATGAGGTCGACGGCCGAGTTTGGGAAGATTTCGGTGTCGAGGAAGGCGAGGCGCGCGTGCAGCCAGTCGGCGATATACCGCTTTTCGTTTTCGAAGTCGAGCGGTTGCCCGCCGAGGTCGGTGTCGCCGCTCCAGCGCTCTGTTTCGCGCAGGGTTGCTCCGGAGGCGATGAGTGTGTCGATCAGGGTGTGGTAGATGCCTACGAGTGAGTCTTCGTGGAAGGCGGTTTTTCGGAGGAGGTTGTATCGGTTGTTCACGTCTTGGGCGAAGCCGGGCGCGTGCGCGTTGATACGCGTGAATGCACCGTTGCCGAAGTTTAGGTTCACGGTTGGTCCGACGCGGTTTTCGGGTCGGTAGGGTGTGTTTGTCCAGTCTTGTCCCACGGTGCAGTCAAGATCCCAGATTCCGAGCGTGAGGCGTTGCAGGCTGTCCACGTCGTGGCAGGCCCAATAGAGGTTTTTGGCGTGGTTGTCGATAGCGTTAAGCAGATACACGAGCAAGTAGTAGTCGCGCATGACGGGCAGGTCGAACAAGTCGGCCGCGATGCGTTTCAATTCCGAGTCATATGCGTACGATACCCTGTCGACAACGTAGTACAGCGTTTGCCAGTGGGTTGGCATCACCTCGTCTGGGTCTGGATATTTCACATCGAATCCTCCCCATGAGGCTTTGTTGATGTCGGGAAGTTCGGGTGTTTCGGCGAATCGGGTGATCAGGTCGCGTTTCTGCGCTTTCCAGAGCATGCCGTGGAAGGTGCCGGTGTTTTGGTCGTGCTTGTTGAGTTTGAGTTGTTTCCGGTCGAGTGCCTCAAAGAGTGTGTAGATTCCTTCGTATCGGTTGTTGATGACGACTTCGGTGAGGCGTCCGTTGATGGCGGTGCGTGCCTGTGGCTCCAGGTGGGCGTAATAGGGTGGGGCGGCGTAGTGGAGCCAGAGGCGGTTGGCGGCGAGGTTGCGTATTCGTGAGGGGTCGATTTGTCCGGCGTCGAGCAGCCACGAGTTGTCGTTCCGCATTCCGAGCAGTCGCCGGTCTCGCTTGTTTCCGCTGCTGTCGGTGAGTTTGATGTGGAAGTTCCGTTTGTGCCGGCCTGGCATCAAGGTGGTGCTTCCGCGCCATTTGACGCGCATGTTGAGCGTGTCGGCGGGTGTCTCGTCGGGGTAGGAGAGGATGAGTGTGGCGGGTTGGTATTCGGTGGAGAACGGCGGCGCGATGATGTGCAGCAGCGGCAGGGATGTGAACATCAGTTGGGCGTCCACGCGGCTTCCGTCGGGTCGCCGGGCGGTGATGCGGTGTTCGGTGGTGCCGTCGAGCCGGGCGAAGGTGCAGGTCTGTGTGTTATCGACGGGTGTTCCGTTGATGGCGACCTCGGTCCATGCCGAGTCGGGGTCAAGCGTGACAACTGCGCTGAACGACTGCCCGAATCGGTTTTGCGGCGCGGGACAGAGGTAGCGGTTGCGGGAGAGGTCGGGAGTGAGCGTTTTTCCGTTGAGTGCCACCTGCGCTGCGGCACCGGCGCCGGAGAGCGCCAGTGCCAGTGCGAGTAGGGTATGTCTCAGGGTAGTTGTCATTGCGCGGTTCAACTTTCTTTGAAGAGGTCTTTGATTCCTCCGATGGAGCCCATGAGGTTGGTGGCTTCGTAGGGGAGGTAAACTGTTTTTGTCTTTTCGCCTGAAGCGACTTCTTCGAGCATGGCGATGTATTTCTGCGCGAGCAGGTAGTGTGCGGGGTTGGCCGATTGTCCGACGGCCTGTGTCACCTTTTCGATGGCGATGGCTTCGGCCTCGGCGCGGCGGATGCGTGCCTGTGCCTCACCCTCGGCGCGGAGGATTTCGGTTTGCTTGTCGGCCTCGGCTTGGTTGATCCGTGCGGTTTTCTGTCCTTCGGATTGGAGGATGGCGGCGGCTTTCTGTCCTTCTGAGGTGAGGATGGTGGCGCGTTTGTTCCGCTCGGCCTGCATTTGTTTCTCCATCGCCTGGAGGACCGACTGCGGCGGGGTGATGTCCTGGAGTTCGACGCGGTTCACTTTGATTCCCCACTTGTTTGTGGCGTCGTCGAGCACGGCGCGGAGTTTGGTGTTGATGGTGTCGCGCGAGGTGAGCGTCTCGTCGAGTTCGAGTTCACCGATGATGTTACGCAGGGTGGTTTGGGTGAGTTTCTCGATGGCGTTGGGCAGGTTGTTGATTTCGTATACGGCTTTGAAGGGGTCCACGATTTGGAAGTAGAGCAGGGCGTTGATCTGTGTCTGCACGTTGTCTTTTGTGATCACGTTCTGCTTGTCGAAGTCGTAGACCTGTTCGCGCAGGTCGATTACGTTGGTGTAGTGGTATCTTCCGGCGGTCAGCGCGACGATGGTTTTGGCGCGGTCGATGAAGGGAATGATGATGTTGATGCCGGGTTTGAGTGTGGCGTAATATTTGCCGAGTCGCTCAATGATTTTGGTTTCGCTTTGTGGAATGATCACGATGCTCATTTTCACGAGGATGAGCGCGAGCGCGACGAGTACGATCAGGATAATGGCTGTTGCGTTCATATTGGAAGTTTTTATGGGGGTGTGTTAAACGTTTTCTACGGTGATGATGATGCTTTCTCGGTCGGTTACGCGCACGCGTGCACCGGCGTTGATGGCTTGGTTGTGGGCGGCGCGTGCTTTCCAGTCGTCGCCGTCGATGGCCACGCGTCCGAATCCGTCGGCGGGAATGTCCTGGCTGACGGTGCCTTCGCGTCCGATCAGGGCGTCGGCGTTACTGGGCCGGTTGCTGTCGTTTCGGTGGAAGTAGCGCAGCGCGACGGGCCGGACAAAGAGCAGGCACAGCACCGAAACCGCGGCGAAAGCCACCACCTGCCACGTGAAACTCATCGGCGTGGCGGCGAGGATGGCGGTGACAAAAGCGGCGATTGAGAAGCAGAGGATGAAGAAGTCGCCCGAGGAGAGTTCGAGAATCAGGCAAACTATGGCGATGATTCCCCAGAGTTGCCACAGGTTGGCGGAGAAATAATCTATCATATCGGTGGTTTTTTGTTTGTTGTTGTGTAGATTGATAAGCAATTATTGTGCCGATGTGCGGTATTGCCGTAGGGCGGCTTCCAATTCGCCGGCAATAACGGTTCTAAGGCTTTGTGGCTCAAGTATCTCGACATTGCTTCCGTGGGAGAGCAGTCGTTCCCGCAGGTCGTAGGTGACGCACATGCGGTAGGTGAAGATGGAGTAGTTGTCGTGAACCACTTCGATTTGGCTGTGGTGCAGCGGAAGGGCACGGAAGTATTTTGCCTGTGTGGGTTCAACCCGAAGCACGATTCGCTGTGGCGGCCGGTTGCTTGTGGTGATTCCGAAGCAGTCTTGGAAAAAGGCTTTCGGGCTGAACTCGGGTGGCATTTGGAATGTGTGTCCGGCGTCGATGTTGAGGTTGGTGATCCGGTCGAGGGCGTAGGTTTTGATTTTCTTGTCCTTGACGTTGAAACCGATCACGTACCAGAGTTGCTTGAAGATTTTCACGAAGTAGGGTTCGATGGCCACCTTGGGCGTCGGTTTGGCGTGGGTGTATCCGCGGTAGTCGAACACGATGCGTGAGTTCTGCCGGAGCGCGGAGATGATGGTTTGCAGGTTGACGCGCGCCGAGGGCACGTCTTCGAGCAGGATACGCGAAGCGATGTCGGAGTTGTCCCGCAGGGTGTCGTTGATGGCTGTGGAGTCGAGCAGCCATTCGTGGAGGTTGTTCAGGTCGGTCTCGGCGATGTAGTACTCATAGGTAGACCGGTCGCACTGGATGTTGATTCCGAAGGTTTGCTCGGCGCCGATCCGGTAGTGGTGGAACGAGCGTCGCGGCAGCGGCTGCCCGTTGCTCAGCCGGCTCTTCTGCCATTGGCGGCTGAGTTCGGCCTGGGTGATCCGTCCGTGACGCCGAATGGTGTCAATCAGCCAGATGTATCGGTTAATCAGTTCAGACGGCATGGGTTCAGGCGGGGTTTGTTTTTTTGCCGGTTGACAGGCAGATGAGTCCGATGATGGTGAGCGCGGCGTTGTAGAGCAGGAGTTCGAAGCCGATGGTGTAGTCCCACTGCTGCTTGCAGAATTGCTGGAGGAAGTAACTCAGAACGGGTGCGGCAACGCACACGAGCGGCACCCACCGGTCGCGCACGGCGCGCCGGGTGAACATCCCGTAGGCGAACAGGCCGAGAATCGGCCCGTAGGTGAACGAGGCGAGCGAGTACACCATCTTGATCGCGCTGTCGTTGTTGAGCAGGAAGAAAACGTAGATGATCACGCCCATCACCGCGGCCATGGCGATGTGCACGATGCGTCGGGTGGAGCCCAGCGCGGCGTTGTCGGCTTTGATGTCGCGGTTGAGGATGTCGACCATAAAAGATGTGGTAAGCGCCGTCAGGGCCGAGCCGGCGGCGGAGTAGCCCGCGGCAATCAGGCCGAGCACGAAAAGCACCAGCATCACCACCGGCATGGTTTCGTGCCGCGCCACGAGGCCGAACAGGGCATCGTTCTTCTCCGGCATGGCGATTCCGGCGTGCCGCGTGTAGAGCACGAGCATCGTTCCCAACACGAGGAACAACCCCACCACGAAGACTTGCGTCACGCCGCTCACAATCAGGCCCTTCTTCGATTCGGCCACATTCTTGCTCGCCAGCGTGCGCTGCATCAGATCCTGGTCAAGGCCGGTCATGGCGATGACCATGAAGATTCCGGCGAGGAACTGCTTCCAGAAGTAGGTGTCCTCTTTGGGATTGTCGAAGAAGAACACGCGCGACGACTCGTCGTCGGCCACAGCGCTTGCCATCTGCGCGAAGTTCAGTCCGAGCGATTGCGCGATGAACACGATGCACAGCACCACCGACAGAATCAGGCACAGGCTCTTGAGCGTGTCGGTCCAGATTACGGTTTTCACGCCGCCTTGCAGCGTGTAGAGGAATATCAGGGCGATGGTGGCAATCACGTTGAATACAAACGGAATGCCGAGCGGCTCGAACACCAAGGCCTGCAGGGTGACACACACCACGAGGAACCGCACGGCCGCGCCGAGCATCTTGCTCACAAAGAAGAACCACGCGCCGGTTTTGTGCGTCTTCCCGCCGAAGCGCTCCTCCAGGTAGCCGTAAATCGACACCAGCCGGCGGCGGAAAAACAGCGGCATCAGCACGTAGGCGATCACGAGGTAGCCCACCGCGAAACCGAGCACCATCTGCATGTAACTGTAACTCGACCCGACAACGTAGCCCGGCACGGAGATGAACGTCACGCCCGAAATTGGCGCGCCGATCATGGCGATGGCCACGATGAACCACGGTGCCTGCCGTCCGCCGGTGAGGGCGGTGGTGGTGTCGGCGCGGCGCGAGGCGAGCCATGAGATGATGAACAGAACGATGAAATAGCCCACGATGGTGGCCAGTACAATCCAAGGGGTAGTCATATTCGCGTGTTTTTTATTCAGGGTAAATCAGATAGGGCTTACGCAGGATGCGGAAACTGTCCACATCGGCCTGCCATGACGTGCGGATCTGCTTGGCCGAGTAGCCCTCGTCGATCATCCGGCGGATGTCCTTGTTGCCCATGAGTTTGTCGAAGAAGTTGGCGTTGTTGAGGTAGAACTGTTTGCCCTGCCGCGTGAGGTCGTGGTAGGCGTCGATAACGTACTCGAGGTTGACACCCTCGGCGATGGCCTGCTCTTCGGTCATGTTATGCAGGTCTTCGCCATGGCAGAGGTTGCCCAACTGGGGCGGGTTCTTCGCTCCGTCGCGGCTCTCGGGGGTGAAGGAGAAGGCGCGGCGGGTCATGTCGGGGTGTCCGTAC
The DNA here is from genome assembly GCA_902772965.1 of uncultured Bacteroidales bacterium. Taxonomy (GTDB): domain Bacteria; phylum Bacteroidota; class Bacteroidia; order Bacteroidales; family Muribaculaceae; genus Sodaliphilus. The sequence goes on along the minus strand of CACYCT010000115.1, from coordinate 2,709 downwards.
ACTTGGAACGGCCAGTCGGTTCCGCGTCCGAGCGAGACGGTTGTTCCCTCGAAGTAGCACATCGAGGGGTACAGGTAAATCGAGAGCATATTTGGCAGGTTCGGCGACGGAGCCACGGGCAGGCGGTAGCGGGTGTGGCGGGTGTAGTTTCCGCAGGGCACCACGGTGAGCGGCACCTTCCGGCCATCCTTGAGCCAGCCCTCGCCCACGACCATTTTGGCCAACTCGCCCATCGTCATGCCGTATACCGTCGGAATCGGCAACCGGCCCACGCCACTGCGCAGGCTCATGTCCAGAATCGGTCCGTCAACGGTCATAATGTTCGGGTTGGGTCGGTCGAAGACCACAAATTCCTTTCCGTTGGCCGCGGCCACGTCCATCAGGTCAACCATAGTGACATAATAGGTGTAGAATCGCAGCCCCACGTCTTGGATGTCGGTCACGATCACGTCGAACCGCGCGAGGGTTTCGGCGCTCGGGGTGCGGTTTTTTCCGTCGTAGAGCGAGGCGATGGGTATTCCGGTTTTCTCGTCAACGCTGCTGCTGACGTGTTCTCCGGCGTCGGCCTTGCCCCGGAATCCGTGCTCGGGCGAGAAGATGGTGGTCACGTTCAGTCCGTGCTCAAGCATCACGTCAAGGGTGTGTCGGTTGCCCACGAGGCCGGTCTGGTTGCTCAGCAGGGCGATTCGTTTTCCCTTGAGCAGGGGCACGTAGATGTCGGTACGCTCGGCGCCAACGATGACGCGCGACTGTTCTCCGGTTCGGTTTTTGTCGTTTCCGTCGTTTTTTGCCGCGCAGGCGCAGAGCGTGGTGGCGAGCAGTAAAGCGGCCATTGCGAGGCGGGTTATCAGGCGTGCACAGGGGTTCATAAGTGTTTTTGGTTTCGGATATGTGCCACAAAGTTACACATTACTGTTTAATCTTGCAAATATAGGTGGGTTCTATAAATTGCTCACGTCGGGTTGGAGGCGGTTGTCGAGCAGATTTTGATTCAACTTCGCGACATAGTAGCGGTCTGCAGGTCAATAAGTTGGAGTAAAATATTCCGGCAGGAGCCCCAATACGACCGAAATCTTCATTTTCTTTTCTGGAATTTATAGAACCCACCAGTAACGTGTTTCCGCCGCGGGATATAGTCCGTTATCTCCGTTCCATCTGTTGTTAAGACTTAAAAACTACAATAAGATATGATCAATCCATTGAATCCACTGACGATGAAGATGTTGTGTTGATAGTTCCGCTTGTCTCTATTCTGTAGATAAACAAATTCCGCGCGTTTTATTTGGTCGAAAGCGGTTTTTTAGCGACCTTTGCAAACATTATAATATGTAAAGACTATGAACCACCTACGGACATATCTCGCCGCGACAGTTGCCGCACTCGCACTCGGCGCACACGCCCAGCCTTCCAATCTGCAACTGCCGCTGATTTATCAGAATCAAACCGCCAGCGCCGGGCAAACCGCCGCGCAAGCCGAACAACCATACATCCTCGACGCCGGCGACCAGTGGCTCCAACAGGCGCAACAACAGTCGGCCCGGCAATCGCAACTGCGACGGCGCGCCACCATCGCACACCCCGAACTGGTGGCATACAACGACAATTCCCTGCCCGAGCCTCCCGGAGAAATCGCACTCGCGCCCGACCCCGCCAAGTCGATGCTCACCATACACGTGCCGCAAGACGTGACCGTAGCCGACAGCGTAATCTCACTCCCGCCGGAGAAGGTTCGAAACTGGCTGCACACCTTCAACGGCTCCCTGCATTTCACTCAGGCATACATCAGCCGGAACTGGTACCAGGGCGGACAAAACAACCTCAACATCCTCGCCGACCTGAAGTGGGAATTCAACCTCAACCAGAACGTGCATCCCAACTGGTTGTTCAACAACATGATGCAGTATAAACTCGGTGTCGCAACGGCCCAAGGCGACTCCCTGCGCAAGTACATAATCAACGAGGATAACTTCCTGTTCACCTCACAACTCGGTTACAAGGCGATGAAGCACTGGTACTACAGCGCCATGCTCCAGTTCAAAACCCAGTTCTTCCAGAGTTACAAGAGCAACTCGCGCGACCTCACCGCCGCTTTCCTTTCGCCGGGTGAACTCAACATCGGTCTCGGTATGACCTACGAATACAAAAACCCCGACCAGTCGAAAGTGCTCACCATCGCCATCGCACCGCTGTCGTACAACCTGAAAATCTGCCGCGACATCGTAAAACTCAACCCCGTCAACTTCGGCATCGACCCCGGACACCATACAAAGAGCAGTTTCGGTAGCAACATCGAGGCCAAATTCAACTGGAAAATCACACCCAACATCATCTGGCAATCACGCCTGTACGCATTCACCAACTACCACTACGTGCAAGGCGACTGGGAGAACACCTTCGACTTCTCCATCACGCGCCACCTGAACACAAAAATCTACACCCACCTGCGGTTCGACAAGTCGCACCCGCGCGACAGGGACTGGCGGCACTGGCAGTTCAAAGAAATTCTCTCCTTCGGTATCGTCTACCGGTTCGCAACCAGCGAGTAACCATGATCCGCGCCGCCAGCATACTCGCCCTGATGATGTGGCTGTCACTGACGGCCGCCGCGCAGATGCCGCCCGAACATTCCGAGCCGCTTTGGGGAATCGACGAGGATGCCATGCGCGCACGCCTCGACGCGACCGACCTCCAACCCATTGAGGGAATATG
>CACYCT010000114.1 GCA_902772965.1 uncultured Bacteroidales bacterium | reverse complement strand
TCGCCACCTTCGAGGCATGTTGTTCATTGCCTTTCAGAGGCGAAGTGATTTGCGTATGTCGTTGAGCCGATGGCGGGATTTGAACCCGCGACCTCTTCCTTACCAAGGAAGTGCTCTACCCCTGAGCTACATAGGCGATTGTTTCTTTAGAGCGGAAGACGGGATTCAAACCCGCGGCCCTCAGCTTGGAAGGCTGATGCTCTATCGACTGAGCTACTTCCGCAAATTTTGTGGGTAGAGATGGATTCGAACCACCGAAGCGATGTCGCAGCAGATTTACAGTCTGCCCCATTTGGCCACTCTGGAATCTACCCATTATGTCTTGAGCCTCTTGTCGGATTCGAACCAACGACCCCGAGATTACAAATCACGTGCTCTGGCCAACTGAGCTAAAGAGGCGGCTCGTCGCGAACGTTCCAAACAAGTTGGTTCCGTTTTGCGGTTGCAAAGGTAAGTCCTTTTTTTGAACTGGCAAAAAAAATCCGCTATTTTTTCAAAAAAAAATCAGTTTTCCGCGAAAATCGCCCGGAAAAAGGGGAACAACCGGTTAATTACACCTTATTATATTATAGGGACGATTCCGGTTATCCGAGCAGCCGGATTGCCTGAATCAGTCCTCAGGAAAAACGGGCGCCTCGCTCTTGCGGGCGGGGCGCCGGTGTGGTGTTGTCCGCGCTCTGATGGCGCGTCGGCGAGGTTACGCTTAATCGTCGTTGGATGTTTGACGCTTTGATCGGTGCCGGTTTTTTGTTGTTGCCTGATCGGTGTCTTTTTCTTCGCTGAGGTCAATCTCGTTGCGCTGGTGGTCTACGACGCGGTAGGCCAGATATGCGAGCGACTGGTCGGGCAGGATGCGGAATTTACGCTTGAACTCGAATCGCCATCTGCGGTAGAGGCTGATGAAGCCCTTTTTAAGGTAGGCGTCGACAAAGGGGTGCACGTAGATGATGAACTTGTCGGCCTTAAGGTCTGTGATGAGGTAGTTGATTTTGTCCTTAAGCCGGTCGGTGAACAGTAGTGAGGGTTGTACGACTCCTTTTCCGGCGCATGACGGGCAGGATTCGGCGGTGATGAGTTCGAGTGCGGGCCGCACCCGTTGCCGCGTGATCTGCATAAGTCCGAATTTGCTCAGTGGCAGGATATTGTGCCGTGCCCGGTCTTTTGCCATGAGTTCTTTCATGCGCAGATAGAGTTCTTGGCGGTGCTCGGCCTGCGCCATATCGATAAAGTCGATGACGATGATTCCTCCGAGGTCGCGCAGTCGGAGTTGGCGCGCGATTTCCTCCGCGGCGAGCAGGTTGACGTTGAGGGCGTTGCTTTCCTGGTCGGTTGATGCTTTGGAGCGGTTTCCGGAGTTGACGTCAATCACGTGCAGGGCTTCGGTGGATTCAATGATGATGTACGCGCCAGACTTGAAAGAGACGGTTTTTCCGAAGGAGGATTTGATTTGGCGTGTCACGCCGTGCTTGTCAAAGATGGGGATGTCTTCGGCGTGGAGGTGCACGATGCCGGCCCTGTCGGGTGCGATCAGGCTGACGTATTGGTGTATCTGCTCGTACACTTGCGCGTCATTGACGTAGATGGCCTCGAAGTCCGGGCTGAAGATGTCGCGAATCTCTCCCACCGCGCGGCTTTCTTCCTCGTACAGGAGTGTCGGCGGTGTGGAATAGGCGGCTTTGGCGATGGCGTCTTCCCAGGATTTGAGCAGCACCTGCAGTTCGGAGTGCAGTTCGGCTGCTTTTTTGTTTTCGGCTGATGTCCTGATGATTACGCCGAAGTTTTTGGGTTTGATGCTGGCGATAAGGCTTCGAAGCCGTTTTTTCTCGGCAGAGTCTTTGATTTTCTGTGAGACAGAGATTCTGTCGTTGAAGGGTGTGAGCACGAGGTACCGTCCTGTGAAGGATATTTCGGTTGTCAGGCGTGGTCCTTTTGTGGAGATGGGTTCTTTGGCGATTTGTACGATCAGCTCCTGCCCTTGCTCGAGTACGTCGTTTATGGCTCCATGTTTGTCGATTTCGGGATTCAACTGGAGTTTTGCCATGTTGGGTACTCTTCGTGACTCCCTGAGTTGTTTGGTGAACTGGAGGTAGGTGTTGAAATGAGTTCCGAGGTCGAGGTAGTGCAGGAAGGCGTCTTTCGGGTGTCCAACGTTGATAAAAGCGGCATTAAGTCCCGGCATTACTTTTTTGACTTTAGCCAGGTAGAGGTTTCCCACGGCGTAGTTCGCGTCTCTGGCTTCCGACTGAAGCGTGACGAGACGCCCGTCCTCGGTGAGAGCGGTGTTGATGGTTGCGGGAGTTACGTCTACAATGAGTTCGCTTTTCATCTATGGGCGTTGGTTGATTATGGGCGTGATTGGTGTGAATCGACAGACCCGCTCGTTCGTCGTGCCGCGTTTGTAATCCCACGCTGCTCAGCGGCTGGTGTGGGGGCGGCATCACGAGTGGGTCTGTCGGTTGTCGTGTTGGTGCGCGAAAGAGTGAGTGTCACCATTTTAAGAAGCGTTGTTGGCCGCGAGGGCTGTTTACTTCTTATTTTTGTGGCGATTCTTTCTCAGTCTTTTTTTGCGTTTGTGTGTCGACATTTTGTGTCGTTTATGCTTTTTTCCGTTTGGCATATCATCTGTGATTTAGATGGTTAATAAAATGCTTGGGTTTTGTGCCCGAGCGTGGGAAGTTATCGTTGGGGTGTATTATTTTTTCACCTGCTCCATGAACACTTTGGCGGGCTTGAAAGCGGGGATTTTGTGTTCGGGAATGATGATGGTGGTGTTTTTGGAGATGTTGCGGGCGGTTTTTTGCGAGCGTGTCTTGACAATAAAGGAGCCGAATCCGCGCAGGTACACGTTTTTATTATCGGCGAGCGAGTCCTTCACGGTTTCCATGAATTTCTCGATGGTCATAAGCACGGTTGCACGATCGATACCGGTCGATTTAGCGATTTCGCTAACGATTTCTGCTTTAGTCATTTTGATTGAGTTTTTATTGATGGTTTATAGATTGTTTTAGCGTAAACATAAGCCACAACGTTTTCTATCACGCTGTAACTAAGCGTTTTAACCGCCTTACTTCAGGGCAAAAGCCCAATATTCGCGGTCAAATGCGGTGCAAATATCGGACTTTTTTTTTAATTACCCGCTAACTTTCAGTGCTTTTTTGTGTTTTTTTTGAAAAAAGGCGGGTTGTGATAACTTTTTGAGCAGTAACTATGTGGAGGTTATTTACCGGCTCAGGAAATCTTGGAAGGCTTGTTTGTAGGAATCGCCGATGGGGATCTCGGTTTGCCCGACGATGATACGGTTCCGGTCGATTTCGCGGATTTTGTCTATTGAGACGATGTAGGAGCGGTGCACCCTTATGAACCGGGACTGCGGAAGCATTTGCTCCATGGTTTTCATGCCCATCAGAGACAGGATGGGGTGTGGCGAGGCGAGGGTGTAGATTTTTACATAATCCTTAAGTCCCTCAACATAAAGAAGTTGGTCGAGATTGACCTGAATCAGCTTGTATTCCGACTTGACAAAGATGGAGCGCACTTGCTGGTCGTTGGGCGCCTCGGCTTGCCGGAGCAGCGTGAACCACTGCAGGGCTTTGTTGCACGCCTCGAGGAAGGTGGCGTAGGTGATGGGTTTGAGCAGGTAGTCGAGCGCGTTGATGCGGTATCCGTCGAGTGCGTATTGGTTGAAGGCGGTGGTGAAGACGACGCGTGTGTTCTCGGGCAGCATGCGCGACAGTTCAAGGCCGTTGAGTTGGGGCATTTGAATGTCGAGGAAGAGCAGGTCGATTTGATTCTCGGTTGTGGCCCGGAGCGCTTCGGTGGCATTGTTGAATTTTCCGACGAGGTTGAGGAAAGGTATTTTTTCGCAATAACTGGCGAGCAGTTCCACGGCGAGGGGTTCGTCGTCTACGATGGCGCAAGTGATGGTCATGATGGGTTGCTGTTGGTTTGGATTTCGATTTTGGAGAAGTAGATGGTGTCGTTATCTGTTGTCCCGCGTGTCCAGGTGTATCGTCCGGGGTAGAGCAGTTCGAGCCTTCGTGCCACTTGCTTGAGTCCGATTCCCGAGCCGGACTTGTCGGATTGGCTTTTCGGGTGGTTGGAGTTGCGGATGTGGCATGTGACGATTCCGTTGTGTTGCCCGATGGTTATCTCGATGAATCCGGAGCCGTTAGGCGCGATGCCGTGCTTGAATGCGTTTTCGAGCAGAGAGATGAAGATAAGCGGGGCGACGGGTGTGGCGTCGTCGGGGTCGATGCGGATGTTGTTGCTGATGTTGACGTTTTCGGTGACGCGGATTCTCATCAGTTCGATGTAGTTGGTCATGAACTCGACTTCCTTGCACAGGGGGACGAAGTTTTGCCGGCTGTTGTAGAGCACGTGCCGGAGCAGTCGGCTGAGGTCGGTGACGGCGGTTTGCGCTTTCGCGGTGTCGAAGGAGATCAGGGCGTAGATGTTGTTGAGCGTGTTGAGCAGAAAGTGCGGGTTGAGTTGGTTGCGCAGGTTGCTCAGTTCGGCTTCGACCCGGCTCTGCTCGGCTTCTTTGCGCGCCTCTTCGATGTGTTGCCACCGCTGGCTCAGGCACACGGCAAGGCTGAGACCGACCACGAGGAAGCATGAGATGGCGTTATAGAACAGCATCGGATTGAACGGCCGTGACGGGCGATGCGCGCGTTTGGCCGCATGCGCGGGGTCGGGGATATACTGGTTGACCAAATGCCACCATTCCGCGATCATTCCCGTGGCGACGGCGACGGCGACGATGTTGATCACATAAAACGCCGTTTTCCGGTGGCCGAAATAGAACTTGGGAATGAGCACAAAATAGTTGACATAAAACAGCATCATGTACACCAGCGGACCGCCGAGCGAGCGCAGCCACCGGTGCAGGTTCACGCTCAGGGTGTCGCCCGGGGCGTAAAACAGCAGGGGCAGGCACAGGAAGATGCCCCAACTGAGGATGTGTATTGTCAGATTACGTCTCAGGTTTTTATTCATATCCGATTTCCTATGGTGTCAAGGTCCGCCGTCATTCTCCGCGTGAACAGGCGCCGACTTGACCTGAGGCCGTCAACCCTGTTCCACGCGAGATAGCATAGGCAGACGCTGTCAAAACAGAAAAAGTTTCGGCAAAGATAGCAATCCTGTTTTAAAGTCACAAAAAATGTAGACTTATTCCGCAAAAAAATCGAGAAAATCAGCGTTTGTTTCGACAAATCGCGATAAACCGAGCTTAAGGCAAAACGGACTCCACCCCGCAAACCACCGCCAAAAACGGAAAAAAACAGAGAAAAAATGATGATTTTGATAATTTTTTAATTTTTTTAGTTTAAAGTTTAAATCTGTTCCAAAAAAATGTAGTAAATTTGCAGCGACAAATGTGCATATGCACCTTTTACTCACCCAAAAACAAACCATAAACAATTATGCCAACACCCCGCCTCGACGACCTGGACTACAAAATTTTAGGTATGCTCATGGTCAACGCCCGCAAACCATTTCTTGAAATCGCACGCTTGTGCAACGTCAGTGGCGCTGCCATCCACCAACGCATACAGAAACTCACCGCAATGGGTGTCATCAACGGTTCCGTAACCGTGGTCAACCCCAACTCGGTCGGTTTCAGCACTTGCGCCTTTATCGGCTTTATGCTCAACGACCCGTCGAAATTCAACGACGTTGTCGAACGACTGCACACCATCCCCGAAGTTGTGGAATGCTACTTCACAACGGGTAAATACGACATCTTTGTCAAACTCTACGCGCGCAACAACGACGACCTGCTCGACATCATCCACAACAAATTCCTCAAAATCGGACTCGGACGCAGCGAAACACTCATCACCTTCAAAGAAGTGTTCAAGCGCCAGATCCCTCTGCAGAGCGAATAACACGCCATGCCACAAAAACTTGACAACCGGCCATTTCAAATTTATGCGGAGGCCGTGTTCTGGACACAACTTGCCGGAGAAGATTTCAAAAAATTCTTCCGGCAAGTTCGCCAACACGACATCACGCAAAAGACCACACCCTTCGACATCGTCACAGAAGCCGACAAAGCCATTGAGGAGCATTTCCTGAGAAACATCACCTCTCAACACCCCGACCACGGCATCATCTCGGAAGAAGCCGGAAGCATCAACCCCGACGCCGAATGGGTGTGGGTGATAGACCCCATCGACGGAACAACCAACTTCGCCAACCGCATTCCCCACGCTAACATCTCCGTTGGAGTGAAACACAAGGGTAAAACACGCTTTGCCGTTGTCTACGACCCGATTCTCGACCACACCTTCATGGCCGACGACGGACCATTCGCCGCAGTCAACGCCGAAAACATCTTCACCGGCGAAAAATCCCGCCTCGAAGACGCCGTGGTGGCGACAGGTTTCCCCTCCGACCGGGCAACCAACCCCGACAACAACCTCGACGTTGCCGCACGGGTGGCCAAACGCGTGCGCGGCCTGCGCGTGCTCGGCTCGGCAGCCCTCGACATCTGCTACGTCGCCGCAGGATGGCTTGACGCCTTCTGGGAAACCGACCTGCACGAATGGGACATCTGCGCAGCAAAACTCATCGCGCAAAAAGCCGGAGCGGTCGTAACCGAGTTCCGAACCGACCGACGGAACTCCATACTCGTGGCAAACCGGGAACTCACCGAACAACTACTGCCCATCATCACCCAAAAAGAATGATGGCCACCTGACAAAACCACACCCATGCAAGACTGGAAAGACAAACTCTCGGCCGCCTTCGGCGATTACCAACCACAACCGGAAACCGAACCCGCACCCGAGCCAACGGACGACCCCGTCAAGCAACAGGCCAACCAACCCGTCCACATCATCTACGAGCGCAAAGGACGGGCAGGAAAGCAAACCACAATCATCGTCGACTGGCGCGTTGACGACGACACACTCAAGCAGATAGCCGCCACACTGAAAAAAACACTCGGTGTCGGCGGCTCGGCGCGAGACGGGGAAATTCTGCTGCAAGGCGACAGACGCCAACAGGCGAAAGACCTGCTCACACAAATGGGCTTTAAAGTCAAAGGAGGGTACCCCCCCCTACACATCACCCAAAAACATCAAACATAGCGAATCCATGAAAAACAACGGTCTGCTCGTTATCAACGCTTCCGCAGGATCGGGAAAAACCTACACACTCGCACGAAACTACATCTTCCTCCTGTTGTTCTGCCGCGACAAAGAGCAACGGCTTCAACTGCGGAAACAACCCAACTACCACCGCCACATCCTCGCCATCACCTTCACGAACAAGGCCACCGGCGAGATGAAGCAGCGTATCATCAAAGAACTCGAGGAACTCGCCCGCGACACCACAGCGAGCGACTTCTACCGCGACTTCGCGCAAGACCGGGAAGAACATCCCGAGCAATGGGGCGACCAAACCCTCGACCCTCAACAACTCGCACAGGCGGCCCAAAACGCCCTCGCGGGAATACTGCACAACTACGCCGCCTTCAACGTGAGCACCATCGACGCCTTCTTCCAATCGGTGCTCCGAAACTTCGCGCGGGAACTCGACCGCGACTACAACTACGAAGTGCAAATCGACTCCAAATTCGCCATCAACCAGGCGGTGCACAACTTCCTGATCTCGCTCGGAACCGACCTGCGGAGAATCGGAAAAGACAACAGATACCGGTTCAGCGACATCGAGCAATGGGTCAGAGACTACCTCCATTCCACCATCGAGGACGAACGCCCGTGGAACATCTTCCGCAACGACAGCAACCTGCACAAGTTCGCCGAGAAAATCACCAACGAGACTTTCCTCGAGCAAATGCCAAACATCCGGGCATACCTATTTAAAGACGATAACCAACCGGACTTCGAAAAAATCCGCGCGTTCCGCCTCCACGTGCTCAAGGCAGCCAAAGAGCACACCGAGGCCTACAAGGCACAACGCGCGGCCCTCCACGAAATCCTCAACCGCCATGGCATTGACGAGCAGCGGCTCAGCGGAAGCAAGTCGTTAATGCAACTGCTCAAAACCACAAAACTCGAAGACGGAGACAAACCCGGCGACGGTTTCTTCACCATCACACGCGACAACGTTGAGAGCCAATTCAAAAAAGGGCCCGCACTGCCCGGGGAGGCGCTCGACGAAGTCGCCGGATGGTGCGGGGAAACAGCAAACCACTATCTGCTCGGGTGCATCTTCACCCAACTGTCGCAGCAACTCGGACTGCTCGGACTGCTCGGACAAATCGACCGTCACCTGCACCAATACTGCCGGGACACCAACTCCCTGCTCATCGCCGACTCCAACGACCTGATCGCCCACGTGCTCGACAGCGGAGTGCCTTTCATCTACGAGCGGATCGGTACATGGCTCAACCACTACATGATCGACGAGTTCCAGGACACCAGCAAAAAGCAGTACCGCAACTTCCTGCCACTGCTCGAGGAAGCCCTCGCGCAAGACCACGACAACCTCTGCCTGCTCATCGGAGACCCGAAACAGTCCATCTATCGGTTCCGGAACGCCGACCCGAGCATCTTCCGAGACAAGGTGGAACAAGACTTCACACCGCAGCGGCACAACCTTGAGCACCAGACGCTGAAGTTCAATTTCAGGTCGTGCCGAAACATCATCCGATTCAACAACCACATCACCGAACTGCTGCTCAACGATTTTCCCGACCTGCCGACCCTTCAACGAACCTACGACCCCAAAAACGACAAAACCGGATATGAGCAGCAAATTCCAGAGAAAGCGATGTCTCAACCGGAGGGATACGTGAGAATCAACGTCGCCAACACTGATGGAAAACCTTTTGACAATAATGAGGTTCTCCTCTCGCTGCCGCAATACCTGCTCGAACTTCATGAGCGCTTCCCGTGGCGTGCCATCGGAGTGCTTGTGAACAAGAAAGATGAAGGCTACAAAATCATCAACCGAATCCTGGCACACAACAAAACCGCTCCACCGGAGGAGACAATCCCCTGTGTGAGTGAGGAATCGCTCCTTGTGGCAAGCAGCCCGAGCGTGAGACGCATCGTGGGGCTTCTGCAATTCATCGACCTCACGCAAATGAACACCGAAGAACCGGACGACAGCGGGGAGAACAACGGCTCCCCTGCCGACAAAGCCGTCATATACGCCCAGGCCAGACAACTGTCGGAACAACGCCTCTGCCAGGTGCTCGGACTGTTCCTCGACAAACTCCCCAATCTCGGGCAAAACCAAGACGCGGGTTCCCTGCTCGCCGGCTGCTTCCGCCAATACGACGCCATCACCACCTCTTCCACCGACGAGCAACTCCGCCACTACGCGCAAACCCTCCAATCGCTCCTGCCCGACAGCAGATCCGAACTGCTCACGCTCAACAACATCGTTGACCGCCTGATCAACAACATCTCGCCCGCCGCAGCGCAAAACGACACTGCCTACCTGCTCGCCTTCCAAGACCTCGTGCAGGACTTCAGCACCCGACAGTCAGCCGCCACCGTTCGAGAGTTTCTGCGCTTCTGGGACAAGCAGAAAGACAAACTCTCCATTCCGCCCTCACCCGAGAAAGACGCCATCACCATCATGACCATCCACAAATCTAAAGGTCTGGAGTTCCCCTGCGTGGTTATCCCCATGCTCACCTGGGAACTCGACGGAGAAAGCAGAAAAGCGAAAACGGAGCCTTACTGGATCACCCGGAAGGAATGGAACGACCAAGGCGGTAACCGGATTCTGCCTCTGCCGCCCGAAGTGGAGATTCCGCCACTGCTGCCCCTGAACAAAAGCAACCTGAATCTACTCCGGAACGTAACCGGCACGTTCAAAACCTTTGTCGATGACTACAACGAAGCCGTATGCACCGACAACTTCAACAAAACCTATGTCGCTTTCACCCGCGCGATTGAGGAGTTGCACATGACATGTGTCAAGGGCAATAACGTGTCGGAACACATCACCGGGCACATCGCTTCCGACCCGCTGCTCACACCCTCGGCCGACAAGACCTATTATTATTACGGCCAGCCGCGCACCGGACCATTCACCGCGAAGCCCTCCGCCCCGGTGAAAACCGATGAGATTCAATCGCGGCGCCTGCAACGCGGAGCCAACCGCGTCACCGTCCGCCTGCCGCAAGACCTCACCGACAAACAGAACACCGGCACGCGCCTGCACAACCTGCTCTCACGCATCCGCTACCGCGCCGACCTTGACCGCGCGTGGCAATTCTGCCTCAACCGGGGGATCATCAGCAACGACGACGCCACATGGCCAGCCGAGCGCGTGTGGGACGTGGTGAGCGGAATGTTCTCCGACCCGCGGATGGCACTCTGGTGGGCCGACGACAACGAGGTCTACAACGAGCGCCCCATCGTCGGCTTGCCCGACGGCACCGCCCTGCGCCCCGACCGCGTGGTGCGCACCGCCGACGGACGATGGATTGTCGTCGACTACAAGTTCGGACAAGAGATTACCGAGCGTCACGCCGAGCAGGTGGGCAGATACTGCGATATGCTCACCAAAATGGGACACAACAACGTGGAGGGCTACGTGTGGTATGTGGAGCACGACCGCGTGGACGAAGTAGTCAACGGACAATTCACTTGGAACTGAGAGAACTCTTCGCCTGACGATTAGCGGGTTACAGCGCGTTAGCAAATCCTCCCCTAAGTTAGGGCTGCCTTGTCGCAGTTTTTCAGTTACTTTTGTCTCTGTAACGGACACACTCCTCCGGCGCTTTGCGCCACCTCCCCTAACTTAGGGGAGGAACTGCTAACGCACTGAACGCCAGCGAGGTTGAGTTCCCCCTCTAAGTTAGAGGGGGTGG
>CACYCT010000113.1 GCA_902772965.1 uncultured Bacteroidales bacterium | reverse complement strand
GAACGGAACAGGAAAACGCATCTCCATCCGCGACACACGCGGCATCATCGACGCCATCCTCGACCACTCCATCGACCAGGCGCCCACCAAGACGATTCCGTTCTTCAACTTTGTCGTGCCCACCGAACTCAAGGGCGTCGACACCGGTATCCTTGACCCGCGCGACACCTACGCCGACCCCGCACAATGGGAAGAAAAAGCACGCGACCTCGCAAGCCGATTCATCAAGAACTTCGTGAAATACGAAGACAATCCCGCCGGTAAGGCACTCGTAGCCGCAGGTCCGCAACTGTAATCCATCGCCAAGCGACTGAACCACCGGGGGCGTGTCAAAAATTACGGCACACCCCCGTTTTTTATTTGTACAGTCGGATTTGTGTTCGTACCTTTGCGTTAACAAAGAGGTTAGCCTCACATTTCTCACCCTATACCCCTATCAACCAATCCATTCCAAAACTATGACAACGCTCACGCATACCGACTTCCACTTTCCCGGACAAACCGGCGTGTATCACGGAAAAGTTCGCGACGTGTACTTCTTCGGCGAAAACCTATTGGCCATGGTGGCCACCGACCGCATCTCGGCCTTTGACGTGGTGCTTCCTAAGGGTATTCCCGGCAAAGGTCAAGTGCTCAACCAACTGGCCGCTTTTATGCTGGATGCCACGGCCGACCTTGTGCCCAACTGGAAATTGTCCACCCCCGACCCGATGGTGACCATTGGACGGCGTTGCCGCCCGTTTGAGGTGGAAATCATTGTCCGCGGTTATCTGGCCGGCAGCGCCTGGCGGGCCTACCGCGACGGAGAGCGCACACTCTGCGGAGTGCCCCTGCCCGAAGGTATGCGCGAGAACGACCCCTTCCCCACGCCCATCATCACACCCACAACAAAAGCCGCCGCCGGACACGACGAGAACATCTCGCGCGAGGAGATTCTCGCGCAAGGCCTTGTCGGAGAGGAGCATTACGCCACCATCGAGCGTTACGCCCAGGCGCTTTTCCGCCGCGGCAGTGAGTTGGCCGCCGGGCGGGGACTGATTCTGGTGGACACCAAATATGAATTCGGCCTGTACAACGGCGAAGTGATGCTCATGGACGAGATCCACACGCCCGACTCGTCGCGCTACTTCTACGCCGAGGGGTTTGCCGAGCGTCAGGCCGCCGGGGAGCCTCAGCGCCAACTGAGCAAGGAGTTTGTGCGCCAGTGGCTGATTGAGAACGGATTTATGGGTCAGGCCGGGCAAGAGGTGCCGACGATGAGCGACGAGTATTGCCGCTCGGTTGCCGACCGGTACATAGAACTCTACCAGACCATCACCGGCCAGCGTTTTGCCGCCGACAACGCGGCCGACCTCGCTCGCCGCATTGAGGGCAACGTCGGGCAGTATCTCGCCTCGATGTGATTCTGCTCCCGGCCGGAACGTGAAATACCCCCTTTGAGTCACTCAAGGGGGGATTTTCATGTTGCCCGGGAAAGAGCGAGCCGCCCGGAGTGTGTCCGGACGGCTCTGTGTTGATTGATGGTTTGTATATGCGTGTCAGTCGATTTCTTCGTCGGCCTCGTATCCGCCCATTTCGCGGATGGCGTTTTTGAGCATGGTGTATTGCTGATAGAGGTTGTTGACGGGTTCTTCGCCTTGCGTGTAGTCGTGCATGGGGCTCTTGAGGAAGCAGCTCAGGAAGCGTTGCGTTCCGTAGCGTCCGGCGCGGCGGGCGAGGTCGATCAGCAGCACCAGGTCGAGGCACAGCGGAGCGGCGAGGATGGAGTCGCGGCAGAGGAAGTTGATCTTGATCTGCATCGGGTAGCCCATCCATCCGAAGATGTCGATGTTGTCCCATCCTTCCTTGTTGTCGTTGCGGGGCGGATAGTAGTTGATGCGCACTTTGTGGAAGTACTGCGTGTCCTCGTCGTTTCCGTGTCCGTACAGGTCGGGTTGCCAGTCGGGTTTGAGGATGGTTTCGAGTGTGGAGAGTTTGGACACTTCTTTGGTGCGGAAGTTGGCCGGCTCGTCGAGCACGAGTCCGTCGCGGTTTCCGAGGATGTTGGTTGAGAACCATCCTGCCAGTCCGAGGTTACGCACGCCGATGATGGGCGCGAATCCACTCTTGACCAGTGTCTGTCCGGTTTTGAAGTCTTTACCAGCGATGGGCATTTTGGTTTTCTCGGCGAGTTCCCACATGGCGGGGATGTCGACGGCGGTGTTGGGCGCTCCCATCACGAAGGGGCATCCTTCGCTCAGGGCGGCGTAGGCGTAGCACATCGAGGGAGCGACCACGTCTTTGCGGTCGGCCTTCATGGCTGCCTCGAGGTCGGCGAGGTGGTAGTGGTATTTCTCGTTGGGCTCAACATAGATTTCGGTGCTCGCTGCCCAGAGGACGACAACCCGGTCGACACCCGATTCGGCTTTGAATCGGCGGATGTCTTCACGGATCTGGTTGGTCATGTCCCAGCGGTCGGCGCATTTCTTGACGTTGGTTCCGTCGAGGCGGCGGGCGTAGTCGTGGTCGAACGCGGCGGGAATGGGTTTGATGGCTTCGAGTTCGTCTTTGACGGGAAGGATGTCTTTTTCTTTGAGCACTTCGGCGTGCATGGCGCTTTCAAAAGCGTTGTCGCCGTAGACGTCCCATGCGGCGAAGACGAGGTCGTCGAGGGCGGGCATGGAAACGATTTGGCCCACTTTGAGGTATTTCTTCTCGGCTCCGCGTCCGACACGGATTTTGTCGTATTGTGTCATTGAGCCGATGGGCTTGGCCAGCCCTTTGCGTGTCATCAGCACACCGGTCATGAAGGTGGTGCTGACTGCACCCAGACCAACAACCATAACGCCTAAGCGTCCGTTGGCGGGGGTTACGTTGGATGTTGCCATAAAGTTAGTTTTAATTATGAGTTTTATGTTTTTGCGTTTTTGTCTCGAACTCGCCTTGTTCCCATAGGCGGCATTTGCGTGTGAGAGCCTACCGTGCCTCAGGCGAATTCGGTGTCAAAGGTAATGTCTTTTTTTTATCCGAAATACTAAATAGTGTGTCGAAAACGTTAATGTTATATAAGAAACCAGCCTATTACTTAATTTAACCTAATTTTCACAGACAAACACGCGGATTTGTTAATCAAAATTAATCAAGCATTGGGGTAAATTCAGCAATTCAGCCGCACTTTTGAGTGTGATGGGGTGTGTGGCCTGGTCTTCGTCGGGTGTCCATCCGCGTCCTTTGACCCATGCCGTGGCGCAGCCGAGGCTTTGCGCGGGGATGATGTCCTTGCGCATGCTGTCGCCGACAACGAGCACGTCGGCCGGATTCATCTCGAGC
This sequence comes from uncultured Bacteroidales bacterium, assembly GCA_902772965.1. Taxonomy (GTDB): domain Bacteria; phylum Bacteroidota; class Bacteroidia; order Bacteroidales; family Muribaculaceae; genus Sodaliphilus. The sequence continues at coordinate 14,652 of CACYCT010000113.1, read as the reverse complement.
ACGTCGACGCCGAGGCGGAAGATGGTCGGGTTGGGTTTGCGCACACCCACCACGGCGCTCTCGATGATTCCGCGGAAGTAGTGCCGGATGTTGAAGTCCCGGAGCACGGAATCGATATTGCCGTAGAAGTTGCTCACGAGCATCATCGGCACGCGGTCGGCGAGGGTTTCGAGCATGGGTCGGGCCTCGTTGATGCATGACCGCGCGCTCTCGTAGCAGTGCGAGGCGATGGCCTCGACCTGCGTCGCCGTCAGTTCCGGACCGCCCGATTCGGCGAGAACGCGGCGGTGGATGGCGATTTTTTTCCGCATCACGTCGGCGAACGTGTCGCCGGGCAGGATGTGGCGCACGCGCGCGAGTTCGCGCTCGCCCTCCACATACACCTGCCGGAAGCGTTCCAGCGGCAGGTCGATTTCCGCCGAGCGGTATCCCTCAAGGATAATCCAGCTCCAGTGCACGCCGCGGCTGTCGAGTGTGCCGCCATAGTCAAAGATGATGCCTTTCATAGTCAAGGGAGATTGATTAGAGCGCAAAATTAGTTATTTTTTCCCATTCTTTTCGTAACTTTGCGGCAAATCCGATTGCAAGATGATAATCCTCCACACCGGCGACTGGCATTTGGGCCAGAGTTTTTACCGCTACGACCGCGGGCGGGAGCATGAGCAGATGTTCTCGACACTGCGGCAGATTGTTATCCGTCATTGCCCTGACGCGCTGATTGTGTCGGGCGATGTGTACGACACGATGCAGCCCTCGGCGCAGGCCGTGCGGATGTACAACGACCGTCTGCTTGACCTGCACGACGCCTGCCCGGGCATGCACATTGTGGTTGTCGCGGGCAACCACGACAGTCCGAGCCGCATTGAGGTGGACACGTCGCTGTGGAGGCGGGTCGGGGTCACGATTGTGGGCGATGTGGCATGGAATGGCGATACGGTAGACCTCGACCGACACCTTATTAATATAACGCGCGAGGGCGAGTTGGCGGGAATCGTGGTTGCGGTTCCGTTTCTTCGCGGGCGCGACTACGGTCTGGGCGAAGAGTCCGACCAGCGGATGACGCTCATCGGTCGTTTGCAGGCCCGCGCGGCCGAACGGAACGCCGGTGTGCCTGTGGTGGTCGCCGCCCACGATGCCGTGCGCGCGTTCGACTCGGGCGGGGAGGAGCAGATCGGCAACATCGACTACCGCGACCTCGCGGCATGGCCGGCGGGATACGACTACCTCGCGCTCGGGCATATCCACCGGCCTCACACGCTGGCCGGCTCTCACGCCCGCGCGCGCTATGCGGGCACACCGCTGGCGATGTCGTTCGACGAGGTGGGCACCCACAGCGTGAGCCTTGTCACACTCAACGGACACGACCGGCCTGAGATAGAGGAAATCCCGATAGAACAACCGATTCCGATGCTCACGGTTCCGCCGGAACCCGCCCCGCTGGAGGACGCGTTCGCGGCCTTACGCGCCTTGCCCTCTGATGAACCGGCGTATGTCCGGCTGAACGTGGCCGACGACAACTACCTGCCCGCCTCGGCGCGAGCCGACGCTGCGGCGATCTGCGAGGACACGGCATTGCGGTTTTGCGATGTTGTCCGGACGGGGAGTACGCGTGCCGCCGGCGTATCGTCGGGCATCACGTTAGAAGATTTCCGGAGTCTGTCGCCGTCGGAGGTGGCGCGCCGGTATTTCGAGGCCTCGGGCATTGCGCTGTCGGATGCCCAGCGGCAGATGCTCAGCACGGCCATCGGCGAGGCCGAGGCGGGTGGGGAGTGACCGAAGGTGTGACTTCCTTTTCTTTACACTCCGGGTAAAAGTCAAGACATATCGAAGCGCTGCAGTCGAGGGTGACTGCGGCGCTTCTTGCCGGATAACGCAGGCAACCGCTTCAGCCAGATCTGATTACAACTTTTACCGTGTCTTGATGCCTTGATCAACGAGGGAGCGGAGATTCTCTTTTTCATTGGTTGTTACCATTAAAATGTGTTAAATCTTACCTGAAAAGTTGTATTCTGCCCATTTAGTATGGTATATTTGCAGTCGTAAATTAATATAATACCACCAAACACACCCACACATGTACAATCCGACTGCTTTATCCACCGACCGAAAGCGTTTCAGAATCGCGCGTGACGAGGAGTTTACCCGCGCTTACAACGAGGCGCTCTCGCTGATGATTCGCCGTGGTGTGGCGCACCCGCGCCGCTCGGCGATAAGATTCACCATCTACAACACCCAACCGCGCTATCACGTAAGTTTCGAGCGCGCGTATGTGGTGGTTTGCCGACTGTTGCGACTACCCGTGAAACCTGTACCTCAAACCCTTCGCGGGCAGATGTGGCTTGAAATCGCGGACCGGGTGGCCATGCTCGTCGACGACCGGCAGGTTTCCATCGCGGCAGCGCTGGAGTTCGTGCTGGCCAACTGCCGCGCATCACGGTTTTTCGTTTCCGAACAGTATGCCGACAGTCGCATCGATGCCATGCGCCGCCACCAGGCGAGCCACCTGCGAAAACCGTTTACCCGACACAGCAACCATTAATTGTTATTTTACCATGAACAACACCATCAATCCCGACGGGCAGGTGCTCGTCAAGGCTTTTCATGCGTGGAGCGCGGCGGGGACGCTACGCTCGGCGCGTGCGAGATGTAAGCGTTTTGTGTATGGCGACCAGTGGGCCGACCCATGCGCTGACCGCGACGGACGAAGGATGACCGAGGCCGAACGCGTAATCCAAAACGGCGCCACACCGCTGACAAACAACCTTTTGCGGCAACTGCTCAGAACCGTTGTCGGACGTTTCCGAGGCGAAGTTATCGACAAGACCGAGCATAGCAATCGCGCTGTGGCCGAACTGCACCGCGCGGCCTCGATCGATGAACTGGACAGCCGGCTGCTTGAGGAGTTCCTCATCTCGGGCTGTGCCATTCAGCGCGTGGAGCGCCGCGTGGACGGCAGCATTGAGGTAGCCAACGTGAATGTGAACCACTGGATGGCCGACCGCCTGACCGATCCGCGCGCGAGTGACTGTACGCTCGTGGGACAACTACACGAACTGACGATGGCCGACCTGCTTCGCCGTGTTGCCGCGGGGCGACGGGGAAAAGCGCAATGGGTGCGCCGGTTGTACACCTCGCGTCCCGATGAGCGCACCTCGGCTTGGACTACGGCCATCGGTGCTGACACGGCCCGTTGCACCGACTTCTGGCACTCGGCTTCCGAGCGTCTGCGCGCCATTGAGGTATGGACCCGCGAAAGCGAGGAAGTGGCCGTTTGCCACAACCGCCGCACCGCCACGCTCTCGGTCATTCCCCTCACCGAGGCCGACCGGCTGCGCCGGCTTCGTCAAGACCCTGACGTGCAGACCCGATGGGACATCGTAGGGCACTGGCAGTGCCGGTGGTTCTCGCCGATGGGCGACCTGCTCACGAGTTACCGCGCCGACCATCATCCGTTCGCGATGAAACTCTATCCGCTTGTCGACGGCGAGGTGCATTCCTTTGTGGAGGGCGCCATCGACCAGCAAAAGCACGTCAACCGCATGATCACCCTGCTCGACCAGGTGATGGCCGCCAACGCCAAGGGGGTGCTGCTCTTCCCCGAAACGGCTCTGCCCGACGGGTTCACGTGGGCCGACATCCGACGCGCGTGGAGCAACCCGGGCGGAATCATTCCCTATGACCCCCGCCAAAGTGACGCCCGACCGGAGCAAATCGTGAGCAACGGAACCGACATCGGCGCGTACGAGATGGTGAAACTGCAGATGCAACTGCTTGAGCAGGTAAGCGGAGTGAGTGGCGCGCTGCAAGGGCGAACCACCGGCGAGCACTCCGTGAGCCTCTACCAAATGCAAACACGGAACGCCGAGGTGGCACTGACCGACCTCTACGACAGTTTTCAGAACTTCCGAAACAACCGCGACAAACTCATTGAACAACTTACCCGACACACACCTTAATTCCCCCGACCATGAAAAACATCATCACCCTCACCGCCGACATCGCCGACGTGCTCGAACGCGTATATGCCGAGAGCGCGTGGCGCGCGGCGCACAACCCGCAGAAACCGTATGTTCTCACGCCCGACAACGCGCGCATGCTCACCCTTCACGCCCGGCGCGGATGGGACGACCTTCTGGCCCGAATGGCGGGCTACGTGAGCAGTTCCAACTTCAATCCGAACATCGACCGCAGCCTCACGCTCAACCTGCGCGTGAGCACCGACCACACCGACACACTGGCCGAAGCGCTCACCTCGGCGATGGTGGCAACGCTGTCGTTCTACATCCTCGCGCAGGTCTACGCCGACGACCCCCTGTCGTGGTTCGACACCGCCTGGCGCCGCCATCGAGCGCAGTGCCTGCTCCTGCTGGCCAGAACCGAACACTCCGACTATCAACCTTAATTACTTTACTATCATGACAAACCAAAATCAAATGCTTCATCTGAGCCGCGAACAGATGCTGGCCATGTGGAAGCGCCTGCTCCACTTTGAGACTCCGCGCCGCGACTGCGTGGTCGAGCGCGACGACGGCCTCGACCTCGACGCGTGGCTGATGACGATTATTGACACGTGGTATGCCCACACGCTTGCCACCGCCCCCGTGGAGTGGCTGCCCGTGGAAGACCTTCGCGACCACGTCACGCTGACCCTGCTCAGCGACGGTGCCGTAGACGCCGCCTTGCCGGTTCAGGCGGTGCGCCCTGTGGAGTGGAAACTCGACGGATGGAAATGCCCGGTAAGCGAGTTCGCCGCGCCCGACAGTGTCACCGCCGCCTTGCAGGCCAATCCGTTCACCCGCGGCGGCGCGTGCCGACCCGTGGTTGTGGACCACGGCGACCGCCTCACCCTCTTCAGCGCCCCCGACGCACCCGCGCCGCCGAGACTGGCCACGGCGCGGTGCGTAGTCCGCCCGGCCGACGGAACGTTCATCATCCATCAGCAAGCCCTGTCTACCATAAGTTTACCCGAAATTGAAATGCCATGAAAACCAAACGACAACAAATCACGCCCCAAGCCGCCCTGCATATGGCCAATGCCGAGTGCGCCCCGCAAGGCACGGCCGCCGAGGCGGTGAACGTACGCGAGGTGGAGGGCGGACTGGAAGTTGTTGGATGTCCGTCGATTGCGGGTCAAATCGAGGCCGGAGCGCGCCTGCTGCTCGTTGACGGCGACCGGTACCTGTGCCTGCGCGGGCTTGATGTAACCTGCAACGGAACCGTTTTGGCCACGCTCCCGTCTGCCCCCGTTGGTGCCCACCTGATTGGTAATCAGGTGGTGATCACCACCGGCGACGGCACGGTTTGGCTGCAACGCACCGACACGTCATATACCGCCATTGACCCCACCGACGCACTGCCGCGAATCACACTGAGCACCCTTGAAGTGGAAACCGAGACCATCGGACTGTCGGCATTGCGCTTCGACTCGCCATACGACACGTGGCAGTCGCCCCTGACGGATACCGACATCGATTCACTTACGCGCTTGTCGCATTCGGCATGGACCACCCTCCAGAACCGGCTCGACATTGACGGCCGCTATGGCGCGCCGATGATGGTGCGCTTCGGCGTGCGCCTGACCGACGGAAGTTACCTCTACCTGAGCGAGCCGGTGGAAGTGGGAGCGACCACACTCGACGGGCTTTCGGGAATCTCCACCGTGTGCACCACCACGAACTCCGCCGTCACCGGCATTCCGGCCACGTCACTCAGTCGGCGTTCGTTCCGGTTGGGCATCACCGTTGAGCGCGGCGTTGACCCGATGTGGCACGCTCGGGTTAAAGCCGTTGACATTCTCGCCACATCACAGGCCTCACTGGTTCAGGCGAATGCCGTGGTCACCTATGGCTGCACCACCGACGCCCAGCGCCGGCCGGTGTTGCGGTTCAGTCTGCCATGGCTCTCGCCAGGTGCCGTCGGGCAGCAGCTGCAAGGCCAACCGTGGACAGTTATCGCCACCACCGACGACATTTCCGGCCTATCCGCCGGACGGTGGAACAGCGCGGCCGTGGCGCAAACCCCCGAAGTGGTAACGCCGGGCAGGCAGAGTTATGTGGTCAATTATGAGGTTCAAGCCGGCATAGTCCTGACCGACGCCGAGGCGTCTACCGTGGGAACGGGCCTGCGGGGAACCCGCGCTGTGGCCTCGATGACCACCGGAGGGCGTCTGCTTACGATAGACACCGACGGTGTACTCAGCGTGGGCGTGGCCGGTCAGCCGATGGTGGTGGAACGGCGGCAGACGCTTTTGGGCGTGAACGCCCGCGCGATGATTTCCGTGAGCCGGCCGATTTACAGCAACGGTTTCGGCCGATATCCGATCTTGATTTTCACCGACGACGGCATTTACGCCCTGCCGCAAACCACCGCCACCGGGGCCTATGGCGAGCCGCGATTGCTCGAGCGCGTGATACTGGCCGCGGGCACGCGCCCGGTGGAAGGCGGAAGACAAACGTGGTTCGCCTGCTCGCGCGGCCACCTGTGCCGCCTCGTGGGCAGCAAAGTGGAAATCGTGGTGCGGAACATCTCACCCGTTGAGATGGCGTGGGACAACGAGCACGACGAACTGCTTGTGCTCACCGCCACCGGCAGCCGGCTGGCCGTCAGCCGGTCGGGACGCCACTCCGAACGCACCCTCGCCCACCCCATGCAACTGTACACCGACAGTTGCCGCTCGCTCATTGTTGCCTCTGACGGCCTCGTGAGCGACCCTGCGGTTGAGAACGCGATGGCCGACGTGTGGATCTGCTGGCGCTCGAATCCGTTTCAGGCAACCCGGCTGCGCCCGACGTGGGTGCTCTGGCCGGCAATGGGCAGCGATTTGCGCGTTGGTCTGCGCGTGTCGGGTGAGCGCGGCCGCTCGTGCCACGGATTCACCGTCAGCCACACCGACATCGACGGCCGGCTCGACGCGCCCTTGCCCGTGAGACTCCTCAGCCCGCCTCTGCGGACGCTACGCCTTGAGATTTCCGGATATGCCCCTTCGGGCACACTCATAACCCCTATTGAAGTCATATAAGAAACACCATGCGATACATCAGTCAAATCATCATCCATTGCTCGGCCACGCGCGAGGGCGTGGCGGTGACCACCGGACAGATTCGCCGCTATCACGTGGCCGACCGCGGTTGGCTCGACATCGGCTACCACTACGTGATTCACCTCGACGGCAGCGTCCACACGGGCCGTCCGATAGAACAAGCCGGCGCGCACTGCCGCGGACACAACCGCAACAGCATCGGCGTTTGCTACATCGGCGGCCTTGACGGCAACGGTTTGCCCAAAGACACGCGCACCGGGGCACAACGCGCGGCATTACGCGCACTCGTTGCCCGCCTGCGCCGGCGCTTCCCGCGCGCCACCGTGCACGGCCACAACGAGTTTGCCGCCAAAGCCTGCCCGTGTTTCGACGTGAGAAAGGAGTTTGGCGATGCGTAAGGCGGTTCTGCTGGCTGTCTTGCTTGCTTTCGCCTCGTGCCGCAGCCGAGAGACAACTGTAGCCCACGATTACGAAAGCGCCCGGGTGGAAATCGCCACCGTCGACCATACCCGCCTCCGGCAGTGGAGCGATGAGACCGAGTGGCACCTTGACAGTGTTGAACTGGTTGCCGTTGCACCCGACTCGACCTCAGTGGAGCCGAAGGCGATGGTGCGGGTTCGCGCGCGGCGCGCCCGCGTCAGCACCTCGAAGAGAGGTTCTCGGATAAGCCTACGAACGGAATCCCGCCGCGACACCGTGGCCACGATGATCCACACGCGTGAGCGACAGCGAACGCTCCCCTCCCCCACCCGCTCCGGCGGCCGGTGGTGGCATTGGCTTGCCGTCGGCATCGGCGCGGGCGTGATGCTCGCCTTGTGGAAGAAACGAAAAAATTGACCTGTGTTACAGAACAATGGCCGCGCCGGCAGTACCGTCGCGGCCATTGCTCTATGCGGGCTGCCTTTCACGCGAAGCGCGTTTGTTGTACCGATTGGTGACCACGAGCATGACGATTATCGCCAAGATCATGAACGGAAGAAGGAACAAAAAGCCGACTATCATATCATCTCTTTCACTTTTGTCATAAGTGTTCACAAGCATTGCCATAACAACCATCAGGACTACAAACAGATACATCAGCATCACAAAGACCAGACGCCACAACGTGCTCCACCAGCCGTAGCCGAAAAGCTGATAGTAGGTTATGTACGTATAGGTAATGCTGATCGCGCCTTCGAGCAGACCGCTCCAGGAGGAGATCAGACCTATGAGTAGGCTCTGCACACTCAGGAAGACCTGCAGGAAGAACCCCTCGGGCAGGGTGTGCCGGGGGTAGCCGGGCGCGTAGCGGAACACGAACCACGTGGGCAGGATATAGATGGAATTGACCAGCAGCGTCGCCCAACTTTTCTGCGAATTGAGCCACTCGATAACCATATCTATCTCCTTAATCTTAAATTTGAGCGGCAGGACATCATTCTCCAGATGGAATATCGATTCGAGAATAACCACAAAGAGGCAGACGATGACCAGCATCTTGATGGGCGGGAACGACACTTGGCGGTGGCCGCTGATGTAGTCACGCACCAGATAGCCCGGTCGGCCGAACAACTGCAACAGGGTGTACACCAGCGAGCGGTTGTCCAATCCCCACAACAGAGCGACGTTATCTTTGATTGATTTCCAGCCCACGCGGCCCACCTCGGCACGCTGACCGCAGCGCGGACAGAAGTTGTCGGCATACTCGGTGCCGCAGTTATGGCATCGAACGCTTTCGCCCTCATGCCGGTTGACGTATTGCGGCAAGGCATGCTGCCAACGGCGGAAACGGCGGTAATACTGTATGAGTTGCTCCTTGTTCACAAGTCTTGTCTGAACTGCTTGGACTTTCATGCCCTTGTATATGAAAAACCCACAATCACCGTGGTTCGGCTATTGCGGGTTTTCTTAAGTGATCCGTCTGGGGCTCGAACCCAGGACCCCAACATTAAAAGTGTTGTGCTCTACCTGCTGAGCTAACGAATCATCGCGTAAAAAGCGGTGCAAAGGTACACGGATTTTTTTAACCCACCAAATTTTCGGCGAAAAAAATGCGAAAAAAAGCGATTTTCGTGCTTCGCGGGCTGTTTTCGGGCAAAAAACGGACAAACGGGCGGGACCTGGACATGGAAAGAACTTAAACGGCAACCGCCTGACACAGCGTTTTTAAAACATGAATTGACAAGACTCGCATTATTGAGAACAGAACGACAAAACTCGTGCCGATTTGGGACAGAAAGACATGAACTCTCTTATTGAGGGGGCAGAAAGACATAAAACCGCTATAATCGCGACTTCCATTTGCTCCAATTCGTTGAATCGGTTTAATTTGTTGTTTGGCGGATAATCCTTATCTCCGCTTAATCCGTTGTTTAAATATTTTTCTGTTCTGAAATGTTGCTCGGCCGCATACACTGACGTTTATCGCGCGCCTTCTTTGCACCCGTTAACCTATGCCGGATGTTAATTTTTGTTCCGATTTCGCGTTTTGGCCGATTTGCGGCATTTTTAGCGCAAGCACCGAAGACGCAACCGCCGAAATGCCCTACCTTTGCCGGCCAATTCAAAACACACATTTTATATTATGCGAAAAACACTCTACACGCTTCTTCTCTGTATCGCACCGGTGGCGACCGCACTCGCCGGCGGACTGCTGCACAACACCAACCAGCACATCGCTTTCGTGCGCATGATGGCGCGCGGCGCCACTTCCGACATCGACGCCGTCTACAGCAACCCCGCAGGCTCGGCATTCCTCGACCATCAAGGCTGGACGCTATCGCTCAACAACCAAAGCGCGTTCCAACGCCGTGACGTGGAAGCCGAGTTTCCGCTCTTCCCCGAAGGCAAACGGCAATACGACGGTAAGGCCTCAGCACCCATCCTGCCCTCGGCCATCGTGGCCTACCAACGCAACAAGTGGACTTTCTCGGGTATGTTCGCCATGATCGGCGGTGGCGGAAAGTGCTCTTACGACCAGGGTCTGCCGATGTTTGACGCTGCCGTGATGGCAGGCATCTACAGCCGGACTTCCGCGCTGGTGAACTCCAATCCCGCCGCGGCCGCAGTCCTTGGCGGACCGGTCATGCCCAATCAATACGATCTGAATACCGCCATGCGCGGGCGGCAATACATCTACGGCCTCCAATTCGGCGCCGCATACCGCTTCAACAGCCACATCAGCGCATTCGCCGGTGTGAGATTCAACTACTTCGACGGGAACTACCGCGGGCACGTGAACGCAACCGCCGGTGAGGCGCTCGCCGAGAAACTGGCCATCCTCGGGCAGGGTAACACACTGGCCAACATCGAACTCGACTGCGACCAGACCGGTTGGGGAATCACACCCGTCATCGGATTCAACTACAAAGTCAAAGGACTCACGCTCGCGGCCAAATATGAGTTCAAAACCAACCTCAACATCGAGAACGACACCAAGACGCTCAACGTGGCCCCCACCGAGTTCCGCTCGGCGCTGAGTGAGTTTGAGCATGGAGTGAACACCCCCAGCGACCTGCCCGCCGTGCTCTCGCTCGCCGCCGGATATGAAATCCTCCCCAACCGCCTCAGGGCAACCTTCGAGTTCCACCACTACGACGACAAGAACGCCGAAATGGCCTCCGACAAGCAACGCGCCCTCACCCGCGGTACGCTCGAATACCTCCTCGGCGTGGAGTGGGACATCAACAAAACCTTCACCGTCAGCGCCGGCGGACAAATCACCGACTACGGCCTGAGCGACGCCTACCAGCGACACACCTCCTTCGCCTGCGACAGTTACTCGATCGGCTTCGGCGGCGCCGTCAACCTGACCAAGAAACTGCGCATGAACCTGGGCTACTTCCGGACCATCTATTCCAACTACACCAAAGTCACCCCCGCCGGAACGCCGGGATACTGCAACACCGGCCTGGCCGGAACCGACGTGTTCAAGCGCAAAAACAAGGTGTTCGGTATCGGGTTCGACTACAAGTTCTAACCTCGTCCGAGCCCACGGGCTAACCGAGGTTCCCGTGCATGGAAGACAGAATTTCAGGTTGCTCGGGTTGTCGCGGATAAGAGGCCCGCGGGGCCAGTGGGCAGCGGCTCATCAAGGACATGGGCGACCGCCGATAAGACAAGTTTCCCCTCCTCATTGCGAAATAACAACGCTCGCAGATGATTGTCTGTCATGCGGACTTTCATCTGCGAGAGTTGCGCATAATTGACCGGCAACAAGTCATGTCGCACACGGATACTACCGCTACAACCATCTGATAATCCAGTATTTGACGTGGTTCTTTGCGCAATCGGTGTTGTTTTGGCTTTTTTCGGTCGGTTGTCTGCATCATTTTTTATTCAGATTCCGACTGCCGAAACGGAATAAAGTTGTAACTTTGCACGCTCAAAAATCGGGCACCGTCTTTCCACGCTCGGAAAACACTGATGAAAACACACGAAAAAGGATACCTTCACGCCGTTGCGCTGACTGTGTCGGTAATCTTGCTGCTGCTGTTGGCGCTGAGTTGGCTGCCGCCCATCCACGTGGGCGAGTGGCAGATGCGGCGTGTTGACCTCTTGGCCGATTTGCGGCCCGACTCGGTTGAGGCGGAATCGCTTGTGTCCGCTCCGATGTCCACGCAATCCACACGCGCACGTGTGGACACCTGCCGCGCCGGGTTGACGTGTATCAACGAGTTCAGCGACGCCGAAGAGCGCGGAATGAGCCCGCTCTACCGTGCCCTCGACAGTGTGGCCACACTCGGCCGTCCGGTGCGTATCGCCGTGCTCGGCGACAGTTACATCGAAGGCGATATCCTCACCGGCCACCTGCGCGAACTGCTTCAGCAACGCTATGGCGGCTGCGGCGTGGGGTTCCTGCCGATTACCAGCAACACGGCCGGATTCCGCATAAGCGTGCGCCAAACGTTTTCCAACTGGGAGAGCCACAATGCCAACGACACGCACGGATACGAAAACCAATGGGCCAACCTGACGGGCCACTACTTCCGCGCCCACGCCGGCGACTGGGTGCGCGTAAACGGTGTAAGCAGCCACTATGCGCATCTGGACACATGCCAACGCTCCACGCTCTATTATATGGGCTCGGGCGCGGCAACCGTCACGGCAACCGTCAACGGAGGCGGACGGCGACAGTTCGACATCTACGTCAACGGAAGCGTCGGTTCTGTGAGCGTTGACGGAGCGATAGGGTCGGTGAGTTGGCGCGTCGAGCGGGCCGATGCCGGCGTGCGTTTCCTCGGCGTGGCTATGGACGGAGACAAGGGCGTGGCCGTCGACAACTTCTCGCTCCGCTCGGCAAGCGGAATCCACCTCAGTGGAATCAGAGACGAAGTGTTGGCCGGCTTCGACCGCGAGCGGCATTACGACCTCGTTGTGGTCATGTACGGACTGAACGTGGCGGGCAGACGCTCCAGCGACTACACGTCCTACCGCGGGCAGATGACCCGTGCGATTGAGCATATGAAATCCAACATGCCCCAAACGGGCTTCCTCGTTGTAAGTGTCGGTGACCGCGAAGAGAAACGCGGCGGACAGATGCGCACCATGCGCGGCGTGCTCAGCCTCGTCAACGCGCAGCAAACCATCGCGTACGACAGCCGCGTCGCCTTCTGGAATCTCTACACCGCCATGGGCGGAGAAGGCAGTATCGTCAAGATGGTCAACGCCAAACCTCCGCAAGCCAACCTCGACTACACCCACATCAACTTCCGCGGCGGGAAACATCTCGCCGGGCTGCTCTTCGACGCCATCGCGTGGGGACATGAGCAACACAACCGACAATCAGCATCCTATCCATGACATCAGCGTTCAACCACATAGTCGCACTTTTCCAATCGGGATGGCAGCAACTCAACGCGAAAGCCCTGCTGTCCCAACTGGCCTACGACCCGCAAAGCCCGATGATTTTCAGCAGCGGGGTGTTCATGTGGCTCTTTGTCGGCTTTATGACCATTTACGCCCTGCTGCAACGGCGCGACACGCTCAGAATCCTGTTCGTGACCGCGTTCAGTTACTATTTCTACTACAAGTCCAGCGGGCTGTACTTTTTCCTGCTCGCCGTGGTTACGCTTAGCGACTGGCTGATAGCGCGCCGCATGAGCAAAACCGAATCGCGAACGGCGCGCCGATGGCTCGTGGCCCTGAGTGTGACCATCGACCTCGGACTGCTGGCCTACTTCAAATACACCAATTTCCTCGCCGAGATTTTCGCCAACGTCACAGCCACCGCCCTCCACCGGTGGGACATCTTCCTGCCTGTGGGTATCTCGTTTTTCACCTTCCAGTCGCTCAGTTACACCATCGACGTGTACCGGCGGAAAATCGAGCCGCTGCGCAACCCGCTCGACTACGCGTTCTACGTCAGTTTCTTCCCCCAACTCGTCGCCGGCCCGATTGTGCGCGCCGCCGACTTTATCCCGCAAATCCGGCGGCCGCTCACCGTCACCCGGCAAATGCTCGGCACCGGATTCTGGTTCATTCTCTGCGGACTGTTCAAGAAAGCGGTCATCAGCGACTACATCAGCGTGAACTTCGTGGAGCGCATCTTCGCCGAGCCCAACCTGTACACCGGCGTGGAAAACCTCTTCGGCGTGTACGGCTACGCCCTGCAGATCTACTGCGACTTCTCGGGCTACTCCGACATGGCCATCGGAATCGCCATGCTGATGGGATTCCGGTTCAACATCAACTTCAACAGCCCCTATCGCAGCGCGTCGGTGACCGAGTTCTGGCGACGGTGGCACATCTCGCTCAGTTCGTGGCTGCGCGACTACCTTTACATCTCGCTCGGCGGCAACCGGAAAGGACGCCTGCGCCAGTACGTCAACCTGATGCTCACCATGCTCCTCGGCGGACTGTGGCACGGCGCGTCGTGGAACTTCGTCGTCTGGGGCGGACTGCACGGCATCGCCCTCGCGGCCCACAAGATGTGGATGACCGTCACCGGCCAACGCCTCGGCCAGCGCCACGCCAAGCCCGTCCAGTGGCTGTGCATGGCGCTCACGTTCCATTTCGCCTGCCTGTGCTGGATTTTCTTCCGCAATCAGCAGTGGAGCGGCTCAATGGCCATGATTTCGCAGATATGCACCAACTTCCACCCCGAGGTGTTCCCGCAACTGATTGCGGGCTACTGGCAGGTGATGGCACTGATGGCGCTCGGCTACACGCTCCATTTCATTCCCGAAACTGTTGAGCAACGCTGCAAAACCGCCTTCGCGCGCCTGCCCATCGCCACCTACGTACTCGCCGCCGTGGTGATGATTGTGCTCATTATCCAAGTCAAGAGCAGCGACATTCAGCCGTTTATCTACTTCCAGTTCTGACGCCGATCATATGAATCATCAGACGCAAATCGCCGATAGGCGATTACTAAAGTACACCCCCACCATTCATCGCAGCGTTGAATCGAAATCTCGTGCAAGCCGAACGTAAACGAACTTGCTTAATTTGCTGAAAAACACATCTGTACCTATATACAAATTACTGATTTTCATCTTCTTACAGCGAAAGTTCCTCTTCGAGGCACGTTGATGCTACCGATTCCTTTGACCAAGCGTCGACCCTCTTCGAGGCTCTCGCATGGTCGTTGGATAAAATGCTCACGCTCGGCCATCAACGAGCAAGCTCGTATG
>CACYCT010000112.1 GCA_902772965.1 uncultured Bacteroidales bacterium | reverse complement strand
GCCCGTGGGGACAACTCGGATACTCCTACGACTGGCACAGCGGCTCGTCGGTGGAAGGACTGTCGGAATACGTCGTGACCAACAACACCCTCGTGCGCGTCAAACGCCTGCAAGGTGCGTGGAGTTTTATCCAGAACCTGCGAAAACTCAAAAAGCAGCATGAAAAGGCTCGGTGAAATCGCCGTTTTGTGCTCCGTTTTGCTTTCGCTTTCCTGCACTAAGGTAACCAAAACCGAATCATCTGCCATGTTCGTTGAGATCACCCGCCACAACAGTCTTGGCCTTGTGGCCTATTACCCGCAATTCTCGCGCATTGACCTCGTGTGCGGCACTATGCCGTCGCCGGCCGACCCGAGCGTGATTCTCGTCGCCGAAGCCGCCTACACCGGCGAATTGCTCGACACTTTCGCCCATTCGAACATCGCCGGCGACCACGTCAGCGGCGGCACGCTCCACCGCGGCTATCATTGCAAGCGCAACACCGGCGCGTTTGTATATTACGGCGGCAACGAGTGGGCTTTCACTTATCCCGTCGACCCTGATTCGATGGCCGCCGCGGCGCGTAGTGGCGGAGCCGCCTTCGGTCAGGAGATGATTATCAGCCGCGGGCAGTTGACACCGATCGCGCGCGAGGATGATAACCATAACATTTTTCGGGCCCTGTGCGAAGTGGGCGGGCGGCTCTGCGTTGTCGAGTCGGTAGAGGCAGTCGATTTCGGTGTTTTCCGCCGCAGTTTGCTGCGTTTGGGCGCGGCAGAGGCCATTTATATGGATATGGGCTCGGGCTGGAACCACGCCTGGTGCCGCCCCACGGCGGATTCAATCCTCACCCTCCACCCCCACACGCATGACTACTGCACCAACTGGATTACATTCTACCGGTGAGGAAAAATGGTTTTGCTTGGGTGTTTGGTGTTCGAAATATATTGCTGATTGAATAATTTTTACTATTTTTGCAGTCGAAATTTGAAACCTTTGTGTTTCATCTCGGGCTTTTCAAGCGTGAAGAGTCATTAGGTAGAAACTGACGCTCATCGTCAGGTGTTACCGAAAGTTACATAAGTAGCGTTCTTTTGTTCATCCTCTGATTGAAATCGCCAATTTCTGAATGCTGAGGGATAGACAGTTGAAAGACGCCTATGCGTGCCTATGTATCTCTTCCGAAGGATAGGGATTATATATATGGCATGGTGTGGGGATCTGTTTATTTCAGCGTGGCGTTTGGCGATGCCCAATCAGGATAAACAGTAGCAAGTCCCACACTGCTTTTTTGTTATATGTATTTGCCAAATTCGGGGACCAGGCGGCACTGAAGGATTTATGCGATGAAATATGATATCAGTATACAACCGAGATTTATATTAATTGTCTTCATGACAGTTGCCTTGATGAGTTACGCGTACGACTATGTAGCCCCTAACGGATTGTGCTATAATATCAACGCCGATGGTAAAACAGCTACGGTGATAAACGTAGGAAGAAGCATTGGTACGTTGACAGAACTCACTATTCCGGCGGAGATTACTTCTGTATATACGAACAAACGTTATACCGTTACAGCCATTGCTGTTGCCGACGGTTTTTATAATCCAGGCAGTTCTTTGAAGTCACTGACACTCCCCAACACCATCAACACTATCGGTGACAACGCTTTTTATAGTTTTAAAGGGCTTACTTCTGTGGTTATTCCCGAAAGTGTGACCAGTATCGGAACTGGTGCATTCAAGGGTTGCGATGCCCTCAATTCGGTCGTGATTGGCGATGGTGTTGCCAGCATTGGTACTGAAGCTTTCGCCGGATGTGTCGGACTTACTTCGGTCACTCTCGGTAATGGCCTTACCTCAATCGGTGTCAGAGCGTTCTCGCAATGCTCGAGCCTTACCCGAATCGATATTCCCAGTTCTGTCACCAGAATAGAGTCGGAGGCTTTCAATGGCTGCACCGCCTTAATTGATATCAGCATACCCAATTCGGTTACATACATTGGTTTCTGTGCTTTCGGAGATCCTACCAATCCATTAGGAAAGACCACACCTTGGTATCGGAATCAACCTGACTTGGTTTACGCAGGAAGAGTACTCTACCGTAATAAGGTGGTGGGCGGCAAGTCTATAACTATAAAAGAAGGCACCATCAGTATCACTCCCGGCGCGTTCTCTGATTGTACAAAACTCCAGTCGATAATTATACCTGAATCGGTTACTCATATTGGAGATTTTGCCTTCCGTAGATGCTCTGACCTCAAGGTGGTCTCTATCCTTGGAAATCAGTTGAAAGAGATAGGTGCAGGTGCATTCGAGCATTGTACGAATTTAAGCAGCATCAATTTGCCATCATCGCTCACAAGCATTGGCTCCTTCGCTTTTTCCCAGTGTTTTAAGTTTTCTGTTCCTGAGTTTCCCAACTCGCTTATCAATGTGGGCCCTTACGCATTCTATAATACATACTGGCTTAACAGTCAACCTGATGGGTTGGTTTATGCCGGGCGTGTCGCATATTGTTATAAAGGCGAAATGCCCTCCGGAACCACTATAAGATTTAAAGACGGTACAGTTGGCATTAGCGAGAGTGCGTTCATTGTAGGAAATCCGTATAATGAAGGAACAGCCAAAGCTTATAAGAATTTAACTAAGATTGTTATTCCGAATTCGGTTTCCTACATCGGTGAGTATGCTTTCCAAACTTGTGAAAATCTTGCCTCGGTTTCAATTGGGAACGGTGTGAAGACGATAGGTGACGGTGCATTTTCGGGGTGTAGTAATTTGTCAGAATTGATTATCGGTGATGCTGTAAACTCTATTGGAACAAGAACTTTCAGCGGATGCGAAAACCTGGTTTCTATCGCGCTACCCGAGTCTCTGCGCTCAATAGGAGAGTATGCCTTTATCGGATGCAGTAGCTTGGCCGCTCTGGCTTTGCCTGATTCGCTGCACTCAATAGGAATGTATGCCTTTGCACGTTGTCCGCTACTGAGAGAAATCACAATTCCCGACAATGTGTTTGCTATTGGAACAGCACCATTTTCCGACTGCACCGGGTTGAGAAAAGTGTCAATCGGCAAGTCGCTCTTTGAAGCATCCAGTCTGATTACTCCCTTTAGTGGGTATTCCGTTAATTTTGTTAAGTGGAACGCAAAGCGAGTCAACGGTGGAGGCAATAATGGCCCGGACATTTTTAAAGAATGTCATGCAAGTACATTCGTTTTGGGCGACAGTGTGGAGTATATCCCTCCTTATTTTGCCTATAAAAGCAGGGTCAAGTCAGTAACAGTCGGGAAATCAGTCAAGTGGATTAACAAATATGCTTTTTACGAATGCCCGAGATTGAGAACTATCAAAAGTCATGCCCCCGTGCCGCCAAGATTTATGGAGGGCCGGTCCAATTTCAAAGGTAGTTACGGAGCAGATTTACCCATCAAACTTTACGTGCCGGCCAAGTACATTCCAGTATATAAAACTTATGCGGTGTGGAAGGATTTCATCATTCTGCCTTTAGGTGACACCAACGGCGATTCTGTGGTCGACATAGGTGACCTCTCGACAGTTGTCGACATCATTCTCCAAAAAAGCGACAGTGATGATGCCGCCGACCTTAACAGTGACGGATTAGTTGATATAGATGACCTTAACTACATTCTCAACATAATATTGGGAAAGTAGAAACGAGTCCAAACGCACAATCGCGCTTTGTCTGCGAGGTTCTGATTGAGATGTAGGTCAGATTGTCGGGAAAATACTCGCGTTCGGAGACATCAACTTGCCGGTGTTCCCGAGCGCGAGCAATTATTTGTGATATTATG
Source organism: uncultured Bacteroidales bacterium (assembly GCA_902772965.1). Classification (GTDB taxonomy): domain Bacteria; phylum Bacteroidota; class Bacteroidia; order Bacteroidales; family Muribaculaceae; genus Sodaliphilus. The sequence goes on along the minus strand of CACYCT010000112.1, from coordinate 1,239 downwards.
TGTCGGATTGCGCGATAAATCCAAAAAGATTCGTATCTTTGCGCTTTCAATTTGCCTTACTGAGGCAAGTCGGAGATAACCAAAATAACCAAATAATAATAATAACCAGTATGAAGAGATTTTTAATCATGTCAGTGTTGGCCGTGGCGGCCGTCCTGAGTGTCAATGCCCAGGATGAGTGGAAGCACGAGATCGGCATTTCTTATGGCGTGGGCGCGTTCACCGATGTGAACTCGTCCTATCTCAGCGGGATTTTCTCCGGCAAGCAAACCAGTTACATCGGGCCTTTCGGCGTGGAGTATTTCTACCGCCCGAAGTCACGGCTCGGTGTGGGTGTGTTGGGCACGTTCAGCACCTGTAAGTGGAACGACAACGACAAGGAGCGCACCAAATACTTCGGCATCATGCCCGCCGTTAAGTACAACTGGCTCAACCGCACCCACTTCAGCATGTACTCGAAACTCGCGCTCGGTGTAATCATCGGCACAGACACAGGTGCCGACAAAGACAAGACAAAGGCTACATTCGGTTGGCAGGCGTCGGCCGCCGGTATCGAGTTCGGCAAATCTTTCAGGGGATTTCTCGAGTTGGGATTCGGCGAGCAAGGTATCCTCTTGGCGGGATTGCGGTATAAGTTCTGAGTTTTTTGCGGGAGCCGGATTCTCAGTCTGGTGTTCCGAAGCGGTCGGCGAGGGTTTGGAATCGGGTGATTGTGTCGGAGCCGAAGCGTGAAAGGGATTTCCTGACGCGGTCGAGGCTTCGGGGTGGCTCGCCGAGGTGGGTCTTGCTGAAAAACTTGTCGGCGTAGCAGATGAGTTGCTCTTCCAGGCTGACGGGGAGCATGGGTCGATGGGGTAGGGGCAGGTTCTGGCTGATGATGTCGTCGAGGCTGAGACCGGCGCCGGTGTGCCGCTCGCACACGAGGGCGTGGCGGGGATAGCCGAGGCGTGTGAGCAGTTGGCTGCCGAGGATGCCGTGGCGGATGTAGGGTTCTGTTCCGTGGCAGTGGATTCCGGGTGCGTCGGTGAGGTAGATGCCGATGTCGTGCAGCATGGCGGCTTGGGCCACGAAGTCCATATCGACGGGTTCGCTCAGCCGGCGCGCGAGGGTGAGGGCGAGTTGGGTAACTTGCCGACTGTGAATCACGAGCACGTCGCGCAGGGGTGACGGGTCGGGATAATAACGGTTGATGATTTCGTAAGGATCCATACGGGTTTGGTTATGTTTTTTACTCACGCG
>CACYCT010000111.1 GCA_902772965.1 uncultured Bacteroidales bacterium | reverse complement strand
CCATTCGGTTTCGAGGCTGTCGATGGCCAAACCCTTGAACAGTTCGCGCTTACCCGAGAAGTACGCCTCCAAGGTGGAGATCAGCAGCGACTTGCCGAACCGCCGGGGGCGGCTCAGAAAGTAATACGTCGCGTCATGAACCATGTTGTAGACCAACTCGGTCTTGTCGACATAGACATAACCACCGTTGATGATTTTGTCAAACGTCTGAACGCCTATGGGATATCTCAGTGCCATATTAAGAGGTGTTGTGTTTCAACTTGCAAAATTACGAAAAAAACGAATATCATCCAATGAATTTGAAAAAAATCGATTTCAGGACAGAAGTTGCCGCCGGAAATTACAAACCGGTTTCAAAACGTTAGAAAGCGTTTAATAAGTCGCTTTTGTGTTAAAAAATGTATCTTTTTCGATTTCTCAATATCATTTTTTAAACATTAGTATGGCACCCTAATTCACCGCTATAGCGCACTTTACAGCAATCATCGTCTTTGATTAAACACAAATTATCAAGTGTTTACAAATGTTGCGGCGGCTTGCCCATAAAATAGAATGGTTGTAATTTTGCGGCATGAAAGTACAAACCAACTCAAAATTCTCCCTGAAAAATATCTGTAGATTCACGTTATCCTCCCTTATTGTTTGGGCGGCTTTCTTGATGTGCCCAACTGAAGTTTCGGCTCAAGAACTTAACGCACGCAAACACGGCACCATTGCCGAGCAGATTAATCAATCAGCCATCAAGCAGCGTCAGCAAAGCGTTGTTAGCGAGTTGATTGAGTATGCCTTTAAATTCCGCGGTGTCCCATACCGTTATGGTCAGATGTCGCCTCGCGGTTTTGATTGCAGCGGATTCACCAGTTATGTGTTCAAACGTTTCGGCGTAAGCCTTGACCGTTCATCCCGCGGGCAAATCAACGACGGACGTCGTGTGGGCCGGAGCGAGTTGCAGCCCGGAGACCTTGTATTCTTCAGTGGCCGTCGCGGCGGAGCGGGAATCGGCCATGTGGGCATCGTAACGGAGGTGCAGAACGACCGTGACTTCAAGTTTATCCATGCGGCCTGCCGCTCAGGTATCACCGAGAGCCACTCTTCGGAAACGTATTATAGCCGCCGCTACCGCGGAGCGTGTCGCGTGATTGAATAAAGACCACACTCATACCCTCTATATTTAGTCGGGCCGATTTTTATCGGCCTGTTTTTTTCGCAAAAATGAAGAAAAATTGTTACGCACTAAAAGGTTTTTAGTATTTTTGTAAACTTTTAGAGATATTACGACCCGAATGGCTTCCCCCGAATGGGTTGAAAAATCAATATATCACTGAAAATCAACAATCTAAACACTATATTGCAGATGAATAAACTAAAACTCCTCCTGATACTCATGTTATCGGCATGGCTATCGGCATGGGCGCTCCCCACGGGTGTGCGAGGTGTGGTGGTTGATGCCCGTTCGGGACAACCCGTTGCGGGTGCCACCGTCTTGCTCGACGAGCAGGGATTCACCGTGAGCACTGGTCCCGCCGGAGACTTCCAAATCAGTGATGCCCGACCCGGACGCGACATGCTCGTTGTGCTCGGATACGGCTATTACGACCACACCCAACCCGTTGAGATAATCGACGGAATTGTCGCCGACCTCGGGAAAATCACACTCAATTCCAGTTCGAACACCTCACCCGAAGGACTTAGCGAGTTCCGCCAAGACCTTGTGATTTCAGAGCAAGAGCTCGAGGACGAGGAAGGCAACACCCAGGCCATCGGGACACTCACCGGAGCCACCGACAACCCATTCTATCAGGCCGCCAGTTACGACTTCTCAATCATGCGCTTCCGCATGCGCGGATATCAAAACGAGTACAACTCCGGCTCAATGAACGGAATCAACTTCAACGACGCCGTCAGAGGACGATTCAACTACTCTATGATCGGCGGCATGAACCAAGCCTTCCGCAGTAAGTCTATCGGCTTGGGGCTCGAGGCGACAAGTTTCTCCTTCGGTGAAATCGGAGGCGCGAGCAACATCAACCTCTACGCCAAAGACTATGCCCCAGGGTTCCGCGGCTCGGTCGCTTACACAAACTCCAACTACAAGTACCGCGCCATGATCACCTACAGCACCGGTCTGCGCCCCAACGGATGGGCTCTCACCGTCAGCGCAGTCGGACGATATGCCGATGAAGGTATCATCCCCGGCTCGTTCTACAAATCGGCCGGATATTTCATCGCACTGCAAAAAGTGCTTAACCCGCAACACAGCATCTCGCTGGTCACCTTCGGCGCCCCCACACGCCGCTCGAGCAACTCCGCAACCGTGCAGGAAGCCTACGACCTGGCGGGAAACAACTTGTACAACACCAACTGGGGCTGGCAAGACGGCAAAAAACGCAGCGCGCGCGTAGTGGAAACCTTTGACCCCACCGCCATCTTCAACTGGATCTGGAAACCGAACATGAACACCACGCTCAACACCGGCGCCGCATTCCACAAATCATTCTACGCCTCCACCGCTCTCGGGTGGTATAACGCGCCCGACCCGCGCCCCGACTACTACCGATACCTGCCCAGCTACGCGCAAAACGAAGCTGTGAAATACGACATGACCCAACTCTGGCTGCACGATGAAAGTACGCGCCAAATCAACTGGAACCGACTATACCAAGTGAACCTGCTCAACAACTACATCGCCGACAACGGCGGAGCGGACAAAGGCTCAACCTACATGATTGAGAAGCGGCACAGCAACCAGGCCTCGTGGGCGCTCAACACCAACCTCAACACGCGACTGACCGACGTCACCACCCTGCAAGGCGGACTGAGCGCCAACTTCACCCGCTCGTCGTACTACAAAACCGTGGCCGACCTGCTCGGCGGACGCTACTGGCTCGACATTGACCAATACGCCGAACGCGACTTCCCCGCAACACCCGACCTCGCGCAGAACGACCTCGACAATCCCAACCGACGCGTAGTGAAAGGCGACCGGTTCGGATACAACTACAACATCGACACCTGGCAGGCACAGGCATGGAAACAAATGGTGTTCACCCTGCCGCGGTGGGACCTCAGTTACAGCCTGCGCGCCACATACACACGCTTCCAGCGCGACGGAAAAATGCGCAACGGACGCGCACCCGAAAACTCACTCGGAAGAGGAAAAGTGCACGAGTACGTCAACGCCGCCATCAAAGCGGGCGCAACCTTTAAAATCGACGGACGAAACTCCATCATCGCCCACGCATACTTCGGCACACGCCCGCCAATGGCATACAACGCCTACGTCTCGCCACGCACAAAAGACGACGTCATCACAGGCCTGCAATCCGAAACCATCTGGAGCGGCGACATCGGATACCAATGGAACTACCGATCGTTCAAAGGCGTCATCACCGCCTATTATACCGACCAACGGGGCGCCACAGAACGATACGCCTTCTACGATGACGCCTACAACACCTTCATGAACTACGCCATGACCGGCATACACAAGGTGTACCGCGGAATCGAACTCGGACTGAGTTACAAAATCACACCCTCAGTCACCATCAGCGGAGCCGCCAACTGGGCGCGATACCTCTACCGGAACCGGCCCACAGGAACACGCTCGTACGAAAACGGATCGGAACAAGACATCGTGACCACCGTCTACCTGAAAAACTTCCACGTTTCCGGAACCCCCGAAGAGGCCTACAACATCGCCATCAACTGGGCCGCACCGAAAATGTGGTTCTTCGAAATCAACGGAACATGGCTCAACCGCGCCTACGTCGACATCTCGCCCGTAAGACACGAACCCGTCAACGCAGTCAACGCCGACGGAACCACGCCCTTCAGTTCCGTTCAGCAAGCCAACGAAGTCCTTTCCTACTACCGTAACCAGGAACGCCTCAACGAAGCCCTCGTAATCGGAGCAAGCATCGGTCACGTGATCTACCTGAACCGCACCGCTTCGCTCAACATCAACCTCAACCTCGACAACATCCTCAACAACCGGAAAATCATGACCGGAGGATACCAGCAGGGACGAGGAACCATCGAAGACTTCCAAAACAGCAAATTCCCCAACAAATACTACTACGCCCAAGGATTCAAACTCTTCCTCAACGTAGGAGTTCGCTTCTGACAAACAAACCCGATTAATAACCTCACACCCACATATACAAAATGAAACGCATCAACTACTACCTGAGCCTGCTCATGCTGATGATCATGGCCGCGGCCTGCAGCGAAGACTTCGACACGCCGCCCCTGATCACACCACACGCCACACACACGGCCAACATGACACTCGCCGAGTTTAAAGCACAATACTGGCAAGACGGACGAAACTACATCGACACCATCAAAGAGGAAATCTACATCCACGGATGGGTTGCCAGCGACGACGCCGCAGGCAACATCTTCAAATACATCTACATACAAGACGAAAACGGTGACGGACTCGGAATCTCCATCGACCAGGCAAGCCTCAATACATACTACCGCCGCGGACAAGAAGTCGTCATCAGCATGAAAGACTTCTGGATCGGAAAATACAACGGACAACTACTGCTCGGACAACCCGAATGGTACGCCGCGCAATCGGCATGGGAAGCCGGACGCATGACACTGGCCAAATTCCAGGAGCACACCGAGGTGAACGGACTGCCCGACCTGAGCAAAATACAACCCACCGTGTGCAAAATCAGCGACTTCAGCGGAAAATCCGACCGCGAGACGCAAATCAAATACCAAGGACGACTCATCAAACTCCAAAACGTGAAATGGGACGACGCCGACGGTAAAGAACCCTACGCCATCGACCGAGACGACAACAAGTCAACCGAGCGCAAAATCTCCGACACAGAAGGAAACCAACTCATCGTCACCAACAGCATGTTCGCCGACTTCCACACCGAGAAACTCCCCCTCGGCGAGGGTGACATCACCGGCGTGCTCTACCTCACCGGCGACGACAAATGGCAACTCCTGCTGCGCGACCTCGAAGACGTTGAGGGATTCGCCGGAACAAAAGGCTCCATCTCCGACCCCTACAACGTGGCCGAAGTCATCGAGCGCCAAGGCTCAGGCAAGAACGCCTGGGTGGAAGCATACGTCGTGGGAGCCGTCGCGCCCGAAGTGACCACCGTCAAAGCCAACACCGACATCGAATGGCAGGCTCCCGCCTCTATGGCCACCACACTCGTCATCGCGGCAAACGCCGACGAGACCGACTACACCAAGTGCCTCATCGTGCCCCTGCCGCAAGGCTCGCGCATGCGCCAACAAGCCAACCTCAAGGACAACCCCGAAATTCTGCACACCAAAATCTGGATTAAGGGCGAGTTCAGCGAATACATGGGAACTTACGGCATCCAACCACTAACAGGCTCAACCGACGAATACAAACTCTCCATCGCCACAGGCGGAGTCACCGAAATCGACGAGAACTTCGAATCCGGACTGCCCAGCGACTGGACCAACGTGCAAGTGGCCGGAAACAAAGCATGGTACACCACAACCTTCTCCGGAAACACCTACGCCGCCATGACCGGCTACAAAGGCACACCGCCCTTCGACTCATGGCTCATCACCCCCGCGATAGCCATCAACAAGGCAACAAACAAAAACCTCAAGTTCCGCACGCAAGTCAACGGCTACAACAGCACAACCAGCCACTTTGAGGTGTACGTCCTCTCCACCAACGACCCCTCCACCGCCGAGAAGGTGAAACTCAACCCCACCATCGCCACGCCACCCGCAAGCGGATACTCCGACTGGGCCGAAAGCGGAGACCTCGACCTGAGCCAGTTCAACGGAACCTACTACATCGGTTTCCGATTCGAGGCAACCGCCGACGCCAACTACGCCACATGGTGTGTCGACGACGTCAAATTCAACTACGAGGGAACAACACCCAAACCCGTCGCGGCAACACGCGCCGACTTCGAGACCATGAACGGCGGAGATGGCAAGTCCACCTTCGGAACACTCACCTCCACAGCCGGTTGGACAGCCAACAACTGCTCCCTGCTCAAAGGCGGAACAGTGGACTCCAACCCCACCTTCAAATTCATCGGCCTCATGGACGGCTCAACAACCAACTACTGCCTCGCACCCTGCCTGAACGGAAAGACATCGGCCGCCGGACAAATCATCTCCCCCGTGCTCACCGGAGGAATCACCAACCTCTCGTTCAACTACGCCATGCCCTACTCCGACAGCGCCATTAAACTCAAAGTGGACATCGTGGTCGACGACCAGGCCGTGGAAACCTACACCGTGGAGCAAACCGCGCCCGAAAAATACAAAGTGTACACATTCACCCAGGCGTGCAACGTTCCCTCGAGCCAGTACCGCATCGTAATCAACAACCTCTCGCCCAGCAACCAGGACAGCAACAAAGACCGAGTTGCCGTGTGGAACCTGAAATGGTCTCCCGCCACCTCTGCCCTGCGCGCACACCGTCGCCGCTAAGCGACCCACATAACCGCAATGCCCCGCCCCTTTAACCGAACCGATTAGAGGGGCGGCCTGCCTTAATCATTTGACAAAAAGCATAAGAATACAAACAATCCACTTCCATTGTGCAAACATTCGTTTATTCAAACTTTCGTAAAATCGAAGCCGCCACTGAAATAAAATTTAACAAAATTTTAACAGAATATTTTTCCCTAATCCGGCAAAATGATTTACTTTTGCACGGTCTGGGTGTCATTCCCTGCGGAATCGACACTTACGGAGCCTTAACTGGCTAAAAATGAGAAAATTACTATATTTGTTAAACTAAATTCTTACCGCAATGAAAAAACTATTACTATCGATGTTCGCCATTGTGGTGGGTCTGACCGGCTTTGTCGGCCATGCCACCGCTATCGGCGACCTTGAGTATGACTTCAACTCCTACAGCGGCAAACTCGCCCTCGTGAAAGGTCTCAGTTCTACGGGTAAGGGAAAATCAACGCTCTCGCTGACCATCCCGTCGACCGTAACCTACGGTGGAACGAAGTACCGCGTGTACGCCATCGACACCAACGCCTTCGCCAACACATCCGCGATTACCTCGGTGACCATCAACTGGGGTGTGAACCAGATTATGTCCGGCGCGTTCCAGAACTGTACGAACATCACATCAGTCCACCTCAGGAGTTCGGTCAACTCCATCGGAAGCAACGCCTTCGCCGGATGTACAAAACTCAAAACCATCACTTACTCCGCCTTCCAGAAACCCGGGTCATACTACACCTCCTCGTTCCCCTCAAACAGCGGAACGCTCTACGTGAACGAGAACATGACCACCTCCACAGCCGACCTGAAGAGCATCTTCAACGTCAGCACCGTCACCACCGACAACGGCGCGACGTATGACATTATTTTTGGAGACGACACACGTAAACAGTCCTTCGGTCTGACCATTGGTTCGACCGACAGCAACGACGCCTCCTCGGACCGCAACGCTTATGTGACCTATTGGTATCCCAGTACCGACAACACAACCGGAACGCTTACCGGAAGGTCATCCATATCGGCTGCCTCCGAAGCTTACGGCGGCCTCGTCTACCGCTGGTACGGCATCGGCAAAAACGCCATCAAAGGCAACGCCAATGTGAAAATCATTGACCTCACCCCCAGCACCTATCTCCAGGAGTTCAAGTCACGCGCCTTCGTCAACTGCGCCAACCTGACCTCGTTGAAGATGCCCGCCTCGCTGAACGACATCGGCGACGTCACATTCTCAATCGGCTGCACCTCGCTGGTCAACTACGAACTGGCGTCCGAGAACACTACCTACTCCGTCTCCGGCGGTATGCTGTACAATAAGGCGCAGACTTACCTCTACCGCTGTCCCGAAGGAAAATCGGGCCCCATCGTCTCAATGCCGACTACCCTGCGCACCGTCAGCCAGAACGCTTTCTACAACTGCAAGAAGGTGACCCGCGTGATGCTCCCCTACGGCGTGACCTCCATCCGGAACTACGCGTTCTACAACACCTCGGCCCTGACCATGCTGCGCGTGCCGTCTACGGTGAACAGCCTCTACGACTACGCGTTCCAGAACATGACCGGCTTGACAACCCTGATGGTGAACATCAACACGCCGCCCACTAAAACAATGTCCAACCTGCTCAGCGGTGTGACACTCTCCAACGTAAGTCTGCTCGTACCCTACGGTAAAGAATCCGCTTACAGCAGCGCCGGATGGACAGGATTCAAAAACGTCAACCAGAACAACTCGCAAGCCTACGACATCGGCGGCAACTACGACAGATACACCGAGTGCTACTCCATCACCCAGCGCGGAACAGTCACCATTGACGGGAAAACCTATAATGGTCGCGCGCGCGTGGTGGGAACCCCGCTATCTCCCACAACTACTACCTCACGTACCATTGTGGACGTCATCTCCTTCGGAGGTGAAAGTTTTGTTGTCAACCGCATCGGCGAGTACGCCTTCAAGTCGTCGGTAGACTTCACGGTGAGTAACGCGGCCAATATCGACACAATCAGCCACGACGCGTTCTACAACCAGCCCCTCACCGATTTCGACTTCTCGCCGAAACTGAAATACATCGGCGACCACGCCTTCCGCAGCACCAAACTCTCCGGAACCATCGCCCTGCCTTACGGCCTCAAGAAAATTGCCGGATACGCCTTCTTTGACGGAAAATATTCCCGAATCATCATCCCGAGTTCCTGCACATCGTTCAGCCAAACCTTCTGCAAGAATACCACCACCCTCACCGAGATGGTGATCAATCACCCGGGCGCATGCGGCTCCAATTGGAGTTTCGACTTCGGCACCGTGCCCTCGACCTGCAAAATCCTCGTTCCCACAGGATACGTCAAGCAGTTCAAAAACCACTCCTCGTTCTCGAGCCGCGCAAGTTACATCGAGGCCGGAGCGTACGATTTTATCGGATATTATGGAAGTGACAATAAAACCCCGCACTCCATATACAACGCGTCGGTACACCACTTCACCATCACAAGCACCGCCTCGACAACCTACGGCGGCGTCACCTACGCCGGAACCGTCAAGTACGTCTACAATCCACACAACAAAACAAGAACGACCGGTTTTGGCTTCGAAACCTATATCACCGACAAAACCACCAACAAATCTTTCGGCAACAAGACCTACCTCGTGACCGAACTCGGCGACTCCTGCCTCGCCGAAGCGCCGAACGTCCCAAGTATCAACATGCCCTCCTCGATCAAGCGCATCGGCCACGACGCGTTCTATAACTCCAAGGCCATCGCCAACAGCAACCTCAGCCTGCCCTCCGGACTGACCTACATCGGTGAATACGCGTTCAACAACACTGCCATCGCCGGAGAAATCAAAATCCCCACCAGCGTGACCACCATCAACAAGTACGCCTTCTGCAACAACAAACTCACCGCACTCTACTTCCCCGATATGAACCTGCCCGCAACCGACGGACGCTACATCGGCGGCAACGCCAGCGGATTCACCATGTGGGTGCCCAACAGCAGAGGTAACAACTGGTACAACCTCGTGAACGGATGGGGATCATCCTACCTCGACTTCGTGGCCGTGTGGATCAAACCCACCGCGGCTACACAGATGTTCTCCTCCATGTTCCCGGCAAACCTCTCCGGCTCCAACATCAGCGCATACTACGCATCGAACTACAGCAAGAACGACCAGGCCGTCACCCTGACCAAGGCCAACCAGGCACCCGCCGAAACCGGCCTGCTGCTCACCGACCTCACCTCAGGAAGCGAATACCGCATCAAACGGCCCTCCGGAAGCGTGAGCGCGCCGATGACCAACTACTTCGCCTCCGCAGCGGCCGGTTCGGTGAATGTCTACGCCCAAACCGTGGGTTACTATTGGAACGGCACCGCAAGCACGCCCCACTGGGTGCGTCCGACCTCTGCCCACAACATGGCTGTCGGTACGGCCTACCTCAAACTTTCCAGCGCCGAAGCCGGTACCTTCACCGACATCTACTCCAACCTCTGGCCCAAACCCAACACACCGACCCCGGGCAAGAAGGGCGATGTGGACGGTAACACAGTAGTGGACGTGCAAGACCTGAACATCCTGATCAACATCGTGCTCGGCAAAGACAGTGCCTCGAAGTACGGCGGCCGCGCCAACGTTGACGGACAAGGCGGCATTGATGTGCAGGACATCAACGCGCTCACCAACATTCTGGTCGGCAAATAACACCGGATTCTGATTCCACATTCCTACTCACAGAGCGTGGCCCGACACCGGCCACGCTCTTTTTTCAAGGTGGGTTTCATGTCTCTGTTATTAATACAGAAGACAAAACTTGTGTCGATGAGGGACAAATAGACATAATCCGCTGGCATTTAGACAAAAAGACATAACTCGTTTCGATGAGGGGCAAAAAGACATAATCCGTAATCAGGTAAGGTGAAAATTTGTCTTTCTGTCACCGGCCTTTTGTCTTTTTGTCTTT
>CACYCT010000110.1 GCA_902772965.1 uncultured Bacteroidales bacterium | reverse complement strand
TTGCCTGAAAATTTTGAAGTGCCTGTAAAGCCAGTGTGAATCGGCTCTTCAGGCACTTCTTATCCTGCAAAATGACCAATAGGCCTTTTTTTTTGAGCCATTCGGATTGCGGTGTTCTTATCCGGAGTGAGATAGAAGCCTCTGCCGAAGTCCTTGTGCCGCAATCCTCTGGTGAGGTCTATTGTCTGAATGTCCTGATTAGAGCCGTGAAAGAGAGTCATGCGAGCGTTCCTCCATTCTTTTGGCAGATAATGAGCATGTCATCGATGGTCTCATCTATTGACTGTAAGTGTTCCACATCGTAGAACTCAATCAGAAACGCCAACCCCTTATACCGATGCAAATAGTTGAAAGCCGCTTTTCGTGTCATTGAGAAGCGTTGGCCGAATGCCTGAATGCATGCGGTTAAGAAAGGAATCTTGTACTTGCCCATATCTTGTGTGGTCTTTTTAAAAACAAACGCAAATTTAGATAAAAATCATGAGATGTCATTGCGGCAGAGTTAAAAAAAGTAAGTCGGTCGCGGATTTCCTCCCTTGTTCCGGTGTCAGGGTTACGATAACAGCCGCTTGATTGCCTCGGGGTAGTGGGCGTATTCAAGGACGTGTATACGCTCGGCGAGGGAATGGGGGGTGTCGCCGGGGAGGACGTCGAGTGAGTGCTGCTCAACGATGGGGCCGGCGTCGATTCCGGCGTCAACGAGGTGGATGGTTATGCCGCTGATGGTGTCTCCCGATTGCAGAACGGCCTGATGGACGCGGTCGCCGTACATGCCCGGTCCGCCATGACGCGGCAGCAGCGAGGGGTGAATGTTGACGATTCTTCCGCAGTAGGCTGTGAGCAACGGCTCCCTGATGATGGCGAGGAAACCGGCGAGCACAACGAGGTCGACGCGGAGGGCTTGCAGCCGCTCGACCACGGCCTCGGGATTCAGCCAATGGTCGCGGCCGAAGTATTCCACCTCGATGCCGTAGGGCCGCAGGCGGTCAATCACTCCGGCGTGGGCGCGGTTTGTGATTACGGCGGCCACTTCGATGTCGGGACTGTCGGCAAACCTGCGGACGATGTTTTCGGCGTTGGTGCCGCTGCCGGAGGCGAGGATGGCGATGCGTTTCATGGGTTGGGTTGTTCTTGCTCGATGTTGGCCAACAGGGCTTTGATTTCGTTGTCGGTTGCGGTGAGGCGCTGGCGGCAGATTTCGAGCAGTTCTTTGCTTCGGCGGGTGTATTGGCTTAGGAGGTCGATGTCGCAGGCGGGATCCTGCATGCGGCGCACGAGGTCTTCAAGTTCGGTAATGGCTTGGGTATAGGTTGGTTCGGGCATAGTGGTTGGGGTTAATTGTTTACGGTTACGTTGGTTTGTCCTTGTCGCAGGGTGATGGTGAGTTGTTGTCCGCTGTGGAGTGTCTCGGCGTTGGTGATGTGGTGTCCGTCGGTGTCGGTGACGAGGGCGTAGCCACGGTTGAGCGTGTTTTGCGGCTCGAGCAGGTGGATTTTGTCGGCCAGGTTTTGCAGCCGGATGTTTTCGCGGGCGAATGCTTGCCGTGTGGCGGCGTGGATCAGTTCCACGGCGCGGTCGAGGCGTTGCGTGTCGTTGTGGATTCGTGTTCTTGCGGCCTGCGGAATGGATTGCTGCAGGTTTTGCAGTCGGAGCCGGTGTGTGTCGATGTGCCGCCGGGCTGTGGCGGGAATGGCGGTGTTGAAATAGGTGAGTTGCTCTCGCGCGTGACCGAGTATTTCCCGGGCGTTGGCTGCAAGGGCGGTGCTCAGTGCGTTCAATCGGGCGAGTGCGTCGATGCCGCGTGTGAGTAGCCACTGCGCCGCGGCGGTGGGGGTTTTCACGCTTTGCGCGGCCACAAAGTCGAGCACGGTGGTGTCGCGCTCGTGCCCAATGCCCACCACAACCGGGAGCGGGAATTGCGCCACGGCGGCGGCGAGGTCGTAGTTCTCGAAGCCCGACAGGTCGTCGACGGCGCCGCCGCCGCGAATGATCACCACGCAGTCGAACGCGTCCTCGTGTTCCATCACCCTGTCGAGTGCGGCTCGAACGCTGTCGGCGCTGTTTTGTCCTTGCATGATGGCGGGAAACAGGGCGGTGTAGAACTGCAGGCGGTGGGGGTTCTGGTGGAGTTGCTTGATGAAGTCGCCGTATCCGGCGGCGGTTGAGGCCGAGATGACGGCGATTCGCTGCGGCACATCGGGCAGGGGCAACTGTCGGTTCATCTCGAGCACACCCTCGCGGGCCAGGCGCTCCAGAATCTCGCGCCGCAGGCGGGCCATCTCGCCGAGGGTGAATTCTGGGTTGATGTCGCTCACCACGGCTTTGAGGCCATACTGCTCGTGGAAGTTCACGCTCAGCAGGAGCATCACCTTCATTCCGGCGGCGAAGCGCTGGCCGGTGGCGTATTCGAATTTGGGCGCGAGGCGGGCGTAGGTCGAGGCCCACGCCACGGCCTGGAGTTTGGCCACGGTGTTGCCGTTGGCGGGGTCTTTCTCCACCAGGTCGATGTAGCAATGTCCGCGGTTGAGGCCCACCTGGCTTATCTCGGCCACGACCCATTGCTGTTGCAGCAGGGGTTCGGCTGCCACGGCCTGACGGATTCGGGCGTTGAACTGAGTAAGGCTGAGCGCGGAGTCGGTCATGGCTTGAGGGGTTTGATTTTCGCGCCGTCGATGCGATAGGTGAGCGTCGGGCGCATGTATGGCGCGTAACTCTTGAACACTTCCTTGCCTAAAAACGCGCGCAGGCTGTGCCGGGCCTCGAGTGTGGCGAAGCCGGGGCCGGTGAAGGTGTACTCAATCAAGGGGAATTGCAGTCCGGCAATCAGTTCCCGGCGGGTGTCCTTCGGGGTGGAGGAGAGGAAGAAGTCGTTGATGGTGGGCGCTTTGAAGGGTTTGATTTCGCGCAGGCGGTACCAGTGGCGGTTGTAAAACGTGATATGGCTGTCGGGTGCGGGTGTGAGTGCGGTTTCGATCACGGCGATAATCGTGTCGGACTTGAAGGGCATCAACCGGATTTCCACGATATGGGTTTCTGAGGTGTGCAGCCGCATGTAGAGGTCGGTGATGGTGTCAAGCCTTGTGCCGTTGCCGAAGAGGTTTTCCACGCTCACCTTTTGGCCGGCGTCGAAGTAGTCGCACATGTCGAGCCTCGCCGAGCGGTTGATGATGGCGAAGATCTGGCCGGGTTCGTCGGCGAAAAACTCGCGCACGGTCCTTGCCGGCAGGCTTAGCGGCAGCGCGGTGAGCACGGCGAGCAGGAATATGGTCAGGGTTTTCATCAGGGTTATCGTTTTTTGCGTTGTGGTTTGGGTTTGTCGGTTTTCACCCGTTGTGCTCCGCGCCGCGGTGCTTGGCGTGCGTCGCGCTCGGCCTTGCGTGTGGCGGCGCGCTGCTTTTTCACTTTCACTTTCTCCCACGACAGTGCGGCGTAGTCCTTTTCCTTGTCGGCGATTTCGCAGTAGACGCGTTTGCCGAAGAAGTCGGCGTGGCTCAGCGCGGCCACCACACGCGCGGCGTCGCCTTGGCGCACGTCGAAGAGGGAGTAGTTCGTGAGCAGGTCGATTCGTCCGAGCCCGACGTGCGGCCCGCGGGTGTACTGGTTGATCAGGCGGATGAGCGCCGGTGCGAAGCATCCGTCGGATTTTCCGAGGTTGACATACACGCGCTCGAATCCGCGCTCGGCCTCGCGTCGGTCTTTGTCGGAGTTCGACCGGGACGCGCGCGGCTCGGTGCCGCTGTCGGTTTTGGCTTTCTTGTCGCGTTTTTCGGGCACATAGTCGGGCACGGGGGCGTTGCGGTAGTAGTCGAGCAGACGGTTGAACTCAAGGCTGAGCAGGCGTTTGAGCAGGTCTTCGCCCGAGAGCCAGGCGAGTTTCTTGAGCACGGGCGGCAGGAAGCGCGCGATCTCGTCTTCGTTCACCTGCACGCGCTCGAGGCGGTCGGCGAGGTTGAAGAGCTGTTTCTCGATGATTTCCTCTGCCTGTGGCACTTCGCGGCGCTCGAACGTTTTTCCGATGTGGCGCTCAATCTGTTTGAGGCGGTTCCGCTCGCGTGAGTGTATGATGCAGATGCTCACGCCCGACTTGTCGGCCCGTCCGGTTCGTCCGCTGCGGTGGTTGTACACGTCGTTGTCGTCGGGCAGGGCGTAGGAGATGATGTGCGTCAGGTCGTCGACGTCGAGCCCGCGGGCGGCCACGTCGGTGGCCACAAGGAGTTGCAGGTTGCGCTCGCGGAACTTTTTCATCACCGCGTCGCGCTGGGCCTGCGAGAGGTCGCCGTGCAGGGCGTCGGCGTTGTAGCCGTCCTGGAGCAGATGGTCGGCGATTTCCTGCGCCTGTGCGCGCGTGCGGGTGAAGATGATGCCGTAGATTCGCGGCCGGCTGTCGACAATGCGCTTCAGGGCGAGGTACTTGTCGTTGGCGCGCACCATATAATATATGTGCTTGACGTTACCGCTGCTCTCGTTTCGGTTGCCGACGACGAACTCTTCGGGCGTGTGCATGTACTTCTTGGCGATTTGGGCGATTTCGCGTGGCATCGTGGCCGAGAACAGGAGCATCTTTCGCTCGTCGGGCACATTTTCGAGAATGGCGTTGATGTCGTCGATGAATCCCATGTTGAGCATCTCGTCGGCCTCGTCGAGCACCACCGTGTGCACGCTGCTGAGGTCAATCCGTCCGCGTCGGATCATGTCGAGCAAGCGTCCGGGCGTGGCCACCACCACATGTGCTCCGCGCTCGATGGAGCGGATTTGGCTCTCGATGGACGCGCCTCCGTAGACGGGCACGATCGTCACCTCGTTGAGGTACTTGGCGTAGTCGGCGAGGTCGCCGGCGGTTTGCAGGCAGAGTTCCCGTGTCGGGTCGAGGATGAGCGCCTGTGTGGCTCGCGAGGCGGTGTCTATGCGTTGAAGCAGTGGCAGGCCGAAGGCGGCGGTTTTCCCGGTGCCGGTTTGCGCGAGCGCCACCACGTCGGTGTCGGCGTTGAGCAGATGGGGGATTACAAGTTCCTGCACGGGCATGGGGCTGTCATAGCCGAGTTCGCCAATCGCGCGCAGCAGAGGGGCACTAATGCCCAATTCTTCAAAGGTCTTCATCGGTTGGTGGGATAAGTTGTTTCTTCGCGGTCAAAGGCGCACACACGCATCGTGTGGCCGTCGAACACGGCATAGGTGTCTTTCTGGATCCAATCGCCGAGGAACACCGCCTCGGCATCGTCGGCAATCGGCGTGGTGCCGCACAGGTGCAGGTGGCCGAAAACGTAGTATTTCACCTCGGGGTGTCCGGCATGGTGCCGTCGGCAGTAGTCTTCGAGCAGCCGTCGGGGGCGTTCCTGGTCAGTGTTTGATTCGGGTTCGGGCCGCGACGTGCGGTTGTGTGAGCTCCAGCCGTGCGCGATCACGTAGGTCCATCGGGGGTGAATCGCGGCGTAAAGCCACTGGCACACTCTGTTGTGGAAGCACCACCGCGTGAAGCGGTACATCGGCGGCTGGGGCGGAATGTCATCGCCGTGCGAGAGCAGGAAGCGGGTTCCGTCAATGTCGGCAAGGCGGAAACCCTTCTCGACACGCAAGCCGATTTCGCGGCTCAGATAGTCGAAGAGCCACACGTCGTGGTTTCCGGTGAACCATGTGATGCGCACGCCGGCGTCGGCCAATTCGGCCAGTTTCCCGAAAAAGCGCACATGGCCGCGCGGCACCACCGTGCGGTACTCATACCAGTAGTCCAATATGTCGCCCAGCAGGTACAGCGCCTTGGCGTCGTGCTTGATACTGTCGAGAAACGCCACCACCCGGGCCTCGTGGGCACGGTGGTCGGTGATGTAGTTCGCCCCGAGGTGGCAGTCACTTATAAAATAGGTATTGCGGCGCATGGCTGGCGATGGGGGTGTATCACATCATTCCGAGTTCGAGGCGGGCTTCGTCGGTCATCATGCGCATGTCCCACTCGGGCTCGAACACGAGTTGGATATTGGCGGCGGTCACCCCGTCGACACTCTCCACTTTCTGCCGCGCGTCCTCAAAGATGTAGTCCGCCATGGGGCAGTTGGGCGCGGTCAGGGTCATGTCGATGTCAACTGTGCCGTCATCGTGCAGGTCGATTTTGTACACCAGCCCGAGGCTGTACACGTCAACGGGGATTTCGGGGTCGAAGACGGTTTTGAGCATCTTTATGATGTCTTCTTCTATTCTGATGTGCTCTTCTTGGGTCATATGTGAAGTTAAAGCGTTTAAGAGAACATGGGCGTGATTTGGCTCAAGCGGGTCACCATGGCGTCGGCCACTCCCTGCGGTGTACGTCCGTCAGGGTTATAGAAGATGGTGGCCCAGCCGGCGTTGTGGGCGCCGACGATGTCGGTGTTGTAACTGTCGCCGACCATGACGATCTGCTCCGGTTCGGTGCCGGTCACGCGCTGGGCGTACTCGTAGATTCCGGGCAGGGGTTTGGTGATGCCGCAGTCGTCGCTGAGCACAACGTGGGTTATCAGGTGGTCGATTCCTCCGCTGGCCAGTTTTCCCTGCTGAATGCCTGCGAAGCCGTTGCTGAGGATACACAGGCAGTATCCGCGGTCGTAAAGCGTTTCGAGCAACTCGCGCGCGCCGTCAATCAGGTATGGCTGTTGGGCGAGGTCGTTGAGGTAGAACCGGTTCATCTCGCCGCTCAGGGCGGTGAGGTCACCCTTGTGGCCGAGCATCTGCAACGTGCGCCGGAATCGCTCCAGAATCAGGTGGTCTTTATCGGTCAGGCCGTGGCTGTAGAGTTCCCACAAGGCGGAGTTGTTGCGCTCGTACACCTGATAAAACTCCTCGAAACCCACCAATCGGCCGAGGTCGTACCGCTCAAAAGTGTTGCGCAGCGAGACGGCGCTGTTGCGGTCGAACCACCAGAGCGTGTTGTCGAGGTCGAAAAAGATGGTGTCTACGTTTCGGGGTGTCATCGCGGTGATACGGTTTTAGCCTGCAAAGTTACGTCTTTTCCGCCAATCCGCCACATTTTGAGCGGGATATTTTGCCGAGGGTGTATCGGGGGTGTTGCCGGTAACCTCGACCCATCCAACACGACGGATTTCCTCATCCCAAACTGCTTTAGTCCGCAGTCGGATGATGCCGTCGCCGCCCAGTTTCTTCGCTTCCTGCACCGCATATCCCAGTGCCGACCTTACGTTGGCAACGCGTTTGCCGGAGGTGTCGTAATAGGTGACCACGCGGTCGCCATACACCTCATCTTTTTCATTTCGGTTTTTCTTCTCAGCCTTGGTTGCGCCGGTAAATTCGAACACATCGAGGCTCGCCACTCCCACGTAATCGAAGCCCACAGCGTCCGACTCCGTTATCAGGAAGTCGGGGTCGGCAATCTCCTCGTAGTTCAGCACAAATGCCTCTTGAATAAACATTGACTCCGTTGGCTTGCACCCAGTTAGAGCCATTGCCGAAACCGCGGCTGCTAATAAAATAAACTTTTTCATAGGTTAATAATAATGATTAAACGCTGTAAAGGTGCAAAATAGATGCGTCAAGTTTTGGAACGGCCAAAAAAATCCGCAAAAAAAGCGGATTGGTGTGGTGGGAGGGGCTATTCGCTAAAACCTCTTGGACCAGCTGAAGCCAAAGCATACTCCAGTTTTAGGGGTTCAGGGAAATCAGACTCCCCATCTATAATCGACTGAATTAGTCGCCCTAACAAATCCTTGTCGATACGACCAGCCGCTAAATGGTAACTAATATTCTCCATTTCTACAAGAAAGCGATGGCTACAATATAAATATCCGTTTTGAAGCAAAAATTGTGCTCCTAATGTGATAGACAATCTTTTATTACCATCACTAAACGAATGGTTTTTATTGATAGAGAATATTAAATGAACCAGTTTCGACTCGAATGTAGGATAGTAATCGTCATTTTGAATGTGTTCCAAAACACTTTCCAGATAGCCAATGTTTATTATGCCATCTTCACCGCCACCACTCAGCCTTATTGTTTCTTGATGGGTGTGTAATGCCAACTCTCTAGGGATATACAATATTTTCATGTTCTATCTTTCAATCGTTGAAGTGCAGCAATATATCCTTCCAAACGTTCACTGAGTTCCATACTTTTGTCGCCAATAAAGCGGTCAAAGTCATCCGAGCTAACGGCATCCACATAGTCCACAAGTTTATCATGTAAAGCATCCCTAAAGCATAGGTCTCGACTCGCCATCTTGGAGCGAGCCTTATTTAATAATGGCTGCCATAAGCGTTGGCGCTCAAATCGCGCATAAATTGCATCGGTTTCAGGTTGCGTCAATTTACGTCCTCGTAGAGCAAACTCTTGTTGAAGTTCGTCAGCAAAACCGGCTTCAAAACTAGCAATAATATCCAAGACTTCACTATACATCGTATTTCGTTCATTTTCCTCCATGCTGAGTTTCAGGATTCTTCGGTATTCATCAGCATCTTCACGGAACACACTTCTATAAATCTTGTCGTTATAAATTACATACTTGATGTTACCTAAATCCACGCAGTCTCTCAAGGCTTCAACCAATTCTCGATGATAATCTTTATTTTGCAGGAGGTTATATATAAAGTCTTCATCACGTTGGTTAATGTATTTTGTATTGCCACCGGTTCGTTTGTTTATCGTGTCTATTACGATGTCCAGCACCAAGCTTCGTACTTCTCGTGCGACAGGACTACGAGACAGCAGCATCGCCAAGTTAATGAAGGCTCTGAAGTTGAAAATACCAACGTTACGAGTGTGAAGGAAATTAATTTCCTCCACAAACGTTTGTCTAAATGCTAATGCAAAGATTTTCAACCTATTACCTCGCAGTACTTCGTAGCCGTTCTTCTGGAGTTCTGATTCGTTTTTCTTCAGGCAATTCCCGATTGTTCTCTCTGTAACACCAAAAAACGAGGCAAGTTGTTGCCTGGTAAATTTTATTTCTCCTTCAAATACAACGCCTTGCAAACCAATGGCAGTCTGAACTTCT
>CACYCT010000109.1 GCA_902772965.1 uncultured Bacteroidales bacterium | reverse complement strand
CAGTTGGTTAGCGCGCCACGTTCGGGACGTGGAGGTCGGAAGTTCGAGTCCTCTCACCCCGACCCGACAGGGGATAACAAGCAGTCAGCCTGCAAGTTATCCCTTATTTTTTTGATTTTCGCTGCCCCATCATGTATAACATTATGACGTTTCCCCAAAAGAAATGTCACTTTTTGATTTCCTCATTCTGATTGCCGTTGCGGGTGGTGGCAGTGCCGGTAAACTACCGCATGTTTTCTTGCTTCATTTCGGCATAGCCCAGCATTAACGCGAAAAAAAGGTTTTAGCGTTGAAGTTGGGTTGGGATTTGCGAAATGTCAGTTTTAAGATTTGCGGACAACAATAGAATCGCCAAAAAGGGTATGGCTTACGGAGTTGGCAATTTTGCGTTGGTGCAGATAGAGTAGATGTATCGGCGGTCGGGGCTGACGCGGGTGGTGATGGGGGGATGGGGCAGGCTGAGGATGTCTCTGAAATTGCCTTGCAGTCCGTCGCCGGTGTGTTTCAGGGCGGCTTCTTTGCGTGTCCAGATCCGGGTGAACTCGAAATCGGGTTGGTCGGCGTGGTTGATTTGTCGTTGCTCGTCGGGGGTCATCACGTATGCGATCATGCTGTTTGACGGGTGCCTGATGTGCTCGATGTCGACGCCTATGGGTTGGTCGGCCACCACGCAGATGGCGGCTTCGAGGCAGTGGCTGAGGTTGAAGTGGATGTCGGGGTGTCCTTCGAGGGCGGGTTTTCCGTGTTGCGCGGTGATGAACCGGATCGGGTCCGTGATGTTGTATTGTTCGGCGAGCGCGGTCTGCAGCAGTGCGAAGGCTGCGGCGGACTGGCGCCGGAGGAGGTCGTTTTTATATTGCAGTGTGATTTGCCGCCGCCACTGTGGCATGGTCTCGAGCGCCGCGTCGAGGTCGAAGTCCTGCAAGTGGTCGTTGATGTAAATCATCTTCACGGGGAAGGGGTTTAGGAGCGGATCTCGAAGATGGAGAAGTTGACTTTTCCGTACACCCGGTGTTGGACGAAGTGGGGCAGGGTGTTGAAGACGTATTGTCTCGGGTGCTCGATGATGATGATTGTTCCCGGCTGGGTGATTTCAGACTCCATAATCAGTTGTGGCAGTTGTGGCAGTTGTGGCAGATCGTATGGCGGGTCGGCGAAGATGAGTTTGAAGGATTGCCGGCAGGAGGCGATAAACCGGAACACGTCCGCGCGGATGGGGTGTACTTCGTCGGCTTGGAGTTGGTTTTTCACGTGTTGGATGAACCGGAATTGTGTGTTGGCTTTTTCGACCGCGGTAACGTCGGGGCATCCTCTTGAGGCGAGTTCGAACGCGATGGCGCCTGTTCCGGCGAAGAGGTCGAGCGCGGTGGTGTTTTCGAAGTCGACGAAGTTGTTGAGTACGTTGAATAGGTTTTCGCGTGCCATGTCGGTTGTCGGCCGGGCGGTGATGTTTGTCGGCACGTCGAAACGTCTTCGTCCGTATTTTCCGCTGATTATTCGCATATGGCAAGCAAGATTAGGTCGAGTGGCACTTTGTTGGCATGTTGGCTGATTTTAAGTGCTTGTGCCGGATAGGGTGCGGGGGTGACGTATCGGAAGTAGGTTCGGAGTTGTGAGGTGATTTCCTGTTGTATGGTTCGTTCTCCGAAGAGTTGTATTTCGTGTTGTTTCGGTTCGAGTTTGAGGCATTCTGCGGCGTGTAGCGCGAGGAAGGTGGCATCGGCATTGTTCCGGATGTTGAAGGTGTTGGCCATGAGCGGTTTGCCGTCTTGGAATGCGATGATGTCCATTTGCGCTCCATGCAGGTTGATGTACAGTCGTGGGGTGGGGTAGTTGTTTAGTGTGACCAGTTGCTCGCACAGTGGCATTAGTCGGTGTGCTATGGGAGGGTTGTTGAAAGTTCGTTGCAGGAAGGGTATAAGTCCGACGGTGGTGTTGTAGGCGATGCTGAGGTTGCAGTTGGGCAGGTTGCAGATGGCCGGTTCGAGGTTGTCGTCGGGGAAGGAGGTTTTGAGCAGGGGTTGGTGCTGTTGGTCAAGTTGTGGCGGGATCAAGATGAAGTGTGGTGCGTTGATGAGCACGCGCGTTTGTTTGAACTCGCTCAGGAGCACCGGGTTGTCGTATACGGCGTTTTCAACCGTTTTCAGGTTGTCGTCTTCGTTGAGGGGTATGGTCGCGCTGATGAGTGAGTTGTTTTCGGCTTGGTTGTATAGCGCGAGGTCGATGTGCTTCCGGTGTATGCTCAGAAGCAGGTTCCACAACTCGGGTTGCTGGATGTTGATGTTGGCTGTTACGCTTGATAGGTTGCTCATTGTCAGGTGTAATTGAGCGCAAATTTAGGAATAATTTATGAACCGGCCATAATTTGTCGCGCTAATCGGGTTGCTCCGCTGTTGATTTTTGCGTTGAGTTGTCTTTGAGCACGAGCAGGATGACTGCCACGATGATTGCCACGGCACCGAAGGCGATGGTTGGCGTGAAGGGGTCGGAGAACACGATTACTCCGACGGTCATGGCTGTGAGCGGTTCTACTGCTCCGAGGATTGCTGTGAGTGTGGAGCCGATGTATTTTAGCGCGAGCACGACGGTGTAGTTGCTCACCACGGTGGGAATCAGTCCGAGCAGTGCGAGGTCGATGCCTGTCTTGAGCGACGGCACTGGTGCGATGCCGCCTTGCAGGGGTGCGATGACGATGAGTTGCATTGTGCTGCACAGGAAGATGTAGAACGTGAGTTTGGATCCCGGCATTCG
This sequence comes from uncultured Bacteroidales bacterium, assembly GCA_902772965.1. Taxonomy (GTDB): domain Bacteria; phylum Bacteroidota; class Bacteroidia; order Bacteroidales; family Muribaculaceae; genus Sodaliphilus. Next base: position 2,487 of record CACYCT010000109.1, on the reverse strand, counting down.
GCTGACTTTGAGGTTCGGCACGAGCACGAGGTAGGTGGCGTAGCAGAGTCCGGCGAGCAGTTCGAGCAGCATGCCGGCGATGAAGTTCGGATATTTGCTCATGTCGCCTCCGATTCCGGAGATGCAGGCCACTCCGGTGAATGCGAGCAGGATGACGATGACGGTTCTGGCTGTGATGCGTTCCCGGAAGAAGATGGCCATGATGATGCAGGTGAACACGGGGTAAGAGAACTGGATGGTGGTCGCGGCTCCGCTGGGCATGAGTTCGAATCCTTTGATGAGCGCGAATGCGGTGAGGTTGTTGAACAACGCGAGCAGTTGCAGCCGCCAGAAGTCGCCCAGGGAAATACGCAGGTCTTTGCGCATGATCAGGAGCATGAGCAGCATGGCCGCCGAGCCGATGGCGTAGCGGTAGATGATGATAGAGAGCGTGTCCATACCGGCTTTCTGGCAGGGTACGGAGAAAAGCCCCATCAGGCCGAACGAGCATGATGAAAGCAGGGCGAGAAGAAAGCCTTGTGTTTTAATGTTCATATTATTTTGACAGGATTGTTCTGTCGGGGGTTTATGTTATTGTTAACCGGGCAGGGTTGTCTGCCGCGGGAGGTTGAAGGTCGATTGTGTCACATCAGGGTGAGCAGCACCACCTGCACGAGGATCACGCGGGCGAACATGCTCAGCGGGTACACCGTGGCGTAGACCACCGACGGGCGCTCGCCCGGCAGTGTGTCGTTGGCGTAGTTGAGCGCCATCGGGTTGGCCATGGCTCCGGTAAGCAGTCCGGAGATGGTCGGGAAGTCGAGTTTGAGCCATCTCAGGGCAAGAATTCCCACGATGAGTACGGGCAGGACGGTGAGTACTATTCCGGCGGCGATCCAAAGCAGCCCCTCGGGGCGCATTACCGTAGGAAGGAAGTCGACTCCGGCGTCAAGGCCGAGGCAGGCCAGATAGAGCGCGAGGCCGATGGCGCGGAGCATCAGGTTGGCGCTTTGGGTGGTATAGGAGTTGATGTGGATTCGTGGTCCGAAATATCCCATGATGATTCCCATGATGATGGGGCCTCCGGCAAGTCCGAGGCGGACGGGCATCGACATGCCGGGCATCATGATGGGGATTGAGCCGAGAATCAAGCCCAGTGTCATACCGGCAAATACGGAGATCAGGCGCGGCTCGTTGAGCGATTCCACGGCGTTTCCGAGCACGCTCTCAACGTTTTGCACGGCTTGTTCCTGCCCCACCACCACGAGGCGGTCGCCCATCATGAGGTGGATGTCGGGCGTGGCGAGCAGTTGGACTCCGTTTCGGATGATTCGGCTGATGTTCACTCCGTAGTGCTTGCGGAGTTTGAGCGAGCCGAGTCGCTTGCCGTTCACCTCGGCTTTTGTCACAAGTATGGCGCGCGAGACGAGTTCGTTGTCGATCGCGTCCCAGTCGATGTCGGTTTTGTTCCAGTTGGCATCTTCCCGGCGTCCGAAGAGCACGGCCAGCGCGGGGGCTTGGTCTTCGGTGGAGATCACGAGCAGTCGGTCGGCTTGCTCGAGCATGGTTTCGGCCGAGGGGATGGAAACCTTTCCGTCCCGCCACAGGCGTGAGATTACAAAATGCGCGTGTGTGAGCGCGGCCACCTCGCCGACGGTTTTTCCGAACACCCCCGGGTTAAACACCTGATAGGCGGCGATGAAGGTGGTTTCCCCCTCGTCGTCGCTCTTCTCGGTGAGGTCGTCGGGCTTGACAATCCATTTGCGCATCAGAACCAGCGCCAGTATCACGCCCACCACGCCCAACGGGTAGGTCACGGCGCATCCGAGCGCGGCTCCGTTGGCCGACACGCCGAGTTGGTCGAGCGTCTGCTGCGCCGCGCCGAGTGCGGGGGTGTTGGTAGTGGCTCCGCAGAGCACTCCGATGGCCTCGGGCAACGCTATGGAACTCACCCACGGCAGAGCGGCGGCCATCGCCGTGCCGAGCACCACCAGGGCTAAGGCCAGCATATTCAGCCGGATTCCCGAGTGGTGGAGCGAGTTGAAGAATCCCGGCCCCACCTGCACGCCCAGGGCGTAGACAAACAGGACCAGACCGAAGTCTTGGACATATCGCAGGATTTGCCCGTCAATGGAAATGCCCAGCGTGCCGGCCAGGATGCCGATGAAGAACACCATCGTCGCGCCGAGCGAGATGCCCCACAGTTTGACTTTTCCCAGCGCGAGGCCGCACGCGCAGAGCACCGACAACACGATCAACGCCTGTATCGCCGAGTGGGAAAACAATATCTCGCCAAGCCATTCCATGCCGCAAAGGTACTACTTTTCTTCCGATTTCCGGGCAAGTGACACCGAAATTAATAACCTCGCCGTCACGCGGAGCAGAAACGAGGGGTCTCGCTATCACCCTCCACTATCAGCCTGAACTTTCAAGATAGAAATGCATAATTTCATTATTTCATAATCTTGAAAATATAATAATGATGATGTGCTGTTGGAAGACGCAAAT
>CACYCT010000108.1 GCA_902772965.1 uncultured Bacteroidales bacterium | reverse complement strand
TTTTTTGTGCTTTTTGCCGTTTTTGCTGCCCATTTCTTGATGTTGAATGCGATGGCGAAGAAGGCAAAGTCCATTGTGACCTTGTCTCTGCCAAAGTGGCGGAATCGCCTGTATGCCATGTTGAATTTCATCTGCCCGAACACGGCCTCTGGCTCTATGGGTCTTTTTGCTCGGTGCTCGACCCCCTGTTCCGATATGAGCCTCTCACGCGCCTTGCGTTTGTACTCGTTCAACCGGTGGTTGGCCTCTATCTCGCGGTTGCCCTGCCTCCGCTTGTGGCACGAGCCCCGCATGAGACACCCGTCGCATCTTTGCGCCCATTGAGAAAGCGAAGATTGACTGCTGCACCCACTTGTTCAACGAAATGTCAACGTCAAAGGTGAAATACTATCAAGTCACCAAATACCAAGACCTCATCGACAAGATGACCGAAATGAAATAGTTTTTTTGAACTATCTTTCGGCAATCTGCCGATTACTTGAGAATAAAGTGTTATCTTTGCTCGCTAAAACCGAAATCACCGATGGCTGAGAGCAATTTTATCGACTATGTGAAGATTCTGTGCCGCAGCGGAAAAGGCGGCGCGGGGTCGGCTCATCTCCACCGAGCCAAGTACGTGCCCAAAGGCGGACCCGACGGAGGCGACGGAGGACGGGGCGGACACATCTTCCTGAGAGGAAACCGAAATCTGTGGACCCTTATCCACCTCAAATACCAGCGGCACATCTTCGCCACCGACGGACAACCCGGCCGCGAAAACCTCGCCCACGGACGTGACGGCGAAGACCGCACCATCGAAGTGCCACTCGGAACGGCTGTCTACGACGCCGAAACGGGACAGTTCCTCTGCGACGTTACCGAGCACGGACAGGTGGTGCGCCTGCTCCGCGGCGGACGGGGTGGGCTCGGCAACGACCACTTCAAGTCCGCCACACGGCAAACGCCGCGATTCGCCCAACCCGGAGAACCGGGTATCGAAAAAGCCGTCATTCTTGAACTCAAAGTGCTCGCCGACGTCGGCCTCGTGGGATTCCCGAACGCCGGAAAATCCACACTGCTATCGGTGGTCTCGGCGGCAAAACCCAAAATCGCCAACTACCCCTTCACCACCCTTGAGCCGAACCTCGGAATCGTCTCCTACCGCGACATGCAATCGTTTGTCATGGCCGACATACCCGGTATCATCGAAGGCGCCAGCGAGGGACGCGGACTCGGTCTGAGATTCCTCCGGCACATCGAGCGCAACGCCGTGCTACTGTTCATGATTCCGGCCGACACCGACCACATCGCGCGGGAATACGAAATCCTGAGCAACGAACTGGCCACATTCAACCCCGACCTCGCCGACAAACCACGCGTGCTCGCCATCACGAAATGCGACATGATTGACGACGAACTGCGCGAAATGCTCCTGCCCTCGCTGCCCGGCGATGTACCGACTGTGTTCATCTCCTCTGTGGCGCAACAGGGACTGACCGAACTCAAAGACCTGCTCTGGCGCACCATCAACGACGAGCGAAACCGAATCCCCGACAACGCCGCCACGCGCGACCTCGATGAGCGGCACCGGCAAGCCGACGAAGACAACTTTATCTTCAACCTGCCGGAACAAGAAGGCGAAGACCTGCCCCCGCAAGCCCGCGGAACGGGACACATGGCCGACGAAGACCGGCAATGGGACGAGGAATACTGGGAAGAACACTACCGAGACGAAAACGAAGACTTCCAAGTGGTTTCCGACCCCGACGAAGCGTAACAACACTATAACAAACCCACAACAACCACAATATGAACTTTGTAGAAGAACTCAAATGGCGCGGAATGATTTCCAACATCATGCCCGGTACAGAAGAACAACTCAATAAAGAAATGACCTCCGGATACGTCGGAATCGACCCGACGGCCGACTCGCTCCACATCGGACACCTCGTGGGCATCATGATGCTCAAGCACCTCCAGCGGTCCGGACACCGACCCATCGCCCTCATCGGAGGAGCAACAGGTATGATCGGCGACCCCTCCATGAAATCGCAGGAACGGAAACTCATCGACGAAGACACCCTGCGGCACAACCAGGAATGTATCCGGCGCCAACTCGCCAAGTTCCTCGACTTCGACTCCGACGCGCCCAACCACGCCATCCTCGTCAACAACCACGACTGGATGAAAGACTACGGCTTCCTGCAGTTCATCCGCGACATCGGAAAGCACATCACCGTGAACTACATGATGGCCAAAGACTCCGTCAAAAAACGCCTCGCGGCCAACGCCGACCACGGAATGTCGTTCACCGAGTTCAGTTACCAACTCCTGCAAGGCTACGACTTCCTGCACCTCTTCCAAACCGAAAACTGCCGCCTGCAAATGGGCGGTAGCGACCAGTGGGGAAACATCACCACAGGAACAGAACTGATCCGGCGCATCGACGGCGGAGAGGCTTTCGCGATAACCTGTCCGCTCATCACAAAGGCCGACGGAACCAAGTTCGGCAAAACCGAAGGCGGAAACGTATGGCTCGACCCCGAACGCACATCACCTTATAAGTTCTACCAGTTCTGGCTCAACGTCAGCGACGAGGACGCCGCGAAATACATCAAAATCTTCACCGACCTCAGCCAAGACGAAATCGCTGAACTCGAAGCGCAACAGGCACAAGACCCCGGACTGCGCCCGCTGCAAAAACGACTGGCCAAAGAGATCACCATCATGGTGCACTCCGAGCAAGACTACGAAACGGCCGTCGAGGCATCGCAAATCCTGTTCTCCAACAAAGCGCAGGACATTCTGCACCGTATCGACGAGGCCACACTGCTGAGCGTGTTCGAAGGCGTGCCCACGTTTGAGGTCAGCCGCAGCCTGATTGAAGAAGGGACACCCCTGAGCACGCTGCTCACCGAGCACGCCGCCGTGTTCCCCAGCAAAGGCGAGATGCGGAAACTCACCCAGGGCGGAGGCGTAAGCGTCAACAAAGAGAAACTCGCCGACCCCAACACACCCGCCTCAACCGATATGCTCCTCAACGGAAAGTACATCCTCGCCCAACGCGGAAAGAAAAACTACTACCTCATCATCGTCAAATAACACCCGATTGACCACCGGCGGCACCCCATGAGATACACCTGCCCTAAATGCAACAAGCGCATCGAAGTAAGCACCGAGGCACTCATCGCCTCGGAGTACAAAATCGTGTGCCCTCAATGCCTCACATCGCTCGAAATCATCGGCGATTACGCCTACGTCCCACTCGAAGGGGAATCACTGATCAAAACACCCGAGCCCGACGAGCCCTCAGCAGCAATCTCAACCCCGCCGGAAATTCCCGGCCAAACAACCGTACAGCCGCCAGCGGTTCCCGTACCAGAACCCGCCGGACAGTCCGCGCCCACCGATGATGCCGACCCGCTCCTGCAAAACGTCATCGCATATCTTGCCACCTGCAACGCCATCACGCCGAAAATGCTCTGCGACGCATTCCAGATCGACTTCGCCCGGGCAGCGGCCATCCTCGACCAACTCGAGCAACGAGGCATCATCGGTCCCTATCGCGGTGGAGCCCCGCGCACAATACTCATCCCGCACAACACCGGCCTGCCCAACGCATATAATTACGGGAAACCCTATGAACCCCAACCCGACCCCGCCACCGACGCAAAAGCCAAACCTACCGGCGCCAACTGCTTCGGCTGCTTCTGGTGGCTGCTGGCCGTGATGCTGTTCAGTTACCTCATCCGCGGATGTATGACAGGTTGAACTCATTTAAGAGTCCATAAAATCCCGCTTCGGCTTGAGGCAGTTGCCGGGCAGATACCGATTCAACGCCCCTACATTCCGACAATCCTGTAGCGGCCAGCCCATAGGCTGGTCGTTACCGCAAATATGCCGGCAGGAGCCCCAACCCGGCCGAAACAACAAAACACATTTCCGGATTTATAGAACCCACATGAAAAAAACATCAAAAAGTGTTTTGTTTTCGTTTTTTCTGCTTAACTTTGCACACACTAAATATATACGATTATGAGTTACACCGAAATGGCACAATTAGAACTGTTGAACGCGGCAGCCAACGTCACTTCAAAAGAAGACCTGGACGCGCTGCGTTTAACTCTCTCGCTCTTTTTTGCCGAACGTGCTCAGAAAGCTATCGACAAAATGTGGGACGAAGGGATCCTTGACCAACAGAAACTGGACCAACTGCGAAGTCAGCACCTCCGAAAATCTTCAGAATAACAGGACGGTACAAATGCGACACATCGTTCTTGACACCAACGCACTCATCCAATCGTTGCCATCAAAAAGCCGATACCATAAGATATGGGAAGCCTTTTTGTCTGGTGTCTTCAGCCTCTGTGTCAGTAACGAGATTCTTTCTGAATATGAAGAAATCCTCTCCACGCACGCCTCTCCCGAGGTTGCGCGCAATGTTGTCGAGGCAATAGCGAGACACCCGAAAACCATATATCGCGAGGCATACTTCCATTTCCACCTTCTTTCTGATATTGACAAAGACGATGATAAGTTCGTTGATTGCGCCATCACAGCCAATGCGGACTACATCGTGACTGAAGATAACCACTTCACAACCCTTAAACAAATTGATTTCCCAAAACTCACAATACTATCGCTTGATGAGTTCTATAATACGCTGATTTAAATTGCCCGATTCGGCTTGACGGCGGTTGCCGGGCAGATACCGGTGATACCGGTTCTACGCCCCAACATTCCGACACCCTGTTGAGCCTGCCCATGTTGCCTCATGCGCTCGCCTTCGTGAAAGGCTCAAAAATCGCTCACGCTGCCGCCTGCCCTCCGGGGTGGGCGGTTGCTCAACAAAAGTAAAACAGCCCCACACGGGGCAAAATCATAAAAATTAACTGCTATGGTTATAAAAGTTCGCTTCCATGATGGCTCGGAGTTCTTCTTTGGCTCGCTGGCTGCCATCTACGAAATGTTTAGCCCTGAAGACGTGGGCTGCGCCCTGTCCACTCTGTGGAATTCCAAAATTTCGCCCGACCGCCCGAAGGTGATCTCTCGGTGTGTTATCTCGAAGCATCGGGTCTTTCGCATGAAGCAGTCGAGGCGGTGAATGTTTGGTCGCCTCGCCGGTTTGTTGTACCTTTGTCCCCAAAAATTGACGATTATGGAAGTTCCTAACTCGGTTAAAAAGTTGGCTGAAGACTGCGCTTTTGAGCGTGGCTGGTTGTGGGTGCGCTATGAG
>CACYCT010000107.1 GCA_902772965.1 uncultured Bacteroidales bacterium | reverse complement strand
GAACGCGCCTATGCCGACCGGTACATCAACGACACGCGCCAGGTCGTCAAACTCGCCATCGAACTCGACGACACAGTCCGCAACATCTCCCGCTGGCAGGTGGTGGAATAAGGGGGGTTAGTCGGTAAGTTTCTGAATGATAGTCAGTCCGTCGCGCAAAGGAAGGATGACACGGCTCACGCGCGTGTCAGCGGCCACATAGTCGTTAAACGCGCGAACGCCATCGGTGAGCGCATCGTGGTTTTCCTGCTCACTCACCTTACTGTCCCACAGCGTATTATCCACGATAATAAATCCACCCTTCACCACGTGGGGAAACACCAGTTGGTAATACTGCACATACTGGCGTTTGTTGGCATCGATAAACACGAGTTGGTAATCACGCGGCAGGGTAGGTACTACTTCTGTCGCGTCGCCGATTATCAGATTCACCCGATTCCCTACTGAAGACGCCCGCAAATGGTTTCGGATAAAGTTTTCGGCCTCGTCATCGATTTCAATGGTGTCGACCGAACACGCGTCATCAGCCAGCGCCTCGGCCATGCATAGTGCGGAATAGCCTGAGTATGTGCCCAATTCGAGCACGTGCCTCGGTGCAATCATAGATGTGATCATACGCAAGACGCGGCCTTGCAGATGCCCGGAGCACATGTGTGGATAGAGCAGGTGGAGGTTGGTGTCCCGGTAGAGGCGGTTGAGGTGTTCCGGCTCAGGGTCGATGTGGGACAGAATATAGTCGTTGAGGTTGCTATTCATTGTATGATTCACAGATGAAGTCTACGGCGATCTGGTAACTCCGCAACCCGAAACCGGCAAAAGACGCAACGACAACAGGGCTGAGCAGAGAAGTCCTGCGCAATGCGGGTTTCCGTCTTTTTGGGTTGGAGATATGCACTTCCACCACCGGAGTGGGAATTGCGGCAATGGTATCGGCCAGTGCGAGTGAGGTGTGGGTATACGCGGCGGCATTGAGGATGATGGCTGAAACGGAGTTGTCGAATCCAACTTGCTGCAGGTAGTCAATCAACGCGCCTTCGTGATTGCTCTGAAAACGCATGAAGTGAACTTCGGGATAACGGCTTTCAAGCTCGTTGAGGTAATCATCAAGCGGTTGCGTGCCGTATATTTCAGGCTCGCGCCGACCGATGAGGTTCATGTTGGGGCCGTTGACGATGGCGATGGTCATATAATACCTGTTAATTGCAAGAAAATCAACACAATGGCAATTGGAGCCACATAGCGGACGCACACTATCAGATAGCGTTCCAAGCGTGGGGAGCGCTGGCCTTTGTGGGCCAGTTGGCGCTGAATGACCTTTTTATCGATTAACCACCCAACAATCAAAGCCGCGCCAAGACCACCCAAGAGCATAAACACATTCGAAGCCAAGTAGTTGAGCAGGTCGAACAAGTTCATGTTGAACACAGTCCAGTGTCTGAGCACGTTGAACGAGAGGGCGCACAGCGTGGCCAGTATGGTGGAGAGGACGGCTGTGAGTATGATGGCTTTCTTTCGCGAAAGATTGTGTTCCTCAATAAGGAATTTGATGGCTATCTCACTCAATGAGATGGTTGATGTGAGCGAGGCGAAGAGAAGCAGCAGGAAGAACAGAATCGCCCAAATGTATCCGCCGGTCATTTGCTGGAACACGGCGGGCAGAATCTCGAACACAAGTTTAGGCCCGGCTTCGGGTTGCATGCCGAAGGAGAACACGGCCGGGAAAATCATCACTCCGGCCATGATCGCCACAAGTGAGTCGAGGCCGGCCACGGTAAAGGCGTCACGCGAGAGCGAGGTCTCATCGTTAAAGTAACCGGCATACGTCACCATACACGCTATACCCAAAGAGAGCGACATGAAGGCTTGTCCGAACGCGTCCACCACTCCATGCCAGCCCAGGTGTGAGAAGTCAATGTTGAACAGGAACTGCAACCCTTTGTGCGCGCCAGGCAGCAACAACGAGTTCGCGCATAGCACCGCGAGCAGCACAAACAGCATGGGCATCATGATGGCTGCAATGCGCTCGATTCCCTTTTGCACGCCTTGCAGCATCACGACAAAGTTGACTGCCATGAACAGCCATGTCCACAACAGCATCGCCCACGGCGATTCGATAAGACGGGTGAACAACAGACCGTACTCTTGCGAGGTTTGGCCGGAAAACTCACCGGTGACAGCATGGCAGAGATATTGCAACACCCAACCACACACCACGAAATAGAAACCGAGTGTGACCAAAGCCCCTGTGATGCATATGTAGGCGAGGCGATACACTTTTTTGCCGGGCACAAGGGTTTGCAGGGCTCCTTTCATATTCTGATGTGTCGAGCGGCCGATGATAAACTCGCTGAGCATCACCGGAATGCCGAGCAGCAGAACGCATAAGACATACACGAGCAGAAACGCTCCTCCGCCGTTTTGTCCCGCCTCATAGGGGAAGCGCCAGATATTTCCCAACCCCACGGCAGAGCCCACTGTTGCGGCAATAGCCCCCAATCGCGTGGCGAATCCGATTCGTTTATGTGACATTTTTAACTTGATTTTAAATTAATAGGCCGCAAAGGTAAGATTTTATATCAAATCACACAAACATTGACAGGAAAAACAATGTTTTCCGCTCCATATCACACTCAATATTACACTCCGATTACGCCTTTGCTTTTTCCCCGATTGGTCGATAAATTCGCGGCGAAAGTCTAAACATGTTGCTCACCTCGATTTCTTGGTTTACCTTTGCCGTGAAAAAATTCACCCTATAGAAACCTATGAAGCATATTTTCCTTATAGCCATTATTGCCATGGCGAGCCTTTTCTGTGGCCAAGCGGCAAACATCAACGGCATCCTCGTCGACGCCACCGACACCACCGAACTGATGGAAGCCACCATCAAACTCGTGCGTGCCGACAAAGACAGCGCCTTTGTCAAAGGAACCACCACCGACCTCAACGGTGTGTTCAACCTCAAAGGCATCAAGCCCGGAAAATACGTCATCAAATTCTCCTACATGGGTTATAACGAGACCACACGCCGCGTCACCATCGGCTCCGACAACCGGGACGTGAACCTTGGCGTGATCACGCTCAGTCCCAACTCCATCGTGCTTCAGGAAGCCGTTGTGGTGGGAGTGAAAACACCCATCACCGTCAAGGAGGACACCATCGAATACAACGCCGACACCTATAAGACACAGGCCAACGCCGTGGTCGAAGACCTGCTCAAACGCCTCCCGGGCGTGGAAATAGGATCCGACGGAAAAATCACAGCCAACGGAAAAGAGGTCAAGAAAATACTTATCGACGGAAAAGAATTCTTCTCCGACGACCCCACCGTGGCTTCGAAAAACATTCCCGCCGAGATGGTGAACAAACTTCAGGTGATTGACCGTAAAAGCGACCTCGCGCGTTTGACAGGTGTCGACGACGGAGAAGACGAAACCGTGATCAACCTCACCGTCAAGCCAGGTATGGCCAACGGATGGTTCGGCACCGTCAACGCCGGATACGGAACCAACAACCGCTATGCCGGCAACCTGATGGCCAACTATTTCCACAGCGGCAACCAATTCACCCTGATCGCCGGAGGAAACAACACCAACTCGCTCGGATTCACCGACGGCGGGCAACAACGTTTCCAACGATGGGGCGGAGACCGAGGAATCACCAAAAGTCAGAACGTCGGCTTCAACTTCAGCATCGGCTCAAAAGATGACGACCACATCAGAGTCGGCGGTAGCCTGATGTACTCACACTCCGACAGGGATACCCGAACAACAACCGCACGGCAGTACCTTTTCCCCGACAGCACAAGTTACTACGACGCCGCAAACGACGCGCGCGACAAAGGGCACAACCTGCGGGGTGACTTCCGCCTCAAATGGGAAATCGACACACTCAACACCTTTGACTTCCGGCCCAACTTCTCGCTCAACTTCAGCAAAAGCACCAAAAACGAAGCGTCTACCACCAATGCCGGCGACGCCGCGCGCTCGCCCGTCAACCGAGTGGGAAGCGCGTATCAAAACGACGGAAAAAGCTACGAGTTCGGAGCAAGAGCCGTTTTTAACCACAAATTCGCCTCCAGACCCGGAAGAAGCACCTCAATCAACCTGCGCTACAACTTCAGCAAAATCAACGAGGACGGAACCACATACACCGCCTATTCCTACTACCGACCCATCGAACGCGACTCCATCACCGACCAGATCTACACCAACCACCGGAACACCAACACCTTTGGCGGACGGCTGTCGTGGACCGAACCGCTCGGAAATGTAGCCAAAGCACGCTTCCTCGAGTTCGCCTACCGCGGAAACTACCGGTACGCCAAAGCCGATAAATCGGTTTACGACATCACACGCGCAAACCCCACGACACCCGCACCCGAAATCACACTGCCGCTGCTCTACTCCCTCCGGGAGTTGCTTGAACCCGAATACGGCTCAACCATCACCAACGACCCGATTCTGCTCGAGCAGGTGGCGGGGCAGGAACTCGGACCCGAACTCAGCCGAATCTTCAACGAGCGCCTGAGCAACTCGTTCCGCAACAAATTCTTCGACCAGTCGTTCCAAGTCGGCTTCCGGCAAGTGAGAAAGGCCTACAACTTCAATGTCGGCGTGGAACTGCAAAGCGCCATGTCGAGCAGCACCGACCTGATCAACTCCGCCCGAAACATTCCCTCGCGCTGGGCATGGAACTTCGCGCCCTACGCCCGACTGAGATACAAATTCAGCAAAGTACGCAACCTATCGGTCAACTACCGCACACGCGCCAGCCAGCCGTCCATCACACAACTCCAACCCGTGGCCGACGAGTCCAACCCGCTCAACATCGTTGTCGGTAATCCCGAACTGAAAGCCACCTTCACCCACAGGCTCAACGTGCGATACCAAGACTTCGCCACCATGGCGCAGCGAAGCCTGATGGCGATGTTCAACCTCAACTACGAGCAGAACTCCATCATCTCCACCACCACCTACGACGCCACCACCGGCGGACGTACCACAAGTTACCGCAACGTCAACGGCGTGTGGAACGCCATGGCCATGAACTTGCTCAGCCTCCCCTTCGGCGCGCAGAAAACCTGGTACTTCTCCTCACACGTCTTTATGCGCTACAGCGTCACAAAGGGCTACAACAACGACCAACTCAACCGATCCGGCTCGTTCAACATCAACTACTCGCCCGGAATCGCGTTCCGCAACAACGTGTTCGACATCGAACTCCGGCCCCGATACAACTTCCAGACCACACACAACAGCCTCCAGACTGTGTCCAACCGGAATATACACACCTACGGCGGACAATTCAACGCCACCTACTCCGCACCTTTCGGCCTCGTGGTCAGCACCGACCTGAACTATAGCGCCACAAGCGGATACACCTCCGGCTACAACACCAAGCAATGGATTTGGAACGGCTCGGTCGCCTACCAGTTCCTGCGCGACCGGCAAGCCGCCATCACGCTCTCGGTCTACGACATCCTCGGCCAGCGTAAGGCCGTGTACCGCAACGTCACCGCCAACTACATCGAAGACGCCGCCTACAACTCACTCACTCGATACGGCATGATTACCTTCACCTACCGCTTCACCACCTTCAAGAAAGGCCAGCAGCCCAAAGACCGCAACAAAGACGACGACTGGGGTCCCGGCCGTGGAGGACCCGGCGGCCGTGGAGGAGGCGGTTTCGGCGGGAGACGCCCATTCTGAACAAATCACCCGATCACGGCGCAGGCAAATACTTCAACCCGACTGTATCGCAACCCGATGCAGTCGGGTTGAGTCTTGTTGCTGTGTCGGGCACACTGCAGTAGCATACACGCTCGGCCGCGAGCGTGCTTGTAACGACCGACACACGTCCCCGCCGCTAATGTTGGGTCGAGTGGCAAGCCTTCGGCTCAGCGCGCCACCTGTCCTGCTTGTCCTTGTTTGGCGCGGGCTATGTGAGAAGTTCCTCTTCGAGGCACGGCATACGCGCGTGACCGATGACCAAGCTTCGACCCTCTTCGAGGCTCTCGCATGGTCGTTGGATAAAATGCTCACGCTCGGCCATCAACGAGCAAGCTCGTATGGCTCTCGCTT
>CACYCT010000106.1 GCA_902772965.1 uncultured Bacteroidales bacterium | reverse complement strand
TTTTTCAATCATGAACCGGGCGACGCTCTTGGAGGCGAACAGGTTGCTCGCGGCTGCCCATAGCCTGCAAAAGAGCATGGAGCAAGGGTTGAGCCAGGCGAGTTTCGGTTTTACACCGCCCACACGGTAGGGGAGGCAGTATACGTCGAGTTTGCCCACGTCGCTCATGAATTTCAGTTTGGTGAACAGGGCGTAGGAGTTGTCGTTCGGCGCACCGTATACGACATCGTATCCCCGTTCGGCGGCGTCGTTGAACGAGGCTTTGATCATGTCGTAGAAGTTCTCAATGCCGCGGTGTCCTTTTCCGATGGCGGTGTCGATACTGTTGACGAACTTTCGCGTTTGGCCTTTGACGATGTATCTCGATGGCACCATCGTGTTTGTCGCCACCACTTGGCCGTCTTCCTCGGCGATGGTGTGATAGGAGTAGCCCTCGCAGTTCTGTGTGTATTGGCGCTCGAATTCTTCGAGGGTGCGCTCTTTCTCAAACACCTCGACAAAAAGTTTGAGCATACCCAGTTTCTGCTCTTGCGTGAGTTCGGTGGTCTTTTTTGTGACGAAGTTCATCTTCAGAGTTCCTTTTCGATCACGCCGCAGTTTTTAAGTCCGCTCAGGCGGATGTCGGCGAAGCCTGACGCCAGCCCGGCTCCCATGCCGATGATGAATACGTTGTTGACGGGTTCGGTGATTTCGGAAGCGATGGTCAGCGGAATGGAGACGGAACTGGTGTTGCCGTATCTGTCCATGCAGACGGGCATTTGTGTCTTGTGGTTGAAACCGGTGGCTTTGGCCAGTTTCTTGAGCATGAAGTGGTTGGCCTGGTGCAGCACGAGTTTGTCGTATTCCTCGGCGGCGGTTTCGAGTTCGTCCATGAAGGCGTTGGCGAAAGGCGGCACCACGTCGACGACGTAGTCGAACACGGCGCGTCCGTTCATCTGCATGTCGATGAACCGGCGTTTTCCTCCGTCTTCCCACTGTTTCATCTCAAGGTATTCGCTTTTGATGGGGTATCTCATTCCGAGGCGCATCATGATGGCCTCGCGGTTGCTGCCGTCGCTCATGAAGGTGAAGTGCCACTCGGGCGCGGAGTTGTCGGGCGAGATTACGGATGCCGTTCCGGCGTCGCCGAAGAGCAGGGCGGTGGATTTGTCCCACGGCGAGACGTATTTGGAGTTGATGTCGCCATCGAGCAGGAGCACTTTTTTCTGCAGGTTATTGGCGATCAGTGCGGCGTTCCACAGTCCGAACACGTAACCGGGGCAGGCGTGGTTGATGTCGAGTGTGGCCACGTCGCCGGGCAGTTGAAGCAGGTGTTGGGCATAGGTGCTGTTGTTGGGCATGAGGCAGTCGGGCGTGAGTGTGACAAAGATCACGGCGCCTATGTCCTCGCGGCGGATGCCCGATTGCTCAAACAGGTGGTTCGCCGCGGCCACGCACATGTCCATCGAGGTGGTTTCCGGTTTCACGGCCACGTGGCGCTGTTTCACGCCCAGAGCCTTGAGTGTGGATTCCATGTCTTCTTCGAAGTGGGCTTTGGCAAATTCAAGGTTGTCGACCACGTTTGTGGGGACGCATGCGGCGATGGCTTCCAGACGAACGCCCTTTATCGTGCTGATATTCATTGTGCTACTTGTTGTTCTTGATAAATTCGTCTATGTCTTGGGTTTTGATGATGCCGTCTTTTTTGATCAGCGTGATGTCGACACCCATCTGTTCGGCGTAGGCGATGGCCTTTTTCGAGGCGTTGACGGAGGCGAGTTTTCTCGCTTTTTCTTTCTGCGCGATGATTTCCTCGTTTTTCGCTTTAGCATCGTCAAGGTTTTTGAAGATCATGCCGGCGCTTTTTCCCACTTCCACCTCGTCGAGGTCTTCGACAAAAAGGACCACATATCCGGCGTAGTGGGGGTAGTAGTCTTCTGTGGCTTTGGAGGTTTCGACGCTGTAGAGCATCTCGTCCTCTTCGATATACTCGAGGTTCTCTTTTTGTATATCGCTGATGGTCACCTTTGTGTCGTTGACGTTTATGGTGGGGATTATCAGGTCTTTGTATTCCATATTGTTTATGCGGTGAACTTTAGGTTATGTTGCTTAGTTGTTCAGGCAGTATTGGTACACTTGCTCAACGCGTTGTTGGACTTGTGCCTCAATCTGTTCGACTTCTTGCGGTGTGAGTTTCTCGGCCACTTGCTTGAGGCAGTCGTGCTCGTGCCAGTAGTCGTCGCGCTCGCGTGGGATGTAAGCCCGCTTGTCGCTTTTGGAGTGCCCGCAGAACCGGTGGGTGACCACTTCGACGAATTGCGGTTCGCGTTCGGTACGCACGGCGTTGACGGCGTTTTGCAGCGTGCTGAAGAGGTTGTCGAAGTTGTCGGCCTGCACGCGGTGGTAGGGCAGGTCAAATCCTTTGACGCGGTCTTCGAACACGGAATAGGGGTTGACGGTTTCGATGGGTGTGCTCATGGCATATCCGTTGTTTTCGAGGATAAGTAGCATGGGCAGACGGTAGGCTTTGGCGAGGTTGAGGCTTTCGAGCACGTAGCCCTCGTTCATAGCACCGTCGCCGAACACCACGGTCGCGATCGCGTCTGTGCCATCGTGCTTGAGCGCGAACGCGATTCCGGCCGATACGGGAACCATGCCGCCGGTGATTCCGTTGGTGAAATAGTTCTTGTAGTACACGTGCTGACTTCCTCCGAGGCCTTTCGCCATGCCGAAGGGTTTTCCCATGATTTCTCCGAGAAGCATCTCGGGTTTTCCGGTGACCATCATCGACAGTCCGTGCGCGCGGTGTCCGCTGCAGAGGTAGTCTTTCTCTATGTCAATCAGGTAACTTAAGGCCACAGGCACGGCTTCTTCGCCGATGCAGCAGTGTGTTGTTCCGCGCAGGAGGCCTTGTGAGAAAAGCGATTCTATTTTTTGCTCCATCCGGCGGATAAGCAGCATTTTCTGAAGTACTTCTTTGTTATCCATCGCTTTCTACCGATTTGAGAATAAGTTTCTTGATGTCGTCGATTTGCGGAAGTGCGAGCGCTTCGGCCTCGCGTGAGGTTCCGATGATGTGTTGGCTCGCGCCGATGGAGCGGAACCGGCATTTCATTCCGCGCTGCGCGAGGTGGGAAATGATTCCGTCTCCGATGCCGAAGGGTATGTGGCCTTCTTCGACGGTGAAAACCTTGTTGTCGTTCTCGACCAGTGAGTGGATCAGGTCGAAGTCCATGGGCGAGAGGCTCGAGATGTCAAGCAGGCGCACGGCCACTTCTTCTTCCATGTACAGGTCGTACATCATTTGCAGCAGCGGATGTATCAGCCCGCCGTAACTGATCAGGGTAAGTTCGGGTGTCTCGTCGGGGAATCCGGCTTCGGCGATGGGTAAGTCGCCTCCGTGGTATTTGATTTCGAAGGTTTCGGCGATTTTCTCGGCGCGGAACATCTTGCGCGTGTAGTCGAGTTTGTTCTCGGCGAAGATTACCGGCACGCCCAGATTCATTGCCTTGACGAGCAATTCACCCGGCTCGTGGAGCACGCTGGGCGAGATGACGGCGATGTGGGGCAGGCCGACGAAGAGTTTCTCGAGCGATTGGGAGTGTGTCGCGCCGTATCCGCGATAGCCGCCCATGGGGTCGCGGACCACCAGATGAAGTTCCTTTTCGAATCCTTCGACAAACTTGGATGCGTGGTTGAGAATCTGGTCCATGATCAGCGTCGAGAAGTCGCCGAACATGATTTCGATGATGGGTTTGTATCCGGCCAGGGCCATACCGACACCCATGCCGGTGAATCCTTGTTCCGACATGGGGGTGTTGAGCACCTTGCCGGGGAATCGGGTTGACATGCCTTTGGTGATGGTGTAGGCTCCGCCGTAGGGTTCCTCGACGTCTTCACCGAGAAGGAACACTTTCGGGTCGGCAAGAAGGGTGTTCAAGCCGTCGATGAGAGATTCTTTATAAGTGTTCATTTCCGAAATTCTGCTGATTGTTTACACGAGCGAGCAACCGCCGTCGATGAGGATCGAACTGCCGGTGATCCACTTCGACGCGTCGCTGAGCAGGAACACGATCGCGTTGGCGATTTCTTCGGGTTTTCCGAATCGCCGCAGCGGGTAGCGCGCTTTCTCCTGTTCGAGCTGGTCGGCGGTGATGGAGGTGTTGTTGTATATGTTTGTTTCGGTTATGCCGGGATTTACCGTATTCACGCGTATGGCCCGCGGAGCCAGTTCCAGTGCCAATGACTTGACGAAGCCGTTCAGGGCCGCTTTCGACGCGCCGTAGAACCCGTTTCCGATGGCTCCGTTATAAACGCCGCCCATCGACGATGTGAACACAATCGAGGCTTCCTTGTTCAGCCGCTTGTTGGCGATGAGCAGTTTGGTCAGGTATAGGGGAGCCACGGTGTTGATGTTGAAAATCCGTTCGATGTCGGCTTTTTCGGCGAACTGGGCGAGTACGGTTTTGATGATTCCGGCGTTGCACACCACGCCATTGAGTTTGGGCAACTGCTCGACGAGGCGTTGCAGGTCGGCCTCGACAGTCAAGTCGGCCACAACCATGGTGTGCCCCTCTCCCTCGAGGTCGTCGTATGTTTGCCGGAGCGCGTCTGCGTTGAGGTCAGTGATGGTGACTGTCGCGCCCATTGCGGCGCAGAGCAGGGCGGTGGCGCGTCCGATTCCGGAGGCGGCGCCGGTGACAAGAATCGTCTTGCCTTCAACAACAAAGGGGTGTGTCATCAACCTTTCTTGCTTTGGACTTTATCAAAAAGGTCTTGCACGGTTTGGGCGGCGCGCAACTCGTCAAACGTGAGTTGGACACCGTAACTCTTCTCACACATGTTGAGCAGGGCAAGGCCAATCATACTTGACCATTCCTCGAGGTCGCGGAAGTTTGTCTCGGCAGTGAACTCACTTGCCTCGGTGTCGTCGAACTGGTCGGCGAAATCCGCGATAAAATCTTCGATTTTCATCTGTTGATATTATTTGGTGAATTTAATTTTTTTACGCTTGCACACGGCGGGCATATGTCAATTTGAAAGCAGATGTGATGATTCTTAATGGTTGACTATCAACACGTTTGCTTTTAATGACAGGTGTGTCCGCTATAGTGCGTTGCAAAATTAGACAAATTTTCTGATTCTTTTGACCCATCAGGATTTAAAAAAGGTTATTCCAAGTGAAAACCATTGATATCCGCCGTGTGGCCGCAAAAAAAGTGACACACCCTATGTGGATGGATGTGTCACCTTTGTGATATGTGGGTTGATTAGTGGCGGTTGCAGCCGGGGAGTTGCTGGAAGAAGTCGTTTCCCTTGTTGTCCACGAGGATGAAGGCGGGGAAGTCGACCACCTCGATTTTCCACACGGCTTCCATTCCGAGTTCGGGATACTCGACGCACTCGATGCTGCGGATGCTCTCTTGCGACAGGATGGCGGCCGGTCCGCCGATGGAGCCGAGGTAGAAGCCGCCGTGTTTCTTGCAGGCGTCGGTGACTTCCTGCGAGCGGTTGCCTTTGGCGATCATCAGCAGGCTTGCGCCTTGGCTTTGGAACAGGTCGACGTAGGGATCCATGCGGTTGGCCGTGGTCGGCCCCATGGAGCCGCAGGGCATTCCGGCGGGTGTCTTTGCCGGCCCGGCGTAGAGAACGGGGTGGTTCTTGATGTATTCGGGCAGTCCCTCGCCGCGGTCGTAGCGTTCTTTCCAGCGCGCGTGGGCGATGTCGCGGCCCACGATGATGGTTCCGCTGAGCGACAGGCGCGTGGCCACGGGGTATTGGTCAAGAATGCGGAGCGTCTCGGCCATGGGTTGGTTGAGGTCGATTTTCACCGCCTGGCCTTCTCCGGCCTGACGGAGATGTTCGGGTATGAGTTCGGTGGGGTTGTCGTCGAGTTTCTCGATCCACACGCCGTCGGCGTTGATTTTGGCTTTGATGTTTCGGTCGGCCGAGCAACTCACGACGAGGCCGATGGGGCAGGAAGCGCCGTGGCGGGGCAGGCGGATGATGCGCACGTCGTGGGCCATGTATTTGCCGCCGAACTGC
>CACYCT010000105.1 GCA_902772965.1 uncultured Bacteroidales bacterium | reverse complement strand
TAGGAACGATCGGGGTCGAACCGATGACCTCCGCAATGTGACTGCGGCGCTCTAAACCAACTGGGCTACGCTCCTATCTCAATTGCGTTGCAAAATTACTACTAATTTTTGAGTTGGCAAATTTTTCGGGCAAAATTTCAGATTTTTTTTGATTTTTTCTTCGTTGGGGTAAAATCAAAAAAATAATCCTCGGCTTTCGGGCCGGGGATTGCTTAACTAAATTAACCTTCTAATACCATTAACATAAACCTTAGTGTTCAGCGCCGGAGGCACGTCATCGCGACGGGTAACAGACGCGGTCTTGAAACTAATACCATGAAAAACCGTTGCAAAATTAGGCAAATATTATGTTATAGAGCATATTTCCTACCTAATAACCATAAATTTTAATTAAAATTTAACATTGCAATACGTAGTTGTTAATGATTTTAGCAATTTCTGTGGCATTTTCGGCAGTAATCGGGTAGGCGATAGGAAGACTGACGACTTGGTCGGCGATGGCATCGGAAACGGGGAAGTGACTGTTGGCGAAGGGCGCGTTGGCGTAAACGGGTTGGCGATAGGGTGGGGTGGCGTAATGTATGTCGGAACCGACGCCGTGGGCGGTAAGATGGTCGATAAAGCGCTGCCGGTTGTTCACCCGAACAACGTACTGGTGCCATACTTGCCGCATGTTGCCGAATATTTCCGGTTTGAGAATCAGTCTATTGGTGATGGTATTGTGGTAGGCGGCGGCGACGGCTTGGCGTCGTGCGGTTTCTTGTGGTAAGTGCTGTAATGCCACACGAAGCATGGCGGCTTGAATCTCGTCGATTCGGCAGTTCAATCCGGGGTAGATGTTGTGGTAGCGACGGTCGCTGCCATAGTTGGCGATAGCGCGAACCGCATTGGCCAGTTCGTTGTCGGAAGTGGTGACGGCTCCGGCGTCACCGAGTGCTCCGAGGTTTTTGGTCGGGTAGAAACTGTGTCCCGCGGCGTGTCCGAGGCCACCGGTGCTTCGGGTGCCGTTCAGTCCTTCGCAGTCGGCCTGGGCTCCGATGGCTTGGGCGTTGTCTTCAATGATGAGCAAGCCGCGCTCGCGGGCAAGGCGCGAAAGAGTGTTGTCCCAGCATGGCGTTCCGTATAGGTGAACAGGCATGATGGCTTTTACGCGTGGACCGAGCAGTGGTTCAATCTGTGAGGTGTCTAAATTAAGTGTTTTCGGGTTTGCATCGCATAATACGGGTTCTAATCCACTGTCAGTCACGGCGAGCACAGTGGCCACATAGGTGTTGGCCGGCACAATCACTTGGTCGCCGCGTCGGATTCGTCCCAACTCGATATATGCCCGCAGAATCAGCCGCAGTGCATCCAGTCCGTTGCTTACGGCTACGCAGTGATTCACGCCACACAAAGCGGCAAGTTCCCGCTCAAGCAGATTTGTTTGTTCTCCTCGCAAGTATCGGCCTGATCGAATCACGGCAGTGGCGGCCTCAACGAGTTTGTCCATAATGGGCGCGTTCGCTCGGGCAAGGTCAAGGAAAGGGTAGGGCATAGGTGGAGCGGTTATCTGACCGATTGGATGAATGTTTCGTAGTCGCGGATATAGTCGTCTTCGTCGAAATGGTCGGAGGCGAGCACGAGGCACACCGAGCCGGCGGCGAAGTTCTCGAGTGTCCGCCAGATTCCGGGCACGATGAGCAATCCTTGATAGGGTCGATTGAGTGTGTAGGTTGTTTTTTGTTTACCGTCATCGAGTGTAACGTCGAATGAGCCGCTGATGGCGATCAGAAACTCGTGACACTGTTTGTGCGAGTGTCCGCCACGCTCCTCTCCGGCGGGCACGTCATAGAGGTAGTACACGCGTCGGAAGTCATATGGAAGATGCCGGCACCCCTCGATGAAAGTGAGGTTTCCGCGTGGGTCATGCACCTTGGGCAGGTTGATAATCGTCGGTTTATCGTATTCCATTTTTGGCGAGGTTGAGCAGATATTGTCCGTAATGGTTCTTTTCCATCGGCTTGGCGAGGGCGGTGAGTTGTTCGGCGGTAATCCACCCTTTCCGGAATGCGATTTCCTCAAGTGCGGCGACCTGCACGCCTTGCATGGTTTCGATGGTTTGGATGAAGTTGGAGGCATCGAGCATGCTTTCTGATGTGCCGGTGTCGAGCCATGCGAAACCACGGCCAAGTGTCTGAACTCGTATCGCTCCGCGGTTGAGAAACACCTGATTAACTGTTGTTATCTCAAGTTCTCCTCGAGCCGAAGGCTTGATGTTTTTCGCCACTTCAACAACGTCGTTGGGGTAGAAATACAGTCCCGTGACGGCGTAGTTCGACTTGGGTTGCGCGGGCTTCTCCTCAATGCTTTTGGCCTTGCCGTTCTCGTCAAACTCCACTACGCCGAATCGGTTGGGGTCTTTCACGGCATAGGCGAACAGGGTGACGGTGTTGTCGCGCTCGGTGGTGTTCACAGCGTTGATGAGCATTTGGGTGAAACTCTGTCCGTAGAAGATGTTGTCTCCCAAAACGAGGCACACGCTGTCGTTGCCGATGAACTCCTCACCGATGAGGAACGCCTGCGCCAAACCTTCGGGGCGCGGCTGCTCGGCGTAGGAGAACTTGACGCCGATGTCCTCGCCGGTACCTAACAGACGGCGGAACATGGGAAGGTCGTGGGGCGTGGAGATAATGAGAATCTCCCGTATTCCGGCCAACATAAGCACCGAGATGGGGTAGTACACCATCGGCTTGTCGTAGATGGGAATCAACTGCTTGGAGATTCCTTTCGTAACGGGGTATAGACGTGTGCCGGAGCCGCCGGCGAGTACGATGCCTTTCATATGGACATATATAATAAGGTGAAAAGTGGTTATCTGTTGCCGTACATTTGGTCGTAGTATTGTTGGTAATCGCCGCTTGTAACGCTTTCCACCCAGTCGGGATGGTCAAGATTCCAGCGGACGGTTTTCTCGATACCGACGGTGAAGGGTGTTTCGGGATACCAACCGAGTTCGGTGGCGATTTTTGTGGGGTCGATGGCGTAGCGCATGTCGTGGCCCGGGCGGTCGGCCACGTAGGTGATGAGGCCGTCGTTGATCTGGTCGACAGTGATACCGCGAAGTAGTTGCTGATATTCCGGATGCTCGCGCATCAGTCGGGCTGTGATCTGAATGATGAGGCGAACGATGTTGATGTTGCTTTCCTCGTTGAAACCGCCCACGTTGTACACCTCGCCTTCGCGTCCGTGGTTGAGCACCATATCGATGGCCTTGCAGTGGTCTTCCACGTAAAGCCAGTCGCGCACATTCTCGCCGCGGCCATACACGGGGAGTGATTTCCCTTCAAGGATATTCTTGATTACCAGCGGAATGAGCTTCTCGGGGAAATGATACGGCCCGTAGTTATTGCTGCAACGGGTGATGTTTACGGGCATTCCGTAGGTTTCATGATAGGCCATCACGATAAGGTCGGCGCCGGTTTTGCTGGCCGAGTAGGGCGAGCGCGGCGATAGGGGAGTTGTTTCTGTAAAAAACTGTTTTCCAAACGTTTGTAACTGACCTCTGTTGGCCACCACACGTGCCACGGCGGGGTCAACGGTTAGTGTCTGTGCCTCATCGTAATCTTTTGACAACGAGCCATACACCTCGTCTGTGGAAATTTGCAGGTATTTTTTTCCTTGTTTGTAAACGTTGTGTCCGGCTGCGTCTTTTCCCTCAAGCCATGCGTTTCGGGCGCAGTCGAGCAGGTTTTGCGTTCCGAGGATGTTGGTTTCAAGGAACAAACGTGGGTTGGTGATACTGCGGTCGACGTGACTTTCGGCGGCGAAGTTGACCACGAAGTCGATGTCGTTTTCGGCAAAGATGGATTCCACAAGGCCGCGGTCGGTGATGTCACCGCGAACGAAGTTGACGTTGTCTCGTTGAATCTCGTCGGCAATGGACGCGAGATTTCCGGCGTAGGTCAACGCGTCGAGCACAATCACGCGGACGTCGTTGTCA
The DNA here is from genome assembly GCA_902772965.1 of uncultured Bacteroidales bacterium. Taxonomy (GTDB): domain Bacteria; phylum Bacteroidota; class Bacteroidia; order Bacteroidales; family Muribaculaceae; genus Sodaliphilus. The sequence goes on along the minus strand of CACYCT010000105.1, from coordinate 1,888 downwards.
TACCGAGCGAGGATATATTTCAAAAAGTTACAGCCGATGAATCCGGCGGCACCTGTGATGAGGTAAGTTTTCATGACGGGCAGTTTTTGATTTCTACATTTTACAAAAGTACAACTTTTTTTCCGCTCTGCAATCGTTAAACTCAAAAAAACATATAAATCCGGCCCACACGCAAAATCAATCCCGAAAAAGACCATTTAAAAAATCATAATCAATATTATGTTAAATAAAGTGTGACTTTTTTTGCGCGACTGTTTCTTATGTTAAATAAAGCGTGTCTTTTGTTGCGCGACTGTTTCTTATGTTGAATAAAGCGTGCCTTTTTTGCGCGACAGTTTCTTAAGTTGAATAAAGCGTTGCATTTTTTGCGCGACTGTTTCCCGGCTCAAAAAAAAGACTTATTTTTGCAAAAAGATTTCACCCCATGATTCGAAATACACTTTCATCATTGCTTATGCTGCTCGCTATGAGCGCCACATCAATGTGTTGCAACGCCATCTCACTGCAACAGATGCGTTTCCATTGTGCCGAGGATACTGTGAAAATCAACCAACTCCTCGCTAAGGGCAGCCAGTCCGAGTTGAAAACGGCCAACGAGTTGGTTTCCTTCTACGCCCATCAACTGCTCGGCACGCCCTACGTGGCCCACACACTCGAGGGCGACACCGAATTGCTCACCATCAACATCGACCAACTCGACTGCACCACCTTTATCGAAACTCTTTACGCCCTCACGCGCACCACGCTCAACGGACGCATCAACTGGCGTGACTATGCCGCCAACCTTGAAAACCTGCGCTACCGGAACGGAATAATGGGCGACTACGCCTCGCGACTGCATTACATCAGCGAATGGGCGGTTAACAACTCCGCACGGGGAAATATTGTAGAAATAACCGCGGAACTTCCTCATGCACAGCATATTCAGAAAACTATTGACTACATGAGCAAGCATGCCGGCTCTTATCAGAGTTTGAAGAACGACAGCTTGATGCTCAGAAAGATACGTCATCACGAGATGGGATTCCGCAACTACCGCATGCCGTTACTTCGCAAAAACTGGCTCGACGACAAGACTGTGAAAGCCGCCCTGCGAAGCGGTGACTTTGTTGGCCTGGTGACTAAAATCGAAGGTCTTGACATTTCCCACCTCGGAATTATCGAGAAAGATGCCGCCGGAGAGATTTACCTGCTCGATGCCTCGATGAGCGGAGGCAAGGTGATGATTGAGAAGAAAAATCTGCGCGCCCACCTCTCCGGAACCAAAAGTTCCATAATAGGCATCCGCGTCTTCCGGATCAAATGACATAACCGCCACTCCCCCACCCCCTTTTTAATAAGCCTTATCCAACTCACAACGCTGTGCGAAACTTCTTCATAACAAACAAATCAGCACACAAATTCCAGTTCTCATGCCTTCTTTGTACAGGTTTGTTGTTATTCATTTTCCTCTCGTCTTCATTTGCGGTTAGTGCATTTGAAGTTAATGGCTTATACTACAATATTATCAGTGAGAACGAAGTTGAGGTTGTAAGACCCCCAAAGAAGTATTCTGGCGATATTGTAATTCCTGCCACAGTTTCCAACTCCGCGATTAACTACGCGGTCACGAGCATCGGCAATTATGCTTTCCGGGGCTGCACCGGCCTGACAAGCGTGACCATCCCCAACTCGGTCACGAGCATCGGCAGGTATGCTTTCTACGACTGCACCGGCCTGGCAAGCGTGACCATCCCCAACTCTGTCACGAGTATCGGCAACGAGGCTTTCCGTGGCTGCACCGGCCTGACAAGCGTAATCGTTGAAAGCGGTAACACGAAATATGATTCTCGTGACAACTGTAATGCCATAATCGAAACCACGAGCAACACCCTTATCGCGGGTTGTA
>CACYCT010000104.1 GCA_902772965.1 uncultured Bacteroidales bacterium | reverse complement strand
GTTCTGCCGCAGGGCGGGCTCAACCACCTCGGCGGCGATGTCGCTGATGGCGGTGGTGGGGGCAGGCTGCGCCATCGGCGCGCGTTGCCCGGGCGCACTTTGGAGAGCCTCCACTTCGGCGCGAAGCTCGTTCACGGCCGAGACAAGCAGCGAGACAAGACTGCCGTAGTCGATGTACCGGTAGCCGTCCTCGTCGGTGGTGACCAGCTGAGGCAGCGCCGCCTGAACATTGTTTATGTCAAAGCCGTAACGCAGCGAGTCTTGGGGTTCCTGCGCTATAGGCTCTTCATCCTGCACCGTGCCGCCGCCCCGGATTACAACCGGACCGTCGGGGTCTTCCGGATACTCAGGCTCAGCAAGCGCGGCACAGCCGGGCACAACCAGGCGGTAACTCTTGGCCGTGAGCGTGTTGATCAGGTCGAGCGCGGAACTGATGTTCCCATAGCCGGACTCGTTCAGTTGCGGGTCGGCAGCGATGTAGAGCGCGTGGGCGGCGAGCGGCTGGGGCACGTTCACCTGGTAGCCGGCGACGGTGTTCGAGCGGAGCGCGACCGCGTTGCCGTCAGTGAGGCGCACGCCGTCTTTTCCGTAGAGAGACAGTTTGTTTCCCATCCGGCCGATGGAGGCGACAGAGGTGAGGTTGGCAGTCGGCTCTCCGAAAGAGATTTTAGCGTTCATGTTGTCGATGGCGGCGATTTGCGTGGCCGCTGTGGTGTCTGTCGCCGTCGGTGTGCCGATTCGGGTGGCGTCCGACGGGAGTACGTTGAGTTGCGCGTAGGCTTGGAATCCTAACGCGAGTGCGGCGATGGCCGCGAGGTAGATTTTTTTTGTCATAGTTTAAAAATTTATGGTTAATAGAATGAATGAGATCTCACTCGGATTGAATTCAGCAGTTTATGATTGAAAAATCCTATCATACAAAAACATTCCGAATAATAATCTTGACAAAAGTAGTAATCAATAACCTTACACCCATTAAACAAAAGTACAATAATTGCTTAGTTTTATTGATTGAGTCGAAGAATTATACTTTTGGATAATCGGTTTCGGTAGTAAGTTCAATATTTGTTTGTTATTTAGTCAGTTTCTATAAGTTGCTTTATTTGTATTGGGAGTGGTTACAGGTTAGAGGTGGTTTCTGTAAATAACGAAGTGAATTTGGAGATTTCGGCCGTGTTGGGAGAACTGTCGGCTTATTTTGATTAAACTTTGAACCGAAGTTGGCTTAATTTATTTCGAGATTTTTAATCTAAACATCACTATTATGTCAGAAATAAGTATTATATTTGCAAAAAATAAATTAATATGAATAATCGATTCAAAATTCTGCAGCAAAAAGTATTGGCGAGTGATGTTGATGATTGTCGGTATCACGAAATAGAGCCGATTCTATCGGCCATAAAGGCGGCGGCTAATGTTTCTAAAAGTCATTATCTTATCGTTGACCACGTTAAGCGAAATTTTATCTTTGTTGATGATAAGCCATTCATGACCCGCATTCCTAAGAAAACCGCACTTGAACTTGGTTTCCGATTCTATTCTGAGAATGTTTTCGATGCTGAAGAGTTTGAACGCTTAAAAGAGATTAATTACGCTATAATGTCTTTCATGAGTAACATTAACTCATCAGAATGGAAATTCTACTCTGCATGTTATTGTATAACATTTAAAAACATAAGTGGTCAGCCGCAGATAATCAATCACCTCCATACTCCATTATTATTATCTTCCTCCGGCAAGTTATGGCTTTCGATTTGCGCTGCAAGTCAAGGCTATAATCGCACAAAAGATGTAGTGGAAATCTTGAAATATCCCAACTTAAATCGGTATCAATATCAGTGGGCCAACAAAGACTGGAAAGAGATGGGGCCTATTCAATTGACCGATTTTGAATTGTTTATGTTGCAACATTCGGCTGCGGGTTATTCATTAGATGAAATTGCGGCAATAATGTGCAGGTCGGAGAGTTCGATTAAGCATTACCGCAATTGTGTGGTTGAGAAACTTGGCGTGTCAAACACATCTGAAGCCATAACTCTCGCCAGAACCTATAATTTATTGTAGGGCGGTTTGTCGGTATGTTCAATAATTCTCACATGGATATTATTTCACATTTCACATTTCACATATGGCGCGTCCATACTGCATATGGCCTTGACGGGCGGTGTCGCGGAGTTCCCGCGACCGAACGGGAGTCGAGGGGCAAGTGCTGCGCAGCAATCTGCATCCAGGGTGTCTCGTGTGAATTATAGTCGCGCCGGAAATCCCGCGAAGCGTTTTGTGGCGTGTGTAAAAAGAGGCGCTCCTGTTGGGAACGCCTCACGTAATAATCTCAAAATAACTCTTCTCGGGTTTGTCTGTATTTGTTTTCGCCGGTGTTCAGTCAACACTCAGCGAGAGGGTTCGTGTGATTGTCGCGGCATCGGTGGCGGTGGTGTAGGTGAAGGTAATCTGGCATTTTCCTTTTTTCAGCGGCTGGACAACGAGAATGTTTCCCGATTGTTGAACTGTTGCCACGTCGGGGTTGGTGATGTGGAAGTCGGAGAATGTGCCGTGCTGCGCCGGGTTGTTGCCATCGAAAGGGGTGATGGTTACGATGTCGGCCGAGCGTGCTGATATTGTGTGTGAGGTTTCGGAGCAGGTCCAAAGTTGGGAGCGCTTTCCGTCGCTGACGTCGAAGTTGATGTCGCGTATCCACAGTTTTGCGGCTACGCCATGCGGGCCACTGATTCGGAGTGTGTTTCCTTGCTGGAAGTCGTCTCCGAGGTTGATTACGCGCTTATAGGCTTCCCGCGGCTGGCGGATGCTGTTGGTGTAGGTCAGTTGGAGTTCGAAGGCATTTCCGGCTGCGGGCGTGATAATGTAGCCGTCGGCGATGCCTGTTTGGCTCAAGTTGTAGGGCAGCCAGGATGTGGAGTCACTGTCAAATTTGAATCCATCGTTGAGGTCGACCGTGGTCAGGTGGGGTGTGGTGGCGAGTTGGCAGGGTCGGATAACGCCTTCCAGAACTAAGTGTGTGGCTGCGTGTTTCAGGTGGATGTCGAGTCTGAGCACTCGCAGGTTGTCGCCTTCTGTGAGTTGGTATCGCCCATTGTCGCAGATTCCGAAATCGCCGTCGATGGTGATTTGACCGGGTTGGCTCATAGGCCCTAAGCCCGGAACAAACAAGGCATTCACAACTCCGGTCTTGTTGAGCGGCATGGCTCCTTCGAACATGGGTGTAATCAGCCACTTGTTGGCTTGATATGTGAGCATGTAATAGCGCGAGGCGTCGTTGTCGAAATAGACGATGATCCGGTCGGAATCTCTCCACTGTCGGGTTTCTGAGGGTGTGGTCCGAATTGAGTCGTCGATTGCTGTCTGTGTGGCGGCATCGAATGTGATTTGCGACGCTGTGGGCGGGTCTACTTTCCCGAGGAGCATGTTGATGAGCGTGTTGAGGTCTTGGACATCGATGTCGTTGTCACCGGTTATATAGGCATGAGAGCCATAGTCTTCGGCCTTCTCCAAGCCTGTGAGGATATTAAGGAGGATATTCAGGTCGGTTACGTCAATGCTTAAATCGGTGTTGATGTCCCCGCTTCTGGCTCCGTCTTCGATAACGATGGGTTTATAGGCTGACGATTGCGCCGCCGAATGGGACGTTATCGACAGTCCTAAGCAGAGGAGGAATATGTTGAGAAGTTTTCTCACAATTTCAGTTACAAGCCTATAATCGTACAAAATTATATTAATCTTTTGGTTTGGGCAAATTTTGTTTAGTTTTAAGGCTTATTTTTGTGCTTTTGGTTTGCATGTGCGTTGCATAATGCATAAAAAACGACAGAGATGGCACTTAAGGCCATCCCCGTCGTGTTGGGTTACTCGCGTATTGGCGATTTATTGCAGTGTGCCGTTGTTGGCTGCGTCAATCATGTCTTTGTTTGCGCTGATGTAGACTTCCACACGGCGGTTTTGGGCGCGTCCTTCGGGTGTGTCGTTGGAGGCCACGGGGACTTGGAAGTCAAGGCCTTCGCTTGTCATGCGGTTGGCTGCCACGCCGGAGTTCATCAGGTAGGACATCACGGAGTTGGCGCGCTCTTTGGAGAGGCGTTGGTTCACGGCGAGCGAGCCGGTGTTGTCGGTGTGGCCCTGGATCTGAACGTTGGTTTGGGGGTTGTTGAGCAGTGAGGTGGCGAATTGTGTGAGCGCGTTCTTGGCGCTTGCGCTGAGGTTGCTCTTGTTGGTGTCGAACAGGATGCCTCCGTCGAAGGTGACCTTGATGGCGGTCAATCCGTTGACGTCGGTGAGTGTATCCACTGCGGCGCCTTGGATTTGGGCAAGTTCTTTGGCCTGCTTGTCCATTTTCTTTCCGATCAGCGTACCGGCAACGCCGCCTGCCACAGCGCCTACGGCAGCGCCAATGGCAGCGCCTTTACCTTTTCCGAAAATCGCGCCGAGGCCGGCGCCTATGGCTGCTCCACCGCCGGTGCCGATCATGGCGCCTTTCGAGGTGTTGTTCAACGAACCGCAGCCGGATACTCCGATCAGGAGCGCTGCGCTGAGAACTAAGCATAAGATTTTTTTCATAACGTCTGTGTTTATTTGTTGTTAATGAGAAATTCGGTTTATATCGGCTGCAAATATAGCAGTTTTTTTTGAATCGATATGTTTTTATGTGCGAAAAAACGACTGACTTGTGGTTTTACTCGATGAGTGGTGTGTTTTTCATTCGTCGTCCCAGTCGATAAACTCATCGGAGAGCATGGGGTCGGAGGCGCGGTGAAGGTCAAAGGCGTCGTCGAGTTCGAGTTGCTCGAGCAGGCTGAGCCACATGTTGTTGAGTTTTCCGGCGTATTCTTTGGGGAGCACCACACCTGAGTGCCCGCCGGTCCAATCAAAATCGGGCATGGCTGCGGCGAGTGATTCGGTGGTGAGAATCGGGCATCGGTCGGGGTGAAGGATGAAATCGGGCGCGATGTCGTTGTAGAAAACCTCTCGGCCTTTTCCCGACCAGTCTTCGTCCTGATAGGCCTCACTGATGATGGTGCCGGAAGCGACGATACCGGTGTTTCCCTCTCCCACACGGAGGAGGAAGAACTGGTCGCCGACGTGGGCCTGTTGGTGGTCCCACACGCTCCAGTTGAACTCCGGCCATTCAGAACTGAGCAGCTCGCGCTCAAAGCGTTCCATCGTCACTGACGAGATGGCGGGATTCCATTTGAGAATGATGGTGTTCATGGCTTTTCTGTTTTTAAATATCCCGCCGCGGCGTTGTGTCGCGGCGGGATGGCAAGCTGTAATAAAGGGTTGGAAAGAAATCGTGTCACGCACAAGCCGGCGGAACGGATGCCGTCCGGCCGGGACACGTTTTAGGGGTTCTGTTCGAGTTGTAGCGTTCGCGAGGGTTGGTCGCACACTTCCGTGGGGCCGAAGTACTGAATCGGACCCGGGTAGACGTAGCAGGTGTTCATCGCCCACGTTTCGCGTTGTTCGGCAAAGTCTTTGAACGGACGTCCTTCGAGGTCGACCAGGGCTTTGCGGATCACGGGTTTGGGAACGCCGTTGCGCATCTCGATGTTGAGCATCATCGTGATGGGTATGCCTCCGGCAAGCCATTGCGACGAGGGCGCGGTGAGGTTGCGTACCGATGACATGTAGCCCGTCACGCCGCATGCGATCAGTTTGGTGGCGTTGTAGCCGAGTGCGTAGCAGTAGTCGGCGTCGAAGTTCGACGGGGCGGCGCAGCGGCCTTCATATCCGAAGAAGTGGAGCTGGGTCGAGAACGGAATCTGATTTTCCTTTTTCAGGCGGACGTTGATTTTTGTGATTTCCTGTCCAACAAGTTGGCTGATAAGTTTTTCGGTATCAATCAGCGAAAGTTGCACGTTACCGTGCGAGTCGCGGTCGAGCAGGAGCTGGCGTCCGAGTGTTTGGGGAAGGCTGTCGAGCATGGCGAGGTTCTCGTTCGACATTTGCGAGCGCATGAAGTGGATTTTGTCGTCAGGGTCGAGCAGGCTGATCTCTTTTTTGAAGTCACCCATGATGGCGTCGAGTTGCTCAATCAGGCTTTTGAATGCGGGAGCGAACAGGAGCAGCCCCTCGGGGATGAGCACCACCCCGTAGTCATCGCCTTGCTCGTGGCGGGCGATAACGAGGCGTGTGAGGTCGAGCACGATGTCGTGGAGTTCGAGTTTCTTTGCTTCAACCTCTTCGCCGATTAGGCAGTAGTTGGGCTGGGTTTGGAGGGCGCATTCAAGGGCGATGTGCGAGGCCGAGCGTCCCATGAGTTTGATGAAGTGCCAGTATTTCTTGGCCGAGTTGCAGTCGCGCTCGATGTTGCCGATGAGTTCGGAGTACACCTTGGTTGCGGTGTCGAAGCCGAAGGAGGTTTCGATAAACTCGTTTTTCAGGTCGCCGTCGATGGTTTTTGGGCAGCCGATTACCTGAATGGTTTCGTTGTTGGCTTTGAAGTATTCAGCCATCAGTGCGGCGTTGGTGTTGCTGTCGTCGCCACCGATGATGACCACGGCTTTGATTTCGAGTTTCTTCAGGATTTCCAGAGCGGCGTCGAATTGCTCTTTCTTTTCGAGTTTGGTGCGTCCAGAGCCGATGATGTCGAATCCGCCGGTGTTGCGGTATTGGTCAACGATTTCGCCGGTGAGTTCTTTGTAATTGTGCTTGACCAATCCGTCCGGCCCCATCAGGAATCCGTAAAGTCGGCTGTCGGGGTGGATGCTTTTGATTCCGTCGAACAGACCGCTGATCACGTTATGTCCGCCGGGAGCCTGTCCGCCCGAGAGGATTACGCCCACGTTGATAGGCTCGGCGGGCTGGTCGGGGGTATCGTTCTCGACGAATGTGATTTCGGGCATTCCGTAGGTGCAGGGAAACAGCGATTTCACTGTTTCCTGGTCGGCAACCGATTCTGTGGGTTGACCGAGTTGCATTTTCACCGGTCCCCAAAGAACTGACGGCAGTTTGGGCTGGTAGGCAGCGCGTTGCTGCTGTAAGACGCTTTTCTGTAACATATTCATTTAGTATTTAAATTTCCCTAATTTCAGGCTACAAAATTACAAAACGCCTTTCGAACAGTGGTTGTAGCCCCCCTTTTTTTGTGCCCCATTTTGAATTTTTAACTGCAATACCGGTCATTAACTCTGATGTGAGAGCCGAGGACTGCATGCTCAAACGCTTTTTTTGAATCGATTATTTGTTTTTTTAACTTTGGTATGCCTGATATTGGCATATCTACGCTCTAATTTTGCAGTGTCAAAACACAAAAACCACAAAACCTTAATACCTCTTTTAATTATGGAACGCACCATCGTACTCACACCCCGCACCATCGGTCGACTGAAAAACATGACCGCAGACGAGCGCCGGCTTATGCTTGAAACCATGCTCGCCGACGACGTGCTCTGCACAGAACGCGAAAAATCGCTCACGCCGGTTCAAGAGCTGATTTACTTGATGTTTCACGACGCTGTCCTGCGCGATTCACATCGCTACGAGGCAAGCCAACTCGCCGCTACATCCATGGTGTCGTAATCCCAATGGGACTCTCCGGAAATCGGGCGGTTTTTCGTTGGCGAAAAATTGCGTATTCCGGGCGGATATAGTAATTTTGCGGCGAAATTCTGCACGATTATGAAAAAGGTAGTCTATGTGTTCGTTGCCCTATGGGCGATGGTGTGCCTGCAAGGTTGCACCGGTTCAAGCGAGTTGGAGCAAATGATTCCTTCCGATGCCATCGGCGTGATGGTTGTTGACGTGCCCGCGATTGTGGACAATGCCGGTTTGCAGGCCGAAGGGAAACTGTCGCTGCCGGAATCTTTGCGGCAAGTGCTTGATGAGAGTGAGGGGTCGGCGCTGGCCACGGTTCTCACCGACTTGCCCCGCCTCGGACTCGACCTTGACGCGAAGGCCTACGGATTTATGACCGAAAAGACTTACGCCACGGTCTGGATTGCTGCTTTGAGTGATTCGGAGCAGGCGCGGCTAACGCTTTCGCGCGGCTTCGGCGCCGACTTTTCGGAGGCCGACGGGTTGCAATGTCTGTATCAGGGCGACTACCTGTGCGCGATTTCAGACGACATCCTCATGGTCGGGCGATTCAATCGGCCCGTGGAAAAGGACAAGGCCGTGAAGGCCGCCAAAAACATACTGTTGAAAAAGAACCCGAAGGCCATTGATGACGAACGCCTTAAAGAGGTGTTGCGCAGCGATGTGGCCTTTCGCGCGCGGCTGAACCGGCTGGCGTTGCAGTCGGCGTTGCGTCGCAGTGCGGGTTACCGCAAGGTGGTGGAAAAGATGCCGTTGATAGAGTTGTTCACGCAAAGCGACTTGGAAGCCGTTGACCTGCAGATGACCCTGGCCGCTGAAAAGGCAAACCTGACCCTTCACATCGAGGCGGGCGAGCAGAGCGATTACAATAAGTTGCTGTCCATGCTTTTAACACAGCCTTCGGCCGATGTGCTCAAGGCGATTCCCAACTCGATGGATTATGTGCTTTCGATGAGTGTGAAAGGCGAGCGGTTGGTGAATTTGCCTCAAGTGAGCATGATGCTGAAGTCTCTTGATGGAATGCCGTATATGAACCGGCTGAATTTAAGCGGCTTGCTGTCGTTGATAGACGGCTCTGTGGCCGTGGCTGTGGGCGAAGACCCTCATTTGAAGGGCGAGTGGAACGCCGTGTTCTCGGCCCGCACGACGGCTTCTGAGCAGATAATCAAGCAAATCAGCCTTTTCGCCTCTTTGCTCGGACAGGCTCCCGAGGTGTGGAACGGCGAGTACATCTACCAGTATGACAACAAGATGATTAAACTCGGCACGCTTGACTCCGGCGTCCTTTACGGAAAGATGCTTGACTACGACCAGCCTGAGGCGAGTTTATATGACATGGCGGATATCCGCAAGCGTTTTGAGACGTGTGCGGTTTCGTTCTACGCCCGTTCCAAACGCGGTGTGTTGAACTTCGGGCTGACCGACCACTTTAATGGTACAGGTGAATTTACGGCCAAAGAAGGCGGCGCGGCGTTGGGCTTGCTGGAGACGCTGTGCCTGATTGGCGGCTCGAATGCTTATGATGACATGTTTGACCAAGCCGATGAACTGGATTCTTCTGTCGGTGTGGCCATCGACCAACTCCACCCGATGGAGTGACACCGATCCTGTTTGTCAGAACCACCTACACGCCCCCGGCACCATTCCAAGACGCGCTCCGGGGGTTACATTTGTCGCTCGGCATACCAGTCGTTGGCTTGCTGGAGCGTGTTCAGTCGGCCTACGTCAAACCAGTGGTAACTTGGTGATTGCGGATAGGCAAGGAAGGTGTTTTCTTGACATTTGTCAATGTAGAAGGGTATGATGGGGAACACTTGTCTTCCGGCGGCGTGTTGCTCCAGAACGGGGAAGATGGCCGGCGACATCATGTGGATTCCCCCGAATGCGAGGGCATAGAGTTTGTCGTACTTACTTTTGACATCTGGGGGTAGTGTTTGTCCTGTTTGCCTGTTTGCCCATCCGCGCAGCCTCAGAGAGGAGTCAAACAGGAGGTAGCGTTGTGTTTGCCGTTGTTTTACGAGCACGGTAGCCATTGCTCCGGAGGCGAGATGGTGCTGATAGAAAGTCGCGAGGTCAAAATCGGTGAGTATGTCCACGTTGTGCACCAGGAATGGCGCATCGCCCTCGAGCCATTGTCTTGCTTTGAGGATACCGCCGCCGGTGTCGAGCAGTTGGTTCCGCTCGTCGCTGATGTGGATGTCGAGGCCGAAGTTGTCCTTCTGGTACAGGAAGTCGATGATTTTTTGTGCGTGGTGGTGAACGTTGATGGTGATTTCGTTGAATCCGGCTTTGTTCATGCGTGTGATAACCCGTTCGAGCAGGGTTTGTCCTGCCACTTCAATGAGTGCTTTGGGTGTATTGTCGGTTAGCGGTTGTAAGCGGGTGCCCAGTCCAGCCGCGAATATCATTGCTTTCATAAGGTTATGAGATTGTTTGTGTTAGGATTGAATTGGGTTGAATGTGTTTTCGAGACCGAGTTCCCGGTGGTGGAGCACGACTTTCACGGTCGGGAATTTGTCGTGTATGTGCCGGGCGAGGTGTTCGGCGGAGTATACCGAGCGGTGTTGTCCTCCGGTGCAGCCGAATGCGACCATCAGGTTGGTGAAACCTCGCTCGATGTATCTCTGAACGTTGTTGTCAACAAGTGCGTAGGCGTGTTCGAGGAATGTGGTTATCTCACCGTCTTTCTCGAGGAAGTCGATTACGGGCTGGTCGACTCCGGTGAAGGATTTGTACCGGTCGTATTTTCCGGGGTTGTTCACAGCCCGGCAGTCGAACACGTATCCGCCTCCGTTGCCTGAGTTGTCGGCGGGTATTCCGCGTTTGTAGGCGAACGAGAGCACAGTGATGGTGAGTATTTTCTGTCTTGGCCCATTGAAATCGGGTTTCTCAACCATTTTCCGGAGCACTTGGCTCAGGTAGGGGAACTCGCTGAATGAGCGTTCGGCGAGCAGGTGTCTCAGGTTGGCGATGGCGGGAATGATGCTGTTGTCGATAAAGTCGGGTTTCTTCTCGAAATACCCGCGGAAACCATATGCGCCAAGTACTTGCAGGGTTCGGAAGAGCACAAAGAGTTGCAGAGTCTTCCGGAACTGGTCTTGGTTTATGTCGGGAATGTAATGCCGCAGCGCGGTGAGGTATTCGTCGACGAGTTCTTTGCGCAGTGATTCGGGGAAACGCGCGCGTGATTGCCATACGAACGAGACCACATCGTAGTAGTACGGTCCCTTTCGGCCTCCCTGGAAGTCGATGAACGCGAGCGACTTGTCGGGCCGCACCATCACGTTGCGTGATTGGAAGTCGCGGTACATGAACGTTTCGGCGGGCACTTTGAGGAGTTCGTCGGCAAGGCGCTCAAAGTCGTTCTCAAGCAGTGCCTCGTTGAAGTCGAGGTCGTTGATGGTTTTGAGGAAGCAATATTTGAAGTAGTTGAGGTCCCACATGATGGAGCGCCGGTCGAAGGCCGCGGCGGGGTAGCAGCGGGAGTAGTCAAAGTCTTTGTTTCCTTCGAATTGGAAGCGGGCCAATTCCCGCAGGGAGCGTTTGAGTTGTCGACGCTCGCCGGCGGTGAAACTGCTGGTGGTGCATGAGCGGCGTATCAGCGCGTAGAGTGTCGACGGTCCGAGGTCTTCCTGGATGTATGCCATTCCGTCGACCGATTGGAGGTAGACCTCGGGCACGGGCAAGCCTTTGGACTTGAAGTGCCGCGCCATGTAGATGAAGGCCTCGTTTTCCTCTTTGATGGTTCCAATAACGCCCACGAGTGAGTGTTGTCCGGATGCGTCGTTGAGGCGGTAGTATTGTCGGTTGGAGCCGGACTTGTCCATCAGGACGGGTTCGACGGGGTCGAGTCCGGTGTGTTGCTTGTAGAGTTGCTTTAGTGTTATGAGTTGGTCCATAGTGGATTAGAATTCGCTTGTGAAGTGGAATCTGATTTTCGGGAAGTCTTGTTGCGCCATTTGGAGGACGTAGTTTGAGTCGGCGAGGAAAACGTCGCGTCCTTCTCTGTCGCGTGCCATGAACTGGTGTTTGCGTTTTTTGAAGGCGTCGAGTGCTTCCTGGTCGTCGCTTTCAATCCAGCAGGCTTTGAACAGGTTGATGGGTTCCCATCGGCATTGCGCGCCGTACTCGTGCAGGAGCCGGTACTGGATCACTTCGAACTGGAGTTGGCCGACGGTGCCGATGATTTTCCGGTTATTGAATTGGTGCGTGAAAAGTTGTGCCACCCCTTCGTCCATGAGTTGCTCGATGCCTTTGTTGAGTTGCTTGGTTTTCATGGGGTCGGAGTTTTCGATGTATTTGAACATCTCGGGCGAGAAACTGGGCAGTCCGCGGAAGTGTAACTGTTCGCCTTCGGTGAGCGTGTCTCCGATTTTGAAGATGCCGTTGTCGGGCAGGCCTACGATGTCGCCGGGGTAGACTTCGTCGATGATTTCCTTTTTCTGTGCCATGAATGCGGTCGGGGCCGAGAAACGGTAGGATTTTCCCGAGCGGACGTGCAGGTAGTTCGCGTTACGGTGGAACACGCCCGAGCATACTTTCACGAACGCGATGCAGCTCCGGTGGTTGGGGTCCATGTTGGCGTGGATTTTGAACACGAATCCGGTGAAACGCTCCTCGCCGGGTTCAACGGTTCGCTCGATGGCGGTTACAGGTCGTGGAGAGGGAGCGATGCGCACGAAGCAGTCGAGCAGTTCTTTCACGCCGAAGGTGTTCAGGGCCGAGCCGAAGAACACGGGCGCGACAGTTGCGTCCAGATAGTCTTGCTCGTTGAACTCGGGATAGACCCCGTCGATGAGTTCGATGTCGGCGCGGAGTTGCGCCGCGTCGTCCTCTCCCACGGCCTGGTCGATGGCGGGGTCGTTGATGTCGCGGATGTCGACGCGTTCGGTGACGTGTTGTTTATCTGGCTGGAAGAGGCTGAGTTGGTGTTCGTAGATGTTGTACACGCCTTTGAATTTGGCGCCGATGTTGATTGGCCAGCTGAGCGGGCGCACGTTGATCTGCAACTCATTTTCGAGTTCGTCGAGAATGTCGAAGGGGTCGCGTCCTTCGCGGTCGAGTTTGTTGACGAAGATAATCACGGGTGTGTTCCGCATTCGGCACACTTCCATCAGTTTGCGCGTTTGTGTCTCAACGCCTTTTGCGACGTCGACGACGATGATGACGGAGTCGACGGCGGTGAGGGTGCGGTAGGTGTCTTCGGCGAAGTCCTGGTGACCGGGTGTGTCGAGGATGTTGATTTTGTAGTCGCCATAGTTGAAGCCCATCACGGAGGTGGCCACGGAGATACCGCGCTGTTTTTCGATTTCCATCCAGTCGGATGTGGCCGTTTTCTTGATTTTATTGCTTTTGACCGCGCCGGCCACGTGAATAGCCCCACCGAAGAGCAGAAGTTTTTCGGTGAGTGTGGTTTTTCCGGCGTCGGGGTGTGAGATGATGGCGAAGGTTCTCCGGCGTGATATTTCGTTGTTAATCGGTGGCATAGGTGTCAAGAGTTAAATAATCGCTCGAGGCAGTGTTGCAGGCTGTCGCGCCAGTAAGGCACGGTGGTGTTGAATGTGGATTTGAATTTTTGCTTGTCGAGTACGGAGTATGCCGGTCGGTGTGCTTTGGCCGGGAACTCGTCTGTTCGGCAGGGTTCCACTTGGCAGTTGTTGATACCGGCGAGTTGGTGGATTGCTTTGGTGAAGTCGAACCATGATATGGCGCCTTCGTTGCTGTAGTGGTACACGCCGGGTCTCCATTGTTGAGCGTCGATCACGGTTTTTATTGCGTGGGCGAGGTCGAGCGCGTAGGTTGGCGAGCCCACCTGGTCGAACACCACCCGGAGCTGGTCTTTCTGCTGTCCGAGGTTGAGCATGGTTTTCACGAAGTTGCGTCCGTGTGGGGAGTAGAGCCATGCGGTTCGGATGATGACAGCGTGGGGCAGAATCTGGAGCAGTTGTCGCTCGCCGTCGAGTTTTGTTTGTCCGTAAACCGAGTTCGGGTCGGTCGGGTCGGTTTCGGTGTATGGCGTGCAGGCGTGTCCGTTGAAGACATAATCGGTGGAGACATGGATCATTCTCGCGCCGGTTTGTTTGGCGGCTCGCGCGAGGTTGGCTGGCGCGTCGGCGTTGAGCGCGCGTGCGGTGTCGGGGTTGTCCTCGGCGTTGTCCACGGCTGTGTAGGCGGCGCAGTTGACGATGATGTCCGGTTGGTGTTGCTGGCAGAATTGCAGCACTTGCCCGGGGTTTGTGATGTCGAGGGTTGTGTATCCCGGGGTGATGTCGGTGTTGATGAGGCGGTATCGGTTCTCGTCGTTGAGCGCGAGTTGCAGTTCCTGTCCGAGTTGACCGTTGGCGCCTGTGATGAGTATTGTGGTCATATGTTTGAGTTGTCTTGAAGGTCGGATGCGAAAAGGGGTTGCTCTTCGTCGCGTTTGAAGTATTGCGCGAGAAGTCCTATGAAGTGCGCGATTTGCGCGATGGCGTTTTGAGTTTCGGTTGAGATTTCTTTTCCTTTCATTCTCAGCAGCATAACGCCATAGAGCGCGTTGAAGCATGTTTCGAGTTCGCCTGCGGGTTGCGTTCCGGCTTTTGCGCGGAGTTCAACGATGTAGGGTAGGGTGCGGTAGAAGTCGGCTCTGTATTCGGGGAATCGGTCGTCGTTGAGCAGTTGCGCGTGCAGGTCGGCGAGACGAATGAGCACGTTTTTGCATATTTGGAGGTGCCCGGTGTGGGTTTTGTTTTCGGCTTTCATCATCATGATCAGGCCTTCGTACCAGTCGTGTATTTCCGTCCTCAGTTCGGGTTGGGCGTCGAATCGGTTGATGATTTCGTCATCGATTCGGTGCATATCGAGGTTGTACACGCGCAGCAGGTCTTCGACTTGCCACATATATAAAAGGTATTCGGCGATGTTCTCGTGCCGTTTCTGTTGTGCGATGAGCATGGTTGTCAGCCGTATTTACTGATGTTTCTGAGTGCGTCTTCGTTGATGATCTTGATTCGTCGTCCGTCGACTGTGAGTATTTTTTCCTGGGCGAATGCCGAGAGGGTTCTGATGGCGTTGGAAGTTGTCATGTTCGACAGGTTGGCGAGGTCTTCGCGCGCCATATAGATCTTGAGTGTTTCCCCGTCGTCCTCGTATCCGTAGTTGTCCCGCATGAGAATGAGCGCTTCGGCGAGTCGTCCGCGGATGTGTTTTTGTGTGAGTGTGACGATTTTTGTGTCGGAGCCGCCGAGGTGCCTCGAGAGTTCGTTGATGAAGAACCAGGCGAGTTGGCGGTTCTCGTCAATCATTTCTTTGACGAGTTCCATCGGCAGCGTGCCGAGTGTCGACGGCTCGAAAGCCGCGGCGGTGGAAACGTAAGGCTCGTCGGCGAAGTATGCCCTGTATCCGAAATATTGTATGGGCCGATACAGCCGCAGGATTTGCTGTCGTCCTCCGACTCCGTCTTTATACAACTTCACTTTCCCTTTCATCAGACACCAGAGGTATTTGGGCTGGTCTTTCTCGGCGTAGATGATTTGGTTTTTTTTGAAGTTGTGGATCACGAAGTTATCGGTTATCCGGTGTTTTTCTTCCATATTGAGAATCGACCAGATGGCCGCCATATCTTCGCTTATTATTTTCTCTATTGTACTTTTTTTCAGCATAAGCGTGTTGGCTCAAAAAAATGGCTATGCAAAATTACAAATAATATTTTTAATAGGAAACAATTCCCGCTTTTTTGTGGTGTGGTTTTTCGTGATGTGGCATTTTCGGTGGTGTTGCGTCGGGTGGGAGTTGTATGGAATAATCCAGATCCGGAACTTGTGTCATAAAGCCTTTGCACATATTGACACGCCTTATCGCCGCGACCCGAAGTCTGTTTTTAGTGCTCTGTTTTGTGTGGGTATTCCACGATATTTTCGGCTAATCGGCGCCGGAGGCGCGAACGACCGCGGAGCGGTCGAATCTTGCCAACCCGCGAAGCAGCGCTTTTACCGCACAAAACGTTATATTGCCCTTTATGTTTCACGTCTGTATGTCTTGAACTGCGGAGTGGAACTACATCGCCCGAAAACCTTAAATAATGCAAAATTACCGGTAGACCTTTCCGAATTTCATCAGAAAACTGTAACTTTGCTCACCCAAACCCGATAGCAACACCTTTAAACCACCGATACACCTATGGCTCAAAACCGATACCTTGATTTCAGACTAAATCCTGATGGCAAAAGCGTAACCCTTAGCAGACTAATTGATAAGAATGCCACAAAGGTTGTCATACCAAGTACAGTTAATAACTATCTTGTCACCGCTATTGGCCAATGGGCTTTCTGGGACTGTAACAGACTGACAAGCATCACAATACCTGCCTCTGTCACGTGTATCGGAGAAGGTGCTTTCTGCGGCTGCTTTAGCCTGACAAGCGTCACCATTCCCGACTCGGTCACGAGCATCAGCGGCAGGGCTTTCAATGGCTGCACCGGCCTGACAAGCGTCAACATTCCCGCCTCGGTCAAAAGCATCGGCAAAGAGGCATTTGCTGGCTGCACCGGCCTGACAAGTATTAAGGTCGATTCAGGAAATTCTCGATACGACTCCCGAGATAATTGTAATGCGATTATTAAGACCGCAACAAATTCGCTAATATGTGGTTGCAAGTCTACCATCATCCCCGACTCGGTCAAAGCAATCGGCGATAGTGCTTTCTCCGGCTGCTCCGGCCTGACAAGCGTCACCATCCCCGACTCGGTCATGACTATCGGCGACAGTGCTTTCCCCGGCTGCACCGGCCTGACAAGCGTCACCATCCCCGATTCGGTCACGGCTATCGGCGACAGGACTTTCTACGGCTGCAGCGGCCTGACAAGCGTCACCATCCCCGACTCGGTCACGAGCATCGGCGACTGGGCTTTCTACGAGTGCTCCGGCCTGACAAGCGTCACCATCCCCGACTCGGT
>CACYCT010000103.1 GCA_902772965.1 uncultured Bacteroidales bacterium | reverse complement strand
GCTTTTGTTTCTTGTTCTGTTCTTGGGCGAGTTTTCTGGCGGCCAGTGTGGTTGCGTTGGCCATGTGAATGCCGAAGAAGATTAGCACGGTCTCGCTCCAACTGGCGCGTCGGCTTGACGTGCCTGTGCTGCTTCATACCGGCAATTTCAGCGTGTGCCATGCCGGACGGTTCGCCGAAATGATTGATGCCAACACAGACCTGAGTTTTGTCCTTGCCCACGGCCGACCGGTTGACGAGGTGATAAGAATCCTGAAAAAGAGCGGAAACGCTTTTGTAGACACAGCCTTTATGCCCGAAGCCGACATCTGGAAACTGATCGGCGAAGGGCTGCACGGCAAAATACTATTCGGCACCGATGCGCCGATTAACGAGATTTTTTACCCCGGAACCTCCACGACAGATTATATCAAGGAAAGAGTGGAAATGCTCCGTGCGGCGTGCGGATCGTCCGCCGCAGAGATTCTGGCAAGAACCATATACCGGTATCCCTAAACTCCTTTCCTCCCCTAAACTCCTTAATTTCCCTAATTTCCTCAGTTTTCCTTATCGCAACCGCTCCGCCAATTAGTGAAAATAATTCTTAAAAGTTTGCCCATGTAAAAAAAAATCTGTAATTTCGTTGCGCTTAACAGGAACAATGACCTGATTACCTGAACAACCATTAACTACCTTATATGAACAAAAACCTTCTTTTGGGCGATGAAGCCTTGGCATTGGGTGCGCTGCACGCAGGCCTATCAGGTGTGTTCGCTTACCCCGGAACACCCTCTACCGAAATCACTGAGTTTATCCAACTTAACACCCTCGCCCGCGAGCGTGGCGTGCACTCCGACTGGAGCGCCAACGAGAAAACAGCCATGGAAGCCGCACTCGGAATGTCCTACTGCGGAAAACGCGCCCTCGTGTGCATGAAACACGTGGGCATGAACGTCTGTGCCGACGCCTTCGTAAACTCCGCCATGACCGGAGCCAACGGCGGACTCGTCGTCACAGCATGCGACGACCCCTCCATGCACTCCTCACAAAACGAGCAAGACTCGCGATTCTACGCCGACTTTGCCATGATGCCGTGCTTCGAACCCGCCTCCCAGCAAGAAACCTACAACATCATCCAAGCAGCCTACGACTACTCCGAGCGCCGACACATCCCCGTGCTGATGCGCCTCACAACACGCATGGCCCACTCCCGTGCCGTGGTGAGCACAAACACCGAAGCGCGTGAGCAAAACACCGTACACTACCCCGAGAACCCGCGCCAATGGGTACTCCTGCCCGCCAACGCACGCGTGCGCAACGAGCAACTCATCGCCGACTTCGCGCAATTCGAAGCCGACGCCGTCGAAATGGGATTCAACACCCTCACCGACGGAACCGACAACTCCATCGGAATCATCGCTTGCGGAATCGCCTACAACTACCTCATGGAGCAATTCCCCAACGGCTGCCCCTACCCCGTGCTCAAAGTGCAGCAATATCCCTTCCCGCGCGCCCTGGCACGACAACTCGCAAGCCGCGTGAAACGCATCATCGTCATGGAAGAGGGACAACCCCTCGTCGAGCAACGACTCACCGGAATCCTTGACACGCCCGTCAAAGTCAGCGGACGACTCGACGGCACCCTGCCGAGAACCGGTGAGCTCACCCCCGACTGCGTACGCCTCGCCGTCGGACTGCAACCCCTGCCCGAGCGCGCCGCCTCGCAAACCACCGTCCCCCGCCCGCCGGCACTGTGCCAGGGTTGCGGACACCGCGACTTCTACACCGCTTTAAATAATGTAATCCACACCTACGGCGACACCGCACGCGTGTTCTCCGACATCGGCTGCTACACACTCGGATGGCTCGCACCGTTCCACGCGTTCCACACCTGCGTCGAGATGGGCGCCTCGCTCACCATGGCCCTCGGAGCCGCAACATCGGGCGTACACCCCGCGGTGGCAGTCATCGGCGACTCCACATTCACACACAGCGGCATGACCGGGCTGCTCGACGCCGTCAACGCCAAAGCCAAACTCACACTGTGCATCAGCGACAACCTCACCACCGGCATGACCGGCGGACAGGACAGCGCCGGAACAGGACGCCTTGAGGCCATCTGCACCGGAATCGGAGTTGAACCCGAACACGTGCGTGTGATCGTGCCCCTGCCCAAAAACTACGAGGAAATGGAACGCGTCATCCGCGAGGAAATCGAGTACGACGGCCCGTCGGTAATCATCGCCCGACGCGAGTGCATTCAGACTCTCAAACGCCACGCCGCGAAAAAATAACCTAAACCTTCACTTTAACTTCCATCAGACACATCACTGTTATGAAACAAGATATAATCCTTTGCGGCGTTGGCGGACAGGGTATCCTCTCGATAGCCACCATCATCGGATGGGCCGCACTTGACCAAAACCTGCATCTGAAACAAGCCGAAGTGCACGGCATGAGCCAGCGTGGCGGTGACGTGCAGTCGAACCTCCGCATCAGCGACACCGACATCCACTCCGACCTGATTCCGCGAGGCTGCTGCGACCTGATCATCTCGCTCGAACCCATGGAAGCGCTGCGCTACGTGCCCTACCTCGCGCCCGACGGATGGATCATCACCAACACCGAACCCTTCGTCAACATCCCCAACTACCCCGAAATGGACGCCGTCAACGCCGACCTTGACCGGCAAGGAAACGTGATCCGCCTCGACGTTGACGCACTCGCCAAAGAAGTCAAGTCGCCGCGAAGCGCCAACATGGTTCTGCTCGGAGCAGCCGCCTCGGTGCTCAAAATGCTCCCGCCCGAACTGTTTGAGCGCGGCATTCAGCACGTGTTCGCGCGCAAAGGCGAGGAAATCGTAAACACCAACATCGCCGCCTTCCGCGCCGGACTGCAAGCCGCCAAGAAATAACACCGAAACACCCCAACCACCAAAACCATGAATCAATATCCAATCCCGCAACAAGTACTCGACGACATCCTAAAACGAATGGACATCGCCGACATCTCACGCTCCACCATACGCCAAAGCGTAGCCGTGGCAAAAGAATTGGAAGAATATTGCGGCGAAACTTTTCTTCACCTCGAAATCGGAGTGCCCGGACTGCCCGCCTGCCAGATCGGAATCGACGCGCAGAAAGAAGCGCTCGACCGCGGCGTGGCCTCCGTTTACCCCAACATAGCCGGAAGCCCTGACCTCAAACAATCCGCCTCAAAATTCATCAAGGCCTTCATCAACCAAGACATACCCGGAGAGTGCATCGTGCCGACTGTAGGCTCCATGCAAGGCTGCAACACGCTCATCCTCGAGTGCTCCCAACTTCAGGAAGGCAAAAACACCATATTATATATAAACCCGGGGTTCGCCCCGCATATGCTTCAAGCCAAAATCGCCGGCGCGAAAATCGCGTCCTTCGACATCTACAACTTCCGGGCAGAGAAACTCAAACCGAAACTCGAAAGTTACCTCAGTCAGGGAAACGTTGCCGCCATTGTCTACTCCAACCCGAACAACCCCGCATGGGTATGCCTCACCGACAGTGAGTTGCAAACCATCGGAGAACTCGCCACGCAGTACGACACCATCGTGCTCGAAGACATGGCATACCTCTGCATGGACTTCCGCAACGACCTCTCGCACCCCTTCGAGCCTCCCTTCCAGCCCACCATCGCGCGATATACCGACAACTACATCATGATGCTCTCCGGATCCAAGATTTTCTCCTATGCCGGAGAACGCATCGCCATCGTGGCCTTCTCCCCCATCCTGTTCAAACGCGAATACCCGAGGCTGCGGCAAATGTACGGACTTGGACGCATGGGCGACAACTTTATCCTCACCTACCTCTACGCCGCCTCCAGCGGAACATCACACTCCGCCCAGTGCGCGCTCGCCGCCATGATGAAAGCCTCCGTCGAAGGATACGACTTTGTGCAGCCGCTGCAGGAATACCGCCGGCGCGCCCACGAATCAAAAGCCATCTTCCTCAAGCACGGATTCAACATCGTCTACGACCGGGACCTTGACAAGGAACTCAGCGACGGATTCTTCTACACCATCGGCTACCACAATCTCGACTGCTCCTCCCTGATGGCGATGCTGCTCCGCTGCGGCATCGCATCCATCGCCCTCAACACCACGGGAAGCGAACAACCCGGCGTGCGCATCAGCGTCGCCGCACTCGCAACACCATGGCTGATGCAGCAACTCGACGATCGACTCGCGGCTTTTGTACAACTCGCTAACGACAAAAAACTATGAACTACATGACCGCCGACGAGGCCATGCGCCTCGTCAAATCAGGTGACTCTATCTATGTCCAAGGCAGTACGTCGATTCCACTCGTGCTCGAGGAAGCGCTCGCGCGACGGGGACACGAACTCGAAGGCGTAACCATCTACTCCGCCTTCAACGTCGGACGCGGAGAGGCACCCTTCTGCAAACCCGAGTTTAAAGAAGCATTCCTCACCAACAGCCTCTTCCTCTGCGCCGACCAACGAAAATGGGTGGCCGAAGGATACGGAACCATGACACCCGCCTTCCTCGGTGAAATACCCTTCCTGTTCCGCAGCCGTCAACTGCCGCTCGACATCGCGTTCATCAACTGCTCCCTGCCCGACGAAAACGGATACTGCTCCTACGGCATGAGCGCCGACCTCGCCGTCTCGGCCGTGGAATGCAGCAAAATCATCATCGCCGAAATCAACGAGAGTATGCCGTATCTGTGCGGCGGAGCGCTCATTCACGAGTCGCAGATCACCGCCGCCGTCCGCTGCGACGACCCGCCCGTGGCACTCGAGTTCGGGCCGCCCACACCCATTGAGCAAGCCATCGGCGGATACATCGCAGCCGAAATACCCGACGGAGCCACACTCCAAATCGGCGTCGGCGGCATACCCAACGCCGTGCTCAACGGAATCAAAAACCACAAGCACCTCGGCCTGCACACCGAAGCCATGACCGACGGCGTGGTGCGGCTGATCGAGGAAGGCGTTATCGACAACTCGCTCAAAAAAATCAAACCCGGAAAAAGTGTGGCCTCACTCGCGCTCGGAAGCCAGCACATGTACGACTTCCTGAACCACAACCGCGACGTGGAGTTTTACGACGTGGCCTGGACCAACGACCCGCAAATCATACGCCAAAACCCGCGCGTGATTGCCATCAACAGCGCCATCGAAGTGGACATCACCGGACAAGTGTGCGCCGACTCCATCGGCACAACCATCTTCTCCTCCGTGGGCGGACAGCACGACTTCATGTACGGCGGCGCGCTGAGCGAAGGCGGAAAAACCTTCATCGCACTGCCCTCGAGAACCGGTAAGGGCAAATCCAAAATCGTGCCCACGCTCACCCCGGGAGCCGGCGTGGTGACAACGCGCTTCCAAACACAGTATGTCGCCACCGAACACGGAATCGTCTACCTGCGGAACAAAAACCTCGCACAGCGCGCAAAAGCACTCATCACCATCGCCCACCCCGATGATCGCGAGGCACTCGAACGCGCCGCGTGTGAACGCTTCGGCTACTCATTCCTCAGACTTAAGAACGACTGATTCACACGCCGGATATAACGTATAATTCAGCCCGATTAACAATTAAAACTTACAATCCGAAACTTGACAGCGGAACAACGACCAAAACTGTCAAGTTTCGGTATTTTTATGAATTATAAAATATTGATTCTTTGAAAGTTATAAAAACATAAAATCTTGTGAAAAAATCATAAACATTTTGCGGTATTGAAATTTATGACTACTTTTGACACGGCTTTAAAACGAAGTTTTAAGACTATCAGAAACAGCCTACATAAACCACAATTTTATACCACCTAACAAAACCATTACAAACTTATGGAAGTGAAGAATGCAGTTGCCGGAACCCTCGAATCCGGTGATATTCTGATCCAAATCGCACCCGCCAACACCGCCGGGCTGCACATCGAACTCGACAGCACC
Organism: uncultured Bacteroidales bacterium; assembly: GCA_902772965.1. Lineage (GTDB taxonomy): Bacteria > Bacteroidota > Bacteroidia > Bacteroidales > Muribaculaceae > Sodaliphilus. The sequence continues at coordinate 8,127 of CACYCT010000103.1, read as the reverse complement.
GTGGCCTACCAGTTCGGCAAGCAAATCGAAGCGGTCATCGCCGAAACACTACAAAACTTCGGTCTTACAGACGCCGAAGTGAAAGCAACCGACAAAGGCGCACTCGACTGCACCATTCGGGCACGGGTCACAGCGGCCGCTGTGCGGGCAACAGGTAAAGACGTCTGGGCCGACTAAGCGCAAACGACCGACAACAAAATCCCTCAATCTTCTGAACTTTAACCACACCAAGAATTTATGCAACGACTTAGAAGAACGATGATGTTCGTGCCGGGTAACAACCCCGCCATGATGCAGGACGCATTTATCTACGGTCCCGACTCAATCATGCTCGACCTCGAAGACTCCGTAACGATGGCCGAAAAAGATACAGCACGCCTGCTCGTGCACAACGCACTGAAAACCATTGACTACGGAACAACGGAGATGGTGGTCCGTATCAACCCGCTCAACACCCCCTACGGCAAAAAGGACATAGAAGCCGTCGTCAAAGCCGGCGTACACGTAATCCGAATGCCTAAAACCGAAACCGCCGACGAAGTGCGCGAGGTGGAAGCCGAAATCGAGAAAGTGGAACGTGAGATCGGATGCCTCGGACGAACACAAATCATGGCAGCCATCGAATCCACACTCGGCGTAATCAACGCATACGACATCGCCATCGCCTCCAAACGCATGATGGGTATCGCGCTCGGAGCCGAAGACTATAGCGCAAACCTGAAAACACAGCGCTCGCCCGAAGGAATCGAACTCCTGCTCGCACGCCAAACCATCGTCGTGGCCGCCCGCGCCGCAGGCATCGACGCACTCGACACCGTCTACAGCAACCTCAACGATATGGAAACATTCCGCAAAGAAGTTGAACTGATCAAACAACTCGGCTTCGACGGTAAATCCATCATCAACCCACGGCAAATCGAAGTGGTCAACGAAGTGTTCGCTCCCAAAGAGAAAGACATCCAAAAAGCGCTCACCATCCTCGCAGCCATCAAAGAAGCCGAACAACGCGGCTCTGGCGTTATCGCCGTGAACGGAAAAATGGTTGACCGACCCGTCGTTATCCGCGCTCAACGCACCATCGACCTCGCTATCGCATCAGGAATTATCAACAAGGAGGACATCTAATTATGAACAGCATAAAAGACCGCGCGGCACTCATCAAAAACGCTGCCGACACAATGGGCAAACAAACCTTCCAAGGTACTGCCGATAAAAACAACACAGCCCGAACCGAACTCACCGCACAAGGCGCAAAAGTCGTCACCCTCGAAGAAGCCATCAAGCGAACCGGCCTCAAAGACGGAATGACCATCTCCTTCCACCACCACTTCCGCGGTGGGGACAAAGTAATCAACATGGTTGTGGCCAAACTCGCCGAGATGGGATTCAAGAACCTGCACCTCGCCTCATCGAGCCTCATCGACGTGCACGAGCCACTTATCGACCACATCAAAGCCGGCGTAATCACCAAAATATCCACATCCGGACTTCGCGGCAACCTCGCCAAAGAAATCTCGCACGGACTGATGGAGGAACCCGTCGTGTTCCGCTCACACGGCGGACGCGGCAGCGCCATCGCCAACGGTGACCTCCACATCGACGTGGCCTTCCTCGGAGCCTCCAGCGCCGACCCCATGGGTAACGCCTGCGGATATTCCCGCTCGGAAAACGCCAAATCCATCTGCGGCTCGCTCGGATACGCACTCCCCGACGCACAATATGCCGACAAGGTGGTCATCCTCACCGACGACCTCGTGGCATACCCCAACACACCCATGTCGATCAGCGAACGCAACGTGGACTACGTTGTCGTTGTAGACTCCGTGGGCGACAGCTCAAAAATCGCTTCCGGAGCCATCCGCGACACCAAGAACCCGCGCGACATCCTGCTCGCACAGCAAGCGGCAAAAGTGATCATCAACAGCGGTTACTTCAAACAGGGTTTCTCCATCCAAACCGGTTCGGGTGGAGCCTCGCTCGCAGCTGTGAAATTCATCCGCCAAAGCATGATTGACCAAGGCATCACCGCCTCGTTCGCTCTCGGCGGCATCACCGCACACATGGTGAAAATGCACGAGGAAGGACTCATTGAGCGACTGATCGACGTGCAGTCGTTCGACAAAGTCGCTGCCGAATCGCTCAAGTCAGACCCCATGCACCAGGAAGTTTCAGCCAACGAATACGCATCCTATGACGAACCCGGATCGGCCACACACAGCCTCGACATCGTAATCCTGTCGGCACTCGAAGTTGACGTTGACTTCAACGTGAACGTACTCGTGGGCAGCGACGGTATCATCCGCGGCGCCATCGGCGGACACCCCGACACCGCAGCCGACTCCGCACTGTCAATCATCGTTTGCCCGCTGCTGCGTGGACGTATCCCCTGCGTGGTTGACGAAGTGACCACCCACATCACCCCGGGCTCAACCGTCGACGTAGTCGTAACGGAATACGGCATCGCCGTCAACCCGCGCCGACCCGAACTCGCCGAACGCCTCAAAAAAGCCGGGCTGAACATCGTCGAAATCGCCTCCCTGCGCGACCGCGCAAACGCCATCATCGGAACACCCGCTCCCCTGCCCTTCGGCGACAAGGTGGTGGGCATCGTGATGAACCGCGACGGTTCCGTAATGGACGTAATCAAAAACATCGTCGACTAAGCCACCGGCTTAACAGCAAATTTCTCAATAAATGGAAATTACGCTTGACCAACTCCTCGCCTCACGGGAACGCCGCCAACAACGGCAAAACTCGCTGATGAGCGACCACCCCACGCAAACACTCGTTTGCCTGACCGTGATCATGCCCGGAGCCGTCAAGCGTAATTCCCATTCCCTAATCATCGCTAACGCTGCCATTACGGCAGTGTTAGAGTGTTTTAAGGGAACGCTCAGCCACATCGAGGCACACGACCTGACAACAGGCTATGAGGCATACTTCCTGACCTCGATTAATCCGATGGAGGCCAAACGAATCACAACCGAACTCGAAGACACCCACCCACTCGGACGACTCTTCGACCTCGACGTGTTTCACCCCGACGGCACACCGATGAACCGCAACGAAGTTGGCCGGCAACCACGCCAATGCCTACTCTGCGACAACGAGGCGCGATACTGCATGCGCGCACGAGAGCACACCACTGCGCAACTCCTTGACCGAATCCGCGAAATGGTAGACCAATATGTCGGATAACATCGAAATAACAACCATTCCGCTCACCATCGGCCGGTTTGCGCGAGAAGTGGAGGCCTTCCTGAACAACAACGGGTTGCGCCTCGACACACTCGACCTTTGTCTGGTTGCGCGACATCCCGAGAACGACCACATCATCGCCTGCGGAGGGCTCTCAGGCGACACCATCAAGTGCCTCGCCGTGGACGCCACCCTTCGGGGAACAGGAATGATGCAACGCCTCATCTCCGACCTCATCAGCCATGCCAGCAACCTCGGACGGCAACAACTCAAAGTGTTCACCAAACCCGAGAACGCCGACATCTTCACCAGCCTCGGATTCCGAATGCTCGCCGCAGCGCCCAAAGCCATCTTTATGGAAAACGGCATCGACGGAATCCAACGTTATAAACGACACCTAACTCAACTTCGGCGTGAGGGACGCAACGGCCTCATTGTGATGAATGCAAACCCCTTCACAATCGGCCATCAGGCACTCATCAGTTTTGCCGCGCAACAAGTCGACACACTTTACGTTATCGCCGTTGCCGAAGACGCCTCCGACTTCTCTGCCGACGAACGCCTGCGCATGATTCAAGACGGTTGTGCCGAAATCGGCAACGCGGTCGTGGTGGAAGGCAGTGAATACGCCATTTCGGCACACACCTTCCCCACCTACTTCCTCAAACAACTCTCCGACGCCACCGACACGCAAATCGCACTCGATCTCGACCTCTGTGCCCGACACATCATGCCCGCGCTGAACGCCAGCGTGCGATTCGTCGGATCTGAACCCGCCGATCCCGTTACGGCACGCTACGTCGAACTTATGAACATCATCTTGCCACAAAACGGATTTAAAGTCACAGTCATGCCCCGCGTGGCAGACTCCGACGGCAACACCATCAGTGCAACCCGGGTGCGCAAAGCCCTGACCGACGGAAGGCTGATACCCGCCTTGTCGTTAACGCCCAAGACCACATGGCCTTCATTGCTCGGACAACTTGCCGCAAGTGCCCTGCTTAACGAACTCGACACAACCCCTAAACCCGGCCTTGTGGACCAAGCCGATTGCGGAGCACACTCCGACATGGATCTCCCACTGATGTATCTAAGCATCAAAACCCTGCGCCCACACTTCACCGACATGGCTCGCCTCGGATTCGCCTCTACCCTACCCGCTTCCGACGATGTCATAAAAACAGGAATCCGCGCCGAGCACGATATGATGCAAGCCACCGGAGGGGTGAACACCCATCGCGGAGCCATCTTCTCACTCGGCCTGACCACCATCGCAGCCGCACATCTGTTGCATACCCAAGAGCAAATATGCCCGGACAAACTGCAGATGACCATCGCCGCCCTGGCCGAACACATCCACCCGGCAACCGACAGCCACGGCCAACGCGCCGTAAAAGCGACCGGCGTCGACGGAGCACTCGCCACAGCCCAGAAAGGCTACCCTATGCTCTTCACGCAATGGCTGCCAACCTACCAATCTCTCGCCGGCGACAATTACCGATGTCACCGGACACTACTGTCCATCATGTCCTCGCTCGACGACACAAACATCATCCACCGGGTCGGACCCGATGCCGCGCGACAAGTCAAGCGCCAAGCGAAACAGTTACTTGACGGGTTCTCGCTCAACGCCTTGCGGGAACTCAACCGCGAATACATCGCGCAAAACATCTCCCCCGGAGGTGCGGCCGACATGCTGGCAATGACAATCTACGTAAATTCTTTAATTAACTAAATAACCATTACTTTAATTCCATTCTCCTAATTCACTATGGTAGAACTGATTAAACACGGCGTTTACTTGGTTGACGGAAAAGAGATCCGCAACGACGCCACCGGAATGCCCTCGCCCGACGAGGCACGCGAAAACACCATCACCTACGGTATCCTTCGCAGCCACGATGTAGACGGCAGTAAAGGAAAGAAAATGCGCATCCGCTTCGACGCCATGATGTCGCACGACATCACCTACGTGGGCATTATCCAAACAGCCCGCGCCTCAGGCCTCGAGAAGTTCCCCCTGCCCTACGCCATGACCAACTGCCACAACTCGCTTTGCGCAGTCGGCGGAACCATCAACGAAGACGACCACGTGTTCGGTCTCTCGGCCGCGAAGAAATACGGTGGTATCTACGTGCCCGCCAACCAAGCCGTGATTCACCAATACGCACGCGAAGCCATGGTGGCTTGCGGAAACATGATTCTCGGCTCCGACAGTCACACACGCTACGGCTCACTCGGCAACATGGGTGTTGGCGAAGGCGGCGGCGAACTCGTCAAGCAACTCCTGCGCAACACCTGGGACATCAACGCCCCCGAGGTGGTGCTCGTTTGGCTTGAGGGCGCTCCCCGCAAAGGTATCGGCCCGCACGACGTGGCCATCTCCCTCGTCAAAGCAACCTTCGAATCCGGCTTCGTGAAAAACAAAGTGCTCGAATTCGCAGGCCCGGGCGTGAAAAACCTGCCCATCGACTTCCGTAACGGTATCGACATCATGACAACCGAAACCACCTGCCTGAGTTCAATCTGGGTCACCGACGACGAAGTGAAACACCACTACGAGATCCACCGCCGTCCCGAGTGCTTCCGTGAACTCCAACCCGGCAAAGTGGCTTACTACGACGCCATGATCCGTATCGACCTGAGCAAGCAAGAGGCCATGATTGCCCTGCCCTTCCACCCCAGCAACGCCTACACCATCCACGAACTCCAAGCCAACCCCGTGGAAATCCTCCGCGCCGTTGAGGAAGACGCACGCAAACGCTTTGGCGACAAGATTCAAATCGACCTCGTCGACAAAGTCGTTGACGGAAAAGTGATGGCCGACCAAGGTATCATCGCAGGCTGCTCCGGCGGTACATACGATAACCTCAGCGCCGCCGCCGCCATCATGCGCGGACAGTCCATCGGAAACGACTACTTCACCATGAGCGCGTATCCCCAGTCGGTGCCCGTGTACATGGCAACCACACGCTCCGGTATCACCGAAGAACTCCTCGAAGCCGGCGTGGTGATCAAACCCGCATTCTGCGGCCCGTGCTTCGGCGCAGGTGACGTGCCCGCAAACAACGGCCTCTCCATCCGCCACACAACCCGTAACTTCCCCAACCGCGAAGGCTCCAAACCCGGACAAGGACAAATCTCACTCGTGGCTCTGATGGACGCACGCTCAATCGCCGCGACAGCAGCCAACGGAGGTGTCATCACCGCCGCAACCGACATCGACTACACCGACAACCACAAACCCTACGACTTCGACGCAACCATCTACGAACGCCGGGTTTACAACGGATACAACCACGCCGACCTCAGCCAAGAACTCCGCTACGGCCCCAACATCAAAGACTGGCCCAAGATGTACCCCATGCAGGAGAACATGCTGCTCGAACTCGCCGCTGTTATCCACGACCCCGTCACCACCACCGACGAGCTCATTCCCTCCGGCGAAACTTCGTCTTACCGCTCCAACCCGCTGAAACTCTCCGAGTTCGCACTCTCGCGCCGCGTACCCGAATACGTCGGAATCAGCAAACGCATCCAAGCGCAAGACCTTGAGCGCCGCGAAGGAAAAACACCGAAAAACGTACTCGACGCTCTCGCACAAGTAGGCGCGACGCCCGAAACCACATCGTTCGGCTCCTGCGTGTTCGCCAACCGTCCCGGCGACGGCTCCGCACGCGAACAGGCCGCTTCCTGCCAGAAAGTGCTCGGCGGCGACGCCAACATCTGCTACGAATATGCCACCAAACGCTATCGCAGCAACTGTATCAACTGGGGTATCGTTCCCTTCACCATCGACAAGGACACCGCCTTCGACTACCAACCCGGCGACATGGTCTTCATTCCCGGCATCCGCGAGGCAATCCTCGGAGGTAAGGAAGAAATCGACGCCAAAGTCATCACAGCCGACGGCGTGAAAGACATCCACCTGCTCTTCACCAACCTCACCGCCGACGAGCGTCAAATCCTCGCAGACGGCTGCCTGATGAACTACTACGCCGCACAAAACAAAAAATAAAACCAAATCAAACCACTATACCCCGGCTCCGACACTTTGCCGGAGCCGGGAATAAAAAACTCAAAAACAATATCATGAGCGAAAAAATCAAAATGACCACTCCCATCGTGGAGATGGACGGCGACGAAATGACCCGCATCCTGTGGAAGATGATCAAAGATGAACTCATCCTCCCCTTCGTTGACCTCAAAAGCGAATACTACGACCTCGGTCTGCCAGAACGCGACAAAACCGGTGACAAAATCACCATCGAAGCCGCCGAAGCAACGAAGAAATACGGCGTGGCCGTGAAATGCGCAACCATCACGCCCAACCTCAAACGTATGGACGAGTACAAACTCCACGAGATGTGGAAAAGCCCCAACGGCACCATTCGCTCCATCCTCGACGGAACCGTCTTCCGCACGCCCATCACCCTGCCGAGCATCCACCCCGCAGTGCGTAATTGGGAAAAACCCATCACCATCGCCCGTCACGCATACGGCGACGTGTACAAAAGCGTTGAAATCCGCGTAAATGAACCCGGTGTGGCCAAACTCGTCTTCGACGGTGAAAGCGGACAACACGAAGAAGTCGTAATCCAAAACTTCAAAGGCGAAGGCGTGCTCCAAGGTATGCACAACACCGACAAATCCATCCGCTCCTTCGCGCACTCCTGCTTCAAGTTCGCCCTCGACACCAACCAAGACCTCTGGTTCTCGACCAAAGACACCATCTCAAAGAAATACGACGCCCAGTTCCGTATCATCTTCGAAGAAGTGTATGAAGAGTACAAAGAAGAGTTCGAAAAACGTGGCTTGGAATACTTCTACACCCTGATCGACGACGCCGTGGCCCGCGTAATCCGCAGCAAAGGCGGCTACATCTGGGCTTGCAAGAACTACGACGGCGACGTGATGAGCGACATGGTC
>CACYCT010000102.1 GCA_902772965.1 uncultured Bacteroidales bacterium | reverse complement strand
TGACTGCTTGTTATCCCCTGTCGGGTCGGGGTGAGAGGACTCGAACTTCCGACCTCCACGTCCCGAACGTGGCGCGCTAACCAACTGTGCTACACCCCGATTCCGTTAAATGGTGCTGCAAAGGTAATGCTTTTTTCTGAATTGACAATCGTTTCTACCTGTTTTTTTAATTTTTTCACCTTACGCAACAGTACAAACCTACCAAATACTGTAGTTTTTAAAAATAATCAACTTCTCGTTGCGGCTAATCAAAATTGTTGTCGTATATTTGCAAACAAATATAAATATAGGGAAATTTCGTATAAGTATTCTAATTTCTTTTGTATGGAAACTAAAAAATTCCTGCTCAACGAGCAACAAATCCCCACGGCGTGGTACAACATCGTGGCCGAGATGACCAACAAGCCCGCTCCGCTGATCCACCCCGGGACGCGTCAGCCACTCAAACCGGAAGACCTCTACCCGCTCTTCTCCCGTGCCGCCGCCGACCAGGAACTCAACACCACCGACGCGTGGATCGAAATCCCGGAACCGGTGCGCGAACAATACCGTATCTGGCGACCGACGCCGCTGGTTCGCGCCACCGCACTCGAACGCGCTCTCGACACACCGGCGCACATCTACTTCAAAAACGAGTCGGTAAGCCCGGTGGGGTCGCACAAACTCAACTCCGCCATCGCACAGGCTTACTACTGCAAACAGGAAGGGGTGACAAACATCACCACCGAAACAGGAGCCGGACAGTGGGGCGCGGCGCTGTCGATGGCTGCAAAACACTTCGGGCTGGAACTGGCCGTATACATGGTTAAAATCAGTTACGAGCAGAAACCTTACCGGCGCTCGATCATGCAAACATACGGCGCCGAGGTAATCGCCTCGCCGAGCATGTCGACCAAAGCCGGACGCGCCATCATCACCGCCACGCCCAACTATCAAGGCTCGCTCGGAACAGCCATCAGCGAGGCCGTCGAACTGGCGATGAGCACGCCCAACTGCAAATACGCACTCGGATCGGTGCTCAACCACGTGGCACTGCACCAGACCGTCATCGGTCTCGAGGCCGTGCAACAGATGGAGATGGCCGGCGAGTATCCCGATGTGGTGATTGCCTGCTTCGGCGGCGGCAGCAATTTCGCCGGACTGGCCTTCCCGTTCCTGCGCGGCAACCTCCGCGGTAAAACCGACACGCGCTTCATCGCCGCCGAGCCGGCATCGTGCCCCAAACTGACACAGGGCGTGTTTGAGTACGACTACGGTGACGAGGCAGGATATACGCCCCTGATCCCGATGTACACCCTCGGCCACAATTTCAAGCCGGCCAACATCCATGCCGGTGGACTGCGGTACCACGGCGGTGGAGCAATCGTGAGCCAACTCAAGCACGACAACCTCATTGAGGCTGTCGACATCGAGCAACTTGACTCGTTCCGCGCCGCCAACCTTTTCGCGCGAACCGAGGGCATCATACCCGCGCCCGAATCGAGCCACGCCATCGCCGCGGCCATCAACGAGGCACTGCGCTGCAAAGTGGCCGGAAGGGGCGAAACCATCCTGTTCAACCTCAGCGGACACGGACTGATTGACATGACAGCCTACGACCGCTACTTCGCCGGCGACCTGCAGAATTACACCGTATCGCCCGAGGAAATCGCCGAAAACACACGGAAACTGGAAAAAATCCTCGGCAACTGACACGCCCGAGCGGAGAAAAATGCTTACCTTTGTAGTGTCGCGCCACTTAATCGGTGCGGCACTACCATTTTTTATTCACCTCTCGCACCCCATTTCCCGCTATGAAACTAAACCTACTCCTTCTTACAGCCTCGTTAATCGCCCTCTCGGCCTGCGACATGGGCAGCGGCTCCGGTAACCAAACTCAAACGCAAGCGCAAACCGCTACAAGCGCGCCAGCCACCACCGAAGCGGCCGCGCCGGCCATGGTGGCGCAAGTCGATGGCAATCGCCTCACTTACGGAGCGCATGAATACACCGTCGACGGCCTTATCGACACCGAAGCCCCGGTGACCGGACGACGCGACACGCCCACGGCAACCGTCACTTTCACCAACGTGCCCGCCGACTACGCAGAGTTTGAAGCCGTGTACAGCGGTTTGCTCGGACGCAGTCCGCAAGGTGCGGCAGCCATGATTCCCATGGCCATCGAAATCTTCGCGCGCGACAACGCCATCGGCGAGCAGTGCCTCAAACTGCTATGCAACAGCGACGCGACCGTCAGCGGAATAGTGAGAATACTAAAAACTAAACTCATTCCCTCGGAACACGCGCCAGCCAACGACCCATACATCCAGCGCTACATGGCCGCCGCCCTGCTCAAAGGTGCGAACGCCGATAACGCCTACACGCCCACGCGACCCTACACCGTGGAAATGTGCGCTTCAGTCAACAAACCGCAGCAAGCCTCCGGCGGAACAGTCACCTACCTTTACATCCTCGCAAACGGATGGGACTCCAACCAGCGACAAGTGGAGGTGCAACTGCCCAACGGCTCGGAACTGTACAAAGTGTTCAACTGCCCTTCGACCTACACGCAATGCAAAAACATCGTCGGCACCTGGTCCGGACTTGAATAAACGCCAATGAACTCCGACGTTGAGCAGATAAAGCCCTACCACGACGGCACAGCCGGCAAGGCTGAGCAAGTGGAGCGGATGTTTGACAACATCGCCCCGGCCTACGACTTCATGAACCGCGCCATGACGCTGGGCATTGACCGGTGGTGGCGCCGCCGCGCCGTAAGCCTCGTGGGGCGGCATGTGGAACGCGTCGCCGCGCCGCGTATGCTCGACATCGCCACCGGAACCGGCGACTTCGCCATCGCGTTGCATAAACGGTGTCCCGAGGCGATGATTCACGGCATTGACCTGAGCGAGGGCATGCTCAACGTGGGCCGGAAAAAGGTGGAGCAACGCCATCTGAGCCAAGCCATCACCTTCACCCGAGCCGATGCCCTCGACCTGCCTTTCGAAAACGACACATTCGAGGCCGTGACCGTGGCCTTCGGGGTGCGTAACTTTGAACACCTCGACCGCGGATACGCCGAAATGTGCCGCGTGCTGCGAAGCGGAGGCATGGTGTGCGTGGTGGAACTCTCCACACCCACCAACCGCATCATCCGGTGGGCATACGACTTATATACCCTCCACGTGATTCCCTTTATCGGAGGATTGCGCAGCGGCGACCGTGAGGCATACCGGTATCTGCCGCGGTCCATTGCCGCCGTGCCGCAAGCGGAGCGTATGCTTGAGTTGATGAGCAAGGCCGGTTTTGTTGACACCCACTGCCATAAGCTCACATTTGGCACGTGTTCAATATATACCGCCATCAAGCCATAAGTTTTTGTTAGATTGTCAAAAAATGCTTAACTTTGTCTGTTCAAACAATAAACAACCAAACCATGGCACTGAAATATCCCATAGGCGTTCAGACATTCGGTGAAATCATCGAAAAAGGCTATGTTTATGTCGACAAGACCGACTTGGT
>CACYCT010000101.1 GCA_902772965.1 uncultured Bacteroidales bacterium | reverse complement strand
CCACTACAGAGACAAAACACGGTTATCAACGACATACACCCAGCGTGTCACCTCGATAGAGGTTGCAGTTCTTTAGCCCCACTTTGGCGGAGCGAGCGCAGCGAGTACGGCCTAAGTGGGGTAAGGTGGCAGTGGGGCGAGGCTACCTCGATAGAGGTTGCACTGTCCTGCATGTCCTTGTTTGGCGCGGACGATGTGAAAGTTCCTCTTCGAGGCACGGCTTACGCGCATGACCGATGACCAAGCGTCGACCCTCTTCGAGGCTCTCGCATGGTCTTACACACAAAGTCGGACCTTCGGCCCGCCCGCCGTTTCCGACGGCCACTATGGCGGAGTGTATCTACCGTAAACGACGCGCCGGAGGCACAGATTCTCTATAATCATCGCCGATGGCGGGTCACCTCTTCCGGTTTCTTACCGAACGGTCGGGGGTGGATTGCGAAGGAGTGGACTTGTCGTTCACCTTAGGACTTGAATCGTCGACTGACTTTTCCTTACCGGATGATGCCGGGTTGGCGTCTGATTGCTTCTTATCGTTCTGGTTGTCCTTGTTTTCTTGGATGCGTTGCTTGCGCTCCTGTTCACGGTCTTTTTGCGCTTGTCGACGCTGTTCAGCCTTATCTTTGACGGCTTGTTCGCGGTCTTTTTGAGCCTGCCGGCGCTGTTCGGCCTTTTCCTTAGCGGCTTGCTTGCGCTCTTGCTCGCGCTCCTTGGCGGCCTGTTTCTTCTGTTTCTCGCGCTCTTTACGCTCTTTTTCGCGCTGTTTCTGACGCTCTTTACGCTCTTTGGCCTTTTGTTTGCGTTCTTGCTCGCGGGCTTTGAGTTTTTCTTTGCGTTCGCGCTCTTGCTGTTTCTTGGCGTCGATGCGTTCTTGGCGTTTCTGTCGGGCGAGTTCCTCTTTGGTCTTATAGTGCTCCCTGATGGAGTCTTCCTTGGCCTTGAGTTCGAGTTCGAGAAGACGTTCCTGCTCGCGTTGCTCGCGGTTGATGGAGTCTTGGCGATGTTTCTCGGCTTTCTCCTCAGCCTTGAGACGCTCTTTTTCGGCGCGCTCGGCTTCTTTGGCTTTTTGTTTGGCGATTTTGTCGAGTTCTTTCAGTCGTTGGTTTTCATCGCGCGATTGCGATTTGGCATCGGCGGGTTGCAGTTTGTCGGCGGGTTTGGTCTGCTCTTTCTTGGTTCGGGTAGGCTCGGTGACTGCGGTGGCTTTGGACTTCTGCTTCTTGTCGCGAACCGACCGGGTGGGTGTTTCTGCCGGGGTGGTCGCTTCGACAGAACTTGAGGGAGGTGTCGGAGTAATGGAGTCAACAGGTGTTGCAGGGTTTACAACGGTCGCAGGTTCATTCTCCGGCTTGGGCTCAGGCTTAATCTCGGACTGAACCTCCGGCTTGATCTCAGGCTTAACCTCGGACTTGACCTCCGGCTTGGGTTCAGGCTTAATCTCGGACTTAACCTCCCGCTTGGGCTCTTCGGTTTTCTTCTGCTCTGCCTTCTTGGGTTCGGTTTTCTTTGACTTGGATTTTTCTTTGGCTTTTGACTTGGCCTCAGGGCCATCGGTGGTGCCTTCGGTGGTTTGGTCCTCGCCGTCGGGTTCATCACCGGTGAGTTCGGGCACTTGCCCTTCCACGTCGGTGTCGTTTTTGTGCTCAAGGTAGTTGAAGTAGTCTTCAAACGAGCGTCCTTCGGAGAGCAGGAGTTGGAAGTTGCTCTCAGAGATGAGCACTTGATGTACTTGCGGCGGGATGGAGAGCGACTGGTCTTGCTCGAAGATGGTTTTATAGTGTGTAAGTTCTTTGAAGTTCTGGAATCCCTTGACAACAAGCAGTCCGAGGCGTCCGAAGTTCATCTGTTCCATGTCGTAGTCTTTGACCACGAATGAGTTGAAGTTGTGACGCGCCACTTCGTATAGCAACAGGTTGCTGCTCACAGAATCAGTGGGATAAAGCAAGATGAACACTTGCGGTTTGTCGTTGTCTTCCTTGAAGGGGGTAAATTTCCGTTCGAGGTCGGCGGGTGTGGTGTCGTTGCTCAGTCGGGTGCTCCAGAGCATGCCTCTGGCGTTGGAGCCTCCGCCCTCAAGTTTACGGCCCGCGTTGAGGTTTTTGACAATGCCGGATGCCACGGGAGTGATGTCGGTGTCGGGGTAGCGTTGGAGCATGTCTTTGATGGTGGACTTGAACTTGTCGTAGTCACGTTCGCTGACGTAACTGAGCGCGTCGATAAACATGAACTTGGGCATGATCTTCGACAGCGGGTATTTCTCCATCATCACCTCGTAGGCGTGATGAACGGCTTGATTGTTGTTGGCCAGGTAGTTGTCGTAGGCTTCCTGGTAAAGTCGCTCCTGCTCGGTGTTCATCGCGCGCAGGTTGTCGATGTAGTTCGGGTCTTGAAGTGCTTTTCCCTCTTTTGACTCGGCAAACTCGGCGAGGATAATGTCCCGATAGGTGTTGGCCTTGGCCACATCGCCTCGTCGCATATACATCAGGTACATGTTATAATATGTGTCGAGGCGGTAGGTGTTGTCGGGGTATTGGGTGAGTAGTTTGTTGAACTCGTCGGCTGCTGCGTCGTAGTCCTCGAGTTTGTCCTTAAGAATGACACCCATGTTGTACAGTCCTTCCTGAATCACGTCGTGCGCGGCCTGCACCTGCTCCTCGGTGCGGGGGATTTGCTTGAGGTAGTATTCCTCGTAGTGCGGGTCTTCGGCCCGCTTGAGGGCTTCCTTATCAACTTGGGTGGAATCTCCGGCGAGTGAATCGCTCGCGGCCACGTTCAGCGAATCGGAGGTTTGCTCCTCATCGCCGAATGAGAAGGTGTTCTTGTTTCGGCGACGCCAGTTATCCTCGAGTTTACGGTTTCCCCAGAGTTGCTGGAAAGCGGTTTTACCGGCGTTTTTGGTGGCGGTGTTGTAGAAGTACCACGACTTGTCGTTGTTGATGGAGAACTCTTCGGGTTTGTTTCTTGAGTCGGCTATCGGTTTGCCTTTGGCGCTTTGCTCGGCGAGGTATTTTTCACGGTCGGCGTTCTCTTTTTCTTCTTTCTCTTTCTTCTTGAGTTCGTCGATGATTTTTTTGATTACGGCTTTGACTTCCTCGTCGGTCATCTTCGACAGACGGAGCAGGGAGTCTTGCAGGGTGACGTTTCCGGCGTATACGGAGAGTTCGTCGAGCACGTCAGAGCGGTGTTTGATTTGTTTGTAATTGGGGTATTCCTCGCTCAGTTGGGGCACGGCTTCGGCATAGCAGGGTTGGGCGAGGTCGTATTGGTGCCGGGTGAAGTAGATTTGTCCGAGTGTGAGTTGGCTGATGGCCTTGTCGATGCCGTTACGCGTACTCTTTTCGGCCGCCTTGATATAGTTTTCAATGGCGTGTGTTGTGTCTTCCCGGGCGAGATAGAGGTTGCCGATGGCGTAGTAGATTTGGTCTTGATACTCTTTGTTCCGGTCGTATCGTGTCATGCGCCGCAGGGCGCGCACTTCGCTTTCCACGTTTGTGCCCTGGTAAACGGCCGACTGCCGGATTCGGGCGTTGAACTTGGTGCGATAGGAACTGCTGTTGCTGCTGCCGGCGCGCTTGTAGGCATCGTAGGCGAGCCGGTCTTGGCCGTTTTCCTGATAAAGTTGCCCGAGCAGGAAGTTGAGACGCACTTTCTGCGCTCCTTTCGCCTTCTTAACGGCTTCGCTCAGGTAGGGAATGGCGGTTTCGGTCTGGTGGTCTTTAATATAAAAGTCGGCCATGGCAAGATTGGCCAGTCCACGCACACGCGCATCTTCAATCTGGTCGATATGCACGCGGGAAAGAACGTTTTCGGCCTCGCCGGGCCACCCGAGCGCGCAATAACTGAGCGCTTCCCACACTTGGGCTTCCTGTACGAGCGTGGGTTTCCATGAGAAGTGACGCGAGATGTAACGGAATGTGGCGGCGGCGTTGAGGAAGTCGCCTTTCATATATTGCGCTTTGGCGAGAAGGTACCAGCAGTTGTGCATAAAGGGGTTATACTCCTCGCGGGCCATCCACTCCTTGTACTTGGGGTCGGATGATTTTCCGGATTTTTTCTTGGGCTTCTTTTTAATGGAGTGCAGCGCGATGGCTTTCTGCATCTTCTCGATAGTCCGGTCGAAAGACCCTTTGGGCTGCGGCGCTTTGGGATTGGAGCGCGCTTCGGCGGGGTGAACGAAGACGTGTTGCGAGTAGTCGTCCTCGTATTCTTCTTCCAACTCTTTGATTTGCTCGTCGTAGTGTGTACGTCCGTGATAGTAAACGTTATATCGCGTGTTCATCGCTTGCCAAAAGCGCGAGCCGGCGGTGTTCTTTTTCGCAGAACATCCACCGAGAGCCACCGCTGCGAGGAGCAGCAGCAGTGCAAACGCGAAGAGTTGGACACGTTGGTGCATATATAGATTACGCGTATATTCTTTTTATAAACGCAGATGGCGGGTTATTTATTGCGTGTCAGTAGTCGGTCGATGGTGTACAGGACAACCAACAGGAGCACGATGATGGCCGAGGCGGGTACACTGAGCCATGCCGAAAGCGCAAGGCCGGCCACCGAGCAAACGATGCCTATGGCGGCGGCGAGGGCGATGATGCGCGGCAGTTGCCGCGTATGCAGTTCGGCTATCATCGGCGGCAGTGTGTAGAGCGAAAGCAGGAGCATAATGCCCACCAATCGGATAGACAACACCACCCCTACGGCCACCACGGCAGTCATAACCATATTGATTGTCCGCGCCGGCAACCCCTGCGTGGTGGCGAAATCGGGATCAAAGGCGCAAAGGATGATCCGGTCGGCTCTCCAAAAGAGCAATCCGAACAGAACAATCAGATAAACCGCCGCGGCGATAAGGTCGGCGCGTGTGATGGTGAGCACATTTCCGAAGAGGAATGCCGTGAGGTCTCCGGCATATCCCGGAGAGAGGAAAATGAGCAGTGTGCCGAGCGCCATTCCCGCGGTCCACACCACACCGATGGCCGAGTCGCGGCGAACACCGCGCCGGTCGCTCATCCATTCCACGCCAACCGCCGCCGCAACGGCCATCACGGCAGCCGTCACCACGGGATTCCAACCCATAAAGAACCCTAATCCCAGGCCGCCGAAACTGGCATGGGTGATGCCTCCGGTGACAAACACCATCCGACGCGCCACAACGTAACTGCCCACCACTGCGGCGATGAGGCTCATCAGGATTACACCCGTCAGGGCATACTGGAAAAAGGTGTATTGCAGGACGTTCATGGAGTCGTGTTTTCAGACAGAAGCATAATAAGTTCCTCTCTAAGTGGTTGCGGCAGAGCGATACCGCGGCGCTTCAGACTGCGTTCCCAACCGATGCGGTCAGCAGGCAGAAGGGTGTAGAGCACATCACGGAACTGCTCTATTTCCGCTTCGGAATACGAGTTGGAGTCACGGCCGGCAAAAGCGTCGAGTTCCTCGTCGTCGTAGTAGGTGATGTCACGTTTGAGTTCGGCGTTGAGGATTTGCTCGCTCGGGCACACGTCGTGCGTGCCGCAACAGTCATCGGAGCAGGTTTGGTCGGGAATATTGACCTGTGTTGGCAGCAGATTACCCTCGCTGTCGCGCCCGCGGGTTCGACGGTCATGAAGCCATAAGACGAGACCGACAACAAACAAGAGAGCCAGTAAAATCAGCGATGGTATCATTCCACTTCCAAGAATGCGAAATATACGGCCATGACCAGGAACAGAAACGCGACGAAGTGGTTCCAGTGGAGTTGCTCGCTCTTAAAGAAAACGGTCACAAAGACGGTGAACACCGTGAGCGTAATAACTTCTTGAACCACCTTAAGTTGCAATAACGTGAACGGACCGCCGTTGTCGACGAATCCGATTCTGTTTGCCGGAACCATGAACGCGTATTCAAACAGGGCGATACCCCACGAGAACAGGATTACGACAAAGAGGGGCCAATGGGTTGAAACACCCATCTGGCTGAGTTTGAGGTGTCCATACCAGGCGAAGGTCATCAACACGTTGCTCACCAGAAGTAATGCGAGTGTGAGCAGACCGGTTGCGATGGGGCTATTCATTATTTTCGTTTATTAAGTCGCGCGCGTCGGCGCTCAATTTCGGCGTAGCCGGTTCGGTAGGTCTCGGCGTTTTTCTGAGAGAGTACCTGGCAGTAGCCGGTTTTTGAGGGGTTGTACAGTTTGGAGAAATTGATATAGCGCTTTCCGTTTCCGCGTTTGACGGGGAAGACCTCGGCTTTCCGCGCGAGCACTCGGTCGGATTGGATGCTGTGCCGGTTGGGCAGTGAGCCGGTAAGTTCGTGCGGCACACCGCCTTCGCCGAGGAAACAGGGCACCACTTCGGCGCACGGGGGATAACCCAAAGCGGACCACATCACGGTCAGATTGGCCGGTTCGCCGGCGGCAATGCCTTCAATCACGATAGAGGCCGTGCTGCTGCTTCGCGGGATATAGTCCTGGTCAACAATCCATTGGGGATAGGATTTGTTGTAGTTCCGGTTGAGTTTGCTGTTATAGAATGTTCGCGAAAGTTCTTCGGTAAAGGTTGCGGGCGTGATGTCGGCCGCAACGATGTGCGGGCGGAGCAGTTCGGTGGCGTTTTCGAAGCGGATATAGCCCATGCCCTCGTCCTTGCGTCCGCTGACGGAGTAGTTGGTGCGAATCAGGATTCCCGAAGGATCGTCGGCGAGGTCAAACTTAGTCCATTTGTAGTTGTTGGTCTCGAAATAGGCGGCGTTACCATCGGCATCCATCACACCGAAGTTGGCCTCCACGCCAAGGGGTTTGGGAAGTTGCTCGAGCACACGCTCAAAGTCGGCGACAGTGGCGCACCGCTCCAGCGCGTAACGCATCACAACCCCTTCGCGGTCCATCTGACTGTCGGGCACGTTGTCGTCCTTGAGGTTGTACGAGGCGGTATTCATAATCGCGAAACCGCGTTCATTAAAGCCGATCCATGCCGCTGAGTCCTTACTGTCGCGAGCGTCAAACAGGGCTACAAACTCAAACAAACCGTCGTGGGCTTTGACGCGTTCAATACGGTTGTTTTGCTCGCCGGTGTCGCGGTGTTTCCACATAAGGGGGCGTCCGTTGGCCGTGAGGCGGCCGCTGACAATAGCACTTGTGCAGGCAAGGCATGCCGTATAGGTCAGCAATAGTATGGAGGCTATGCTCAGGATGTGTTTACTCATACCGTTGTATGTAAAGGGGTTATTTATCAATTCGTTCGGCTATATCAAGCACGAGTTGGTCAACGGCAGAGGACTCATACCCCAACGCAATGGCGTAAAGTTTACACATTGACAATTCAGTGTCGTCCAAGTCTCCGTCAATCATCATCAGGCTTACCATATCCTCAAGGTAGCGTAATTTGCTTTCAGGGTCTTCGGGGAGTTGAATTTTTACTTTTTCGGGATGCTCAATCAGGTCATCGAGTTGTTCTTGGGTTAGGTTCTCGCGTGCGGCCACGGCAGCGATAAGCGCCAATTCACTTTCCTCGACCCTACCGTCAGCCAGGGCGAGCATAATCAGGTTTTTGACTTGTCCGAGTTGTTTGGTATTGGTTTCCATAAGGTGTTATATTTTTGACAAAAGTACAATAAAAAATTGAATCGTGATTAGCGAGTTGGTGTGCTGGTCAAGTTTGGCTTAGCATTTCTTCGATTTGTCCGGCGGTGAGGTTGGTCACGGCGGAAATCTGCTCGGCAGTCATTCCGTTGGCCGACATGGCAGTGACAATTCCCCTGACGCCTTCTTCGATACCTTCCTCGCGGCCTTCCTTCAGCCCTTTCTCGCGGCCTTCCTTCAGACCCTCCTCACGGCCTTCCTTCAACCCTTCCTCGCGGCCTTCAAGATGTGCCGTCTCGTACTGCACGCGCCAGGAGCGCATGTTGTCCATATGGTCT
>CACYCT010000100.1 GCA_902772965.1 uncultured Bacteroidales bacterium | reverse complement strand
GATCTCTGCCTCCACCATCTTATAGCGACTGTAGGCATAGCGCAGGAACAGCAGGGCCAGCACAGGCATACAATACTGGCTGCTCGTGAGTTTACTGCCCTGACGCAATAAATCTGCCGATTCCCACAATTCTGCTTCAAGTTTTCTTATATTAATCATAGTTCTTTTGCGTATATACTTGTTATTAAGCCCCTTGTATCACATTATAACAACTCAGCAATATTATAATGTGGTTATTATGCTCATATAAACTTGATAATCAACAAAAGCCGTTTGTTTACGCAAACAATCTCTACACTTGAGCAGAATTGCGTCAACGTTAAGCATTTCTTCTTTCTTTGTATATGTCTTTTTTGCCATGAAAGTAATACTTAGAAAACGAAACTCCGATGTAGCCCAGCGAGCCGACCAAAGTTTATAAACCACAAAGGAGTTTGCTGTGTCTTAATTAGTTAAGTGGTCGTTTGCCGGTGGAAAGGGTCAAAAGTCCTTGCCTGTGAACTGCAAAGTTAATAAATTTTTGTAACTTAGTTACAACGTGGGCTATAAAGTTTTCCACAATTGCCCAAAAAGCGTGAATCGTAAGTGCAATTAAAGTGCAGCGGAAATGCTCACCTCATCCGGCACTAAAACGAAAAACACCCACACAAAAACGTTTTTCCAAACTTATTGAAACAGTATGCCCGATTTGTATTAACTTTGCAGGTTAATTGGAAATTCTATGAACGTACTCACGAAAATCGCTTTGCGTTATCTGGTGTCGAAAAAGGCCCACAACGCGGTGAACATCATCACGATTATCTCTACCGGAGCCGTGGTGGTGGCCACGGCCGCGCTGATTGCCGTGATGAGTGTGTTCAACGGATTCCAAGACCTGATTATGAGCCGTTTGGCGCAACTCGACCCAGAAATCGCCATCACGGCCACCGAGGGAAAGGCCATCGCCCGCGCCGACAGTGTGCTTGCCGCCGTGGGCGCGCTGCCCGAGGTGGAGGTGGCCATGCCGGTGGTGGAAGACCACGCCCTGGCCATTTTCGCCGACTATCAGATGCCGCTTCGCATCAAGGGTGTGCCCGACGACTACACCCGTCTCAACGGAGCGGATACAACCACGCTACTCGACGGCGAGTTCATGCTCCACGATGCGGTCTCGCCCTATGCCGTGGTGGGCGTGGGGCCGGCGATGGCCCTGCACGTCAGGCCGGGATACCTGCGTATGCTTCGCCTGTACGCCCCTCAGCGCAAGGGACGCGTGAACATCAACAACCCGATGGGAGCGTTCCGGACCGACTCAGTGTTTGTCTCCGGCGTGTTCCAAGCCGGGCAGAGCGCCTACGACAACGACCTGATTTTCGTTCCGATCGACCTCGCGCGGCGGCTGCTCGACTACACCGTCGAGGCAACCCAGATCGAACTCCGGCTCCGCCCGGGAGCGAACCTGAAAAAGGTCATGGCCGAACTCAACCAACGCCTCGGTCCCTCCTACACCGTGGCCGACCGTCTGATGCAGCAGCGCGAGGCATATCAACTGGTGAACATCGAAAAGTGGATGGCATTCCTGCTGATGGCGTTTATCCTGCTCATCGCCACGTTTAACGTAATCAGCACCCTTTCGCTGCTCATTATCGAGAAAGACGAAAGCATCGCCACCCTGAGCGCGCTCGGAGCCACTAACCGGCAAATCACGCGCGTGTTTGTCATTGAGGGCTGGCTGATTGCCCTTGTGGGCGCCACGGTGGGAATCACGATAGGACTGCTGCTGTGCCTCGGTCAGCAACACTTCGGCTGGCTCACCGTCGGAGGTGACGCGTCGATGCACGTGGCGCACGCCTATCCCGTCGTGGTGCGGTTGAGCGACATTGTGGTGGTGTTCGCCCTCGTTGCCGTGGTGGGGCTGCTCACGTCCCTGCTCACCTCCATGTTTATGCGCCACCGGTTAGGCAAGAAAAGCACTCAACACTGATGGCAGCTCCCGTAAATCCCACCGCCGAACTGCTCCGGCAGCGTGACCTGCTCCTGCTTGAGCGCGACAGCGAACGGGAGGAATTCCGGCGCATGAACGAGCGCGCGGGTATAGAACGCCTCGTTGCCCGGGGCAACGCGTGGCTGCCAATCACGCTCGGACGAAGTTATTACAACTCGCTCAATCAGTTGGTTATCGAAGTCTCCCGCGACAGTGACCCCGACGACGACCACAACTTTGAACCCGGCCGGGCCGTGATGTTCTTCCGGCTCACGGGGCTGGACGATGTGGACTATTTCGACGTTCCCGCCACGGTGAACCGCGCCGAGGCCAACCGCCTGATTGTGACCGTTCCCGACGGCGAGGCCGTGGGCCGGTTGCGGCAGGCCGACCGGATCGGTATCCAAATCGCGCTCGACGAGACGAGTTACCGCCTGATGATTGCCGCGCTCGAACGTGCGGCACGCGCCGACAAGGGCCGCCTGGCCGACCTCCGGGCCATCTGTTACGGCGGTGCCCGCGCCGAGTGGCTGCGCTTCGACCCGATGCGATTCCCGTGGCTCAACCCGACGCAGGAGACGGCCGTCAACCAAGTGCTCCGCGCAAAAGACGTAGCCGTGGTGCACGGGCCGCCCGGAACCGGGAAAACCACCACACTGGTCGAGGCCATCTACGAAACCCTGCGCCGCGAGAGCCAGGTGCTCGTGTGCGCCCAAAGCAATATGGCCGTCGACTGGATCAGCGAGCGGCTGGTTGAGCGCGGCGTTGACGTGCTCCGCGTGGGAAACCCCTCGCGCGTGGGCGACCGTATGCTCGGCCACACCTACGAGCGGCGCTTTGAAGACCACCCCGACTACGACCAACTCTGGGCGCTCCGCAAAGCCTTGCGCGAAGTGCGCGCCGGACGCGCCAACACCGAAGCCGCACACCAGAAAATCGACCGCCTCCGGAGCCGGATCACCGAACTCGAACTCCGTATCCACGCCGAGTTGATGAGCCACGCCCGCGTGGTGGCATGCACCCTCACGGGGAGCGCCAACCGCGTGCTCGAAGGCATGAAATTCCCCACCCTGTTCATCGACGAGGCCGCCCAGGCGCTCGAGGCCGCATGCTGGATCGCCATAGCCAAAGCCGGACGCGTGATTCTCGCCGGCGACCACTGCCAACTTCCGCCCACCGTCAAGTCAATCCAAGCGCTCCAAGGCGGACTGGGACACACACTGATGGAGCGGCTCACGCAGACGCAGCCCGAGGCCGTTACCCTGCTCGGCGTGCAGTACCGCAGCAATGAGCAGATTATGCGATTCTCCAGCGAATGGTTCTACGGCGGACATGTGCAAAGCGCGCCCGAGGTGCGGCACCGGGGCATACTCGACCTCGACACGCCCATCACATGGATCGACACCGACCTCGACGACTCCGCCGAACAAGCCACACGCAACTTCGGACGCGTCAACCAGGCCGAAGCCGCACTCACGCTCGATACCCTCGCGACATACCTCGAACGTATCGGGCGAACACGTATCAGTGAAGAACACATCGACATCGGCCTGATCTCGCCCTACCGCGCCCAGGTGCAATACCTCCGCTCGCTGTTGCGGAAAAACAACGCGCTCAAACCCTATCGCCAAGCCATCACCGTCAACACCATCGACGGTTTTCAGGGACAGGAGCGCGACATCATCGTCATCTCGCTCGTGCGCGCCAACGAACTCGGGCAAATCGGATTCCTGCGCGACCTGCGGCGAATGAACGTGGCCATCACCCGGGCGCGAATGAAACTCATCATCCTCGGCAACGTGGCCACACTCACGCGACACCCATTCTACAAACGACTTTACCAATACACACAATCACTCAACGACGCATGAAATCTCCACTGCAACAACTACTCCTGCTCGCCCTCTGCGCCACACTGCTCGCCTGCGCAAAACCGAGTCCGGTCAGCGTTTCCGACGGACGCGTGGAAGCGTTTCCGCAAATGGGCGGGAAATACCTCTCGGCGCGCAACGTGACCGTATGGATTCCCGACGCCTACGACCGCGGCGACACCTGCGACGTGCTCTATATGCACGACGGACAAATGCTCTTCGACTCAACCTCCACTTGGAACCACCAGGAATGGCAGGTCGACGAGGTGGCCGGACGCCTCATCAAAGAAGGCAAGATGCGCCCGACAATCATTGTAGGAATCGACAACGACGACAGCGAGCGCCTTAACGACTACTACCCCCAGCGCGTCGTTGAATATGTCGACTCCGCCCTGCGCGAACAAATCAACCCCAACCGCTTCCACGCCGACGCGTACCTCAGATTCATCGTAGAAGAACTCAAACCGATGATCGACAGCCGATACCGTGTCCACACCGACGCGGCACACACCTTCATCATGGGCTCGAGCATGGGCGGACTGATTTCGCTCTACGCCCTGTGTGAATACCCCAACGTGTTCGGCGGAGCGGCGTGCATGTCGACCCATCTGCCCCTTATGCTCCCCAACGCGCTCGGCAACCCGCAATTCGACCACGAACCCGTGGCCGAGGCCTTCCGCGCATATGTGGCAAACACCCTGCCGACAAATTCCAAACTGCTCTACATGGACCGCGGAACCGAAACCGTCGACACCAACTATGTCGCCTACCAGGACGCTTTCGACCAAATGATGAAAAACAGACAATGGGACACCGCCCACTATCGCTCGCTCGTGTTCAACGGACACGCACACGACGAAATCTCCTGGGCACGCCGCCTCGACCAACCTTTCCTTTTTCTACTCGCCAAATAACCAAAACCTCACCGATATGAAATTCCGTTTTTTCCTCTGTACCCTCCTTGTCCTGAGCCTGAGTCCGGCTTGGGCATGCACCAGCCTGATGGTGGGTAAAAACGCCAGCGCCGACGGCTCTGTGATCTGCACCTACAACGCCGACTCGTGGGGAACATTCCGGAGCCTGCTCCACTTCCCCGCCGCGACACACCCCGCCGGAACAATGCGGGACGTGATCAACGGCGACTCGAAAGAATACCTCGGACAAATCCCCGAAGCCCCCGTCACCTACGCCGTGATGGGAAACATCAACGAGTGGCAGGTCACCATAGGTGAAACCACCTTCGGCGGCCGCCCCGAACTGCGCGACTCCACCGGACTGCTCGACTACCGCACCCTGATGGAACTCGGTCTGCAACGCGGACGCACGGCACGCGAGGCGCTCGACGTGATGACCTCCATGGCCGAGCGTTACGGCTATTGCAGCACCGGACAGTCGTTCTCCATCTGCGACCCGAACGAGGCGTGGATCATGGAAATGCACGGCTGCGGAGCCGGAAGCAAAGCCGTGGTGTGGGTCGCAATACGTATCCCCGACAACGCCATCTGCGCACACGCCAACCAAAGCCGAATCAGAACCTTTGACCAACGCGACAAGCAAAACGTGCGCTTCTCGGCCAACTGCATCTCCTTCGCCCGCCAACGCGGATACTTCTCCGGAAAAGACAGCGAGTTCAGTTTCTGTGACGCCTACGCGATTGACAACTTCCGCGCACGGCGATTCTGCGAGGCGCGCGTGTGGGCTTGCTACAACCGATTCGCCGACAACTTCGACCGATACCTGCCCTTCGCCGAAGGTCGCGACCTCTCGGCAGAGCCCATGCCGCTCTGGATCGTGCCCAACCGGAAGGTGGAACTCACCGACGTGTTCGCCATTCTGCGTGACCACTACGAGAACACACCTCTCTCGCTCACACAACCCGACGACCCCGGACGCGGATGGTACGACACTCCCTACCGCCCCACGCCGCTCACCTATGACGTAGACGGGCAAACCTACTTCAACGAGCGCCCCATCTCCACCCAGCAGAGCGCCTTCTCGTGGATCGCGCAGATGCGCGGATGGCTGCCCCGCGAAGTGGGAGGCCTGATGTGGTGGGCAAACGACGACGGCAACATGGCCGCCTACGTGCCCGTGTACTGCCGCAACGCCCGCCAACCCGACTGCTTCAACACACCCAACGCCGACTGCGTCACCTTCAGCCGCGACAACGCCTATTGGGTGTGCAACTGGGTGGCAAATATGGTTTATCCCCGATACAGCCTGATGTATCCCGCCGTGGCCGCCGTGCGCGACTCGCTCCAAAACAGTTGGATTCAGGCCCAAGCCGACATCGAGCGCCGCGCCGCGCAACTCGCCGACACCGACCCGCAACGCGCCATCGGAATGCTCACCGACTACAGCCAACTGCGGGGCAAACAGATGATTCAGCGATGGAACACCCTGGCGGAATACCTTATCGTCAAATACAACGACATGGTGGTCCGCGCCGAAGCCGACGGAAAATTCAAGCGCACCCGCACCGGATTCAAACCCATCGTGGAGAAACCCGGCATTCCCGCCCACATCAAACGCGACATCGCCACCCACGGCCCGCAACGCCTCAAAATGCCCCCTGAAAACAAGCCATAATCCCCCTCGCTGAGGCTCGCTCCACCAAAGTGGGGTTAAAGAACTGCAACTTCTATCGAGGCGGCACTTTGCTCAAATTTGCATGGTCCGACATACGCACCTGTCGCGACCCTTAACTGTATTTGACCTACTCACCCATGCGCTAATGCCGGGTTAGGCATCTGCCACCGTTCCAGTCACGCTGTCGTCGCCACTCCGAAGAACCTTCCACCCCGCGCAGAGATTCGATATATGTCAGTCGCCTATCTCTTTGCCATCACTCACAAAGAAGTTCCACCTACTTCGTAATCTCCTTGATGATGTCAAACAACTTATACATCTGCGAGTAAGATTTGTACACTTCCGGATCTGTTTTATGCAATTTGTCCAGTTCACGCGACAGTGCAATCGCTCTCTCCATATCGCCCTTTTCCGTCAGTTCACGGTAAATGTGAGTCTTGTTGAAGAAAGCTTCCGTCTTGTCATAGTTGGGAATGTGTTTCTTGAGTTCTTGAGCAACGGCATCGTAGTTGGCATACTCCTTGCTTGATGGTCTGGGCATAAAGTGCATCAAAAACCAATATTCTGTGCAGGGGCTGGATTCCACAAAAATGATTTTGGAGTATCTCTTTTTCAGCGCACGGTAATGCTCCATTTTGTCGCGGATTCCTTCAATCACATCCATGTCTATCAGGCACAACACATAATCATACCCTGCTTTTATCCGTTCATTGGCAAGTTTCACGATATCATCCAAATCAGGATGTTTCGGGATGCCCGGCACCAAACTAAACCTATAACGCTCAGTGGTACGCATATCATCCACATAGCGATACTCCGTCAGCCCTTCGCCGATGATGGCAATACTTTTCCGCGCTTTTCTATTCCCATGTCTCATGCTCATAGTATTCATCCATATCCATATAAATACTGTCCAAGAACGGCAAATCTACAAGTTTCTCCTGCCGGTATGCATTGTAAATCGACTGTGTCTTGTGTAAACCAAGGGTTGATAGTCTTATCAGTTGAGACTCACCGTCATCGTTCTTGTCCGTAAACCAAATCACGTCCCTGCGGATATAATCCTCATCCAGCAGGTTGATATCGTGTGTAGTTACGATCAACTGTCCGCCACGCTTGCTGTTCGCCAGAAATACCTTAATGAAATAAGAGAGCAACTCATAGTGAATACTTGTCTCTATCTCGTCAATAGGAAGAATGGCACCGTGAACCAACAGGTCATAAAGGATTGTAGCCAACCCCATATATCTCTTGGTTCCTCGTGACTCCAATTCCTCAGAAAGTTCTTTATCTCCATTGCTGGTGTGATGCACAAAGAACATCTCATCCGAATGCAACATTCCCTTCTTCAAGATTTCCTCTTTTGCTTTTTCTGGCATTCCCGGGGTATTCTTAATTATCAGTTCCATTTCTGGAGTAAGGCCAACTTCCTCTTCATGGATAGCGATATCGGAGATATTAAAGTCTGATGCCTTCAGAAAGTGCAGGATGAACTTTTTCAGTCTTCCATCTCTGTCTCTTTTTATACGACGTTTTGTGAAACTCATCAGGCTACTCTGTGGATAAATAATAGGAGCTATCCCCTGGGAAAAGAACTCATAAACCAGATTTAACCTTGATTTCTCCACATTCGACTTCCCGAAAGCAGCGATAACTGTCCGGTTATTAATAGTATTCCCTTCTATCGCCTCTCTGCTTTTCTTGAGCAACCCCACCTTGCCGCCAAATACAATATCTGTGGCATCTTTTGCCGGATTGTAAGTGCGCTTGTATAACAATGTTGGCTGAACCGAGGAATAGACTTGCAGGACTTCCTCGTAAATAACTTTGTTATCCAAAACTATGATGAACTTGTACTTTTCTCTGTTCAGATAAAAGGTCATTTCAAACCGTGACCGTTCCTTATTAGACACGTCATCAAGCAAGAAAGGCACAACTCCAATCTCATCGCCTTTGTGCAGACTGTCGTTGACCATGAACTGCGAAAAGAAATCGAGTGCCTTCAGGATGTTTGTCTTTCCCGAAGCGTTGGAGCCATAGATACAGGCGATTTTCAAAAGCGAAACGCCGTCGGCTACCTCTTCGGTGTATATATCACGCGAAGTGTCATCATTCGACGGGATAAAACTCAACGCTTGCTCATTTCGCAATGAATAGAAGTTCCTGATTTTGAATTCCGCTATCATAATTCTACAGTTTTAAAAGACGGTGCAAAGATACAATAAATTTTATGGACAAATGATTTTATTCTTTATTTTTGTCCATATTTTACAAAAATCGCATATAAAAGATGTTGTTTTTCCTCGTTCTTTGGCCTATAGGTATCAAGATTGCTATGGTTAAATGGATTCTTGAACCTGAAACCCAGCCCCAAGGAGACGGAGCGGAGGTCTGATGTACGTGGGGTAACAGCCAATACCCATGAACTTCGGCTTCGAAGATGCCGCACAACGGAATCAACGGGTGATATATCATACGGTGGCGGAGTGTTTAGAAATACAGAACCGCGTGATGGTGTGGGGCAGACAAGCAAAACTCCCGGAATTAACCCATTATGCTGTTGTTCAACCTCTTCGAGGTTGCGGCGGAGGGAGACCGCTATCCCCATGCTTCGCTTCGAGGTACTCGCATGGAGTTGGCAAGACTCAACCGCTCGCGGTCGTTCGCGCCTTCGGCACTAAGCCTTATCAAACCGCATGATAATTTGAACGCAGATTTTCCGGCATGATTCTGAATCGCTGAATAGATACTATTGACAAAAAAATACGCGGCCGGGTTTTCGGTCTCCGGTCGCGTTTTTGCGGGTGTGTGGCTCTTCTTACTCGGCGGCGATGCGAACGATTTCAATAATGGTCTGCATGGCTTTCTCCATCGAGGGGATGGGCACATACTCGTACCGGCCGTGGAAGTTCATGCCGCCGGCGAAGATGTTGGGGCAGGGCAGACCTTTGAACGAGAGTTGCGCTCCGTCGGTTCCGCCGCGGATGGGTTGCACTTTGGGTTTGACGCCCGCGCGCTCCATGGCCTGCTTGGCGATGTCGATGATGTGCATCACGGGCTCGATTTGCTCGCGCATGTTGTAGTACTGGTCTTTCAACTCAAGGGCGACGCAGCCCGGGCAACGCTCGTTGAAACGGGCCACCAGATCGGTGATAAGTCGCTTGCGGGCTTCAAACTTCTGGCGGTCGTGGTCACGGATGATGAACACGAGCGAGGTTTGCTCCACGCTTCCGTTGAGTGCCACGGGGTGGTAAAAGCCCTCGTACCCCTCGGTGGCTTCGGGCGACTCGTCGGCCGGCACTTGCGCGAGGAAGTCGGCCGCGAGGCGCATCGAGTTGACCATCTTTCCCTTCGCCGAGCCCGGGTGTACGTTGAGGCCGGTGAAGGTGAGTTTCGCCCCGGCGGCGTTGAAGTTCTCGTATTCGAGTTCTCCGATGGCGCCGCCGTCCATGGTGTAAGCCCAGTCGGCTCCGAAGAGATTCACGTCGAACTTATGTGCTCCGAGGCCAATTTCCTCGTCGGGGTTGAATCCGATGCGGATTTTTCCGTGTTTCACCTCAGGGTGTTGCTGGAGCCACTCGATGGCGGAGATGATTTCGGCGATGCCGGCTTTGTCGTCGGCTCCGAGCAGGGTCGTTCCGTCGGTGACGATGAGTTGTTGGCCTACGTAGTCGAGCATTTCGGGGAACTGTTCGGGGTCGAGTGTGATGTTCTGCTCCTGGTTGAGTGTGATTGGTCCGCCTTCGTACTGCACGATGCGCGGCTTGACGTTTGCGCCGCTCATGTCGGGGGCGGTGTCGAGGTGGGCGATGAATCCGATGGTGGGTATGTTGGCTTTGCCGGTGTTGGCCGGCAGTGTGGCGAAGAGGTATCCGTTGTCGTCGAGCGAGATTTCCTCGAGCCCCATGGCTTGGAGTTCGTCGCGGAGCGCGCGCGCGAAGGTCATCTGTCCGTCGGTGGAAGGTGTTACGCCGGTTTGGTCGTTGCTTTGGGTGTCAAACGTGACGTATTTCAGAAATCGGTCAATAAGGGTCATGGTTTATCCGGTTTTATATGGTTTGTCTTTCAGAGGTGCAAATGTACGCAGAATTTCCGTAGCGTGCAAAAAAAAATCCGCGACTCTCGTCGTGGATTGCTTAACTAATTAACCTTCTAATACCATTAACATAAACCTTATTATGATTGAAACTCTCTGCCGTCATCACGACGTTTACTTGAGACTTTCACTAACCTTAAAAACTAATACCATGAAAAACCACTGCAAAGGTAGTGTTTTTATGTTATACAGCAGAATTTTCGAGCATCGAGATGCGATATTTAACTATAATTTAACATATAGAAAGACTTGTTAAGATAATAACCGTGCAATTTGCGTTTCGTTTGCATGGTTGGGTCGGGGGGGGCGGCCGTCTCTGAAGATGACTTTATGGGCGAAGAAGACGTAAGGTTACGGAAAGACATGATTTGCCGGATACTCCAAGACTTCGCTTTTTTTGCTACGGAAGTTCCTCTTCGAGGCACGCCAAAAAAACGAGGGCGTGCCTTTTGTAGACACGCTCCCGTGTTGCGGTTGTGGATAGCCGGTTATCGCGTGAGTTCGAATCCCACGCGCGCGCCGTCTTTGCTCTTGGCGAGTTGCTTGACGGCGTTGATGGCGGTGGCGTTGTCGACTTTACCGACGTTTTGCAGCAGCGATGCCATTTGGTTGGCGTCGAACATGAGGGCGATGCCGTTGGTGGTTTTCATCACGTTGCCTTTAAGGGTTTGTGCGGCGGTTTTGAGGGCGATTTCGCCGTTGGCTCTGTTGAGCGTGTAGGTGCCGTTGAAGGGGATGCCGTGGACTTGCGCGTTGAATGTCTGGTCGGCTCCGAAGTTGAAGGTCGTGTTCTTTTTGGTGATGCCCGCTGCCTGGAAGTTGGGCGCGAGCGATTGGATGAGGCTGTTCGCGGCGGTGACACCACCGGCTTTTGTGAGTGCCTGCTGGTTGGTGAATGCGGCTGAGGCGCCGTTGTAACTCCAGTTTCCGGCGAGGCTCGACGCGTCGAGGCCGTATCCGCCCAGCAGTACGTTACCGAGCACGCTTCCGAGCACGCTTCCGAGCACGCTTGATGTGCCGCCGGTGGTTCCGAGGCCGGAGGTTCCGGTGGTGAGGCAGCTGGAACTCAGCAGAGCCACAGCCGCGAGAATGGCGTAAAATCCTTTTTTCATTGTAATGGGTTGTTGTAATGGTTTGTAGTGATAGTCTTTGGCGGCAAAAGTACAAAAAAACTTCTATGATTGGGGTTCTTTATCAATAAAAATGTTGTTTTTTGTGCAAAATGCCGTTTCCGCTTGCGATGTGTCCCTTTAAGGGGAATTTTTATGCGTGCCTTGAACCCGCGGCGGATAGCCGGGTGCTCATCCGTGCCAGAGCGCGGCCACGCGCCGGCGGATGGCGAAGATGTTTCCGGCACTGATGGCGGTCATGATCACGATGCCGCACAGGAGCGCTGTGGTGATGGTTCCCCCGTCAACCCCGAGCGCGCGCAGCGTCGGCATATACCACGCTCGAATCGCAATCACGGCGGCGAAGGCGATCACGAGTGCGGCGAGGTTGACGCCGGCAACGATTTTCACATACGGCGCCGACACCTCGGCGGGTGAGTAGCCGAGCAGGAGCAGGGTTTGCAGTTTGCGCACGTTTTTCTGCAGCAGCAGGTAGATGCTCAGCATGAGCACGAAGAAGGCCAGCAGGCTGATAACCGCGCCCACGGCGACAACCACGCCAGTGGCCACGGTAAGCAGGTGTCCGGCGCGGCTGGAGTTGGTTTTGTCGCCGGCCACGTCGTAGTTGTGCGATTCCATATATTGGTCGATGGCCACGTCGCCGGGCGAGGTGGATTCGATGATGAGGCGTTGCGGGCGTTGGGTGTTGCCGTCGCCGTAGCGGTTGTTGGCCCATGTCATGAAATCCTGCGGCACGATGACGGTGTTGAGCCGCGTCGAGAAGCCGACGATGCGCCCGTTCAGTGTTTCGCGCAGTCCGTTGCCGGAGAGGGTGAACTGGAGGGGAATCATTTCCATTTGTCCCTCGCTGATGCGCGGCAGTCCCTGTGTGGTGGCGAAGCCGAAGTTGTAGAGCGATAGGTAGTCGCGCGAGATGATTACGGGCACTTCGGGTCGATTGGGGTTGAACGTCCAGTCGGCGGAGTTGACGTCGATGAAGTCGGTTGGGATGGCTTCGAAGAAGAATTGTGTGCGCATGGCGTGTCCCGAGCCTCCGAGGCCCACGGTGGCTTCCACGCCGAACTCGCTCGCGCTGAATTGTCCCACGCGTCCGCACCAGGGTTGCGCCTCGATGTCGGCCACGTCGGCGGCGGAGAAGTCGGTTGGCGAACCCATCAGCGCGCCTGTTGTGGTCACCGAGCGGGTGATCACGATGTAGTCGCGGCGCAGAAACGAGTCTTCGTCCTCAATCACGGGCCGGATGTCGGTGGCCATCTGAACGGCGAGCATGACAATGGTCAGCCCCACGATGTTTGCCAGGGCGAAGCCGGCCAGTTGGGTCACGCTGACGTGTTTCCGGAGTAGTTTCCAAATCATAGCGGCTACATTTTCAGGGTTAAGTCGTAGTTGAGGTTCAGGTGGTTTCCCACCGAGGTGACAATGATGGCGGCCCCGAGCGCGTCGGCCTCTTGGCTGACGAGTCGGGCGATGAGCGAGTTGTTCTCGTTGTCGAGGTGGCTCACGGGCTCGTCAAGGAGGTAGAACTCGGCCGGCTGGCAGAGCGTTCTGACAAACGCCACGCGCTGCTGCTGGCCGATGGACAGATGGGCCACAAGGCTGTTCGCCTTGTCTTCCACGCCGAGGCATTGGAGCAGGTCGGCGATTTGGGAGGCGGTCTTGTGGTTGGTGAGCCGGTTTTTTAGGTTGATGTTCTCGAGCACGGTGAGTTCGGGGAAGAGCCGCATTTCCTGCGGTAGGTAGGCGATGTGGCGCTGGCGGATGTCGCACCATCGCGCGACGGAGAGTTGCCGCGTGTCCACGTCGTCGAAAGCGATTGTGCCGGAGTAGTCGACGCGGTAGCCGAAGATGTAACTGCACATCGATGACTTTCCCGTTCCGCTTTGTGCGTCAACGAGATAACGTTTTCCGCGTTGGAGGTTCACCTCGCGCAGCCATATCTCGCTGCCGGTGTCCTCGCGCCCGGCGAACACGTGCGGGAGCACGCGCCGGAATTGAATTGTGTCCATATCTGACTGAAACGATTAGGCTTTTGTCGCTGTTATCCAAACGAATTGCGCCCCGGCCGCGTGTGCCGCGCGCAGTTGCGGCGCAAATTTACTCAAAAAACTCGATTCATCGGGCAGACAAGCCAAAAAAAAGAGGCAAAAGCGTCTCGGGGTTGCGGCATATGGGCGGCCGCAACCCCGTGGGTGTGAGTGTCGGTCACGGCGGTTGTGCTGATGGGCACGTTTGCCGCGCCGGCGGCGGTGGCATCGGCCGGGAAGAACGTGCGCAGGTTGTCACCGGCCGAGGTCCACACCGAGCCGTCGGGCGATGTGTACACCTGCACCACGAAGCCCACAAAGATACGCAAAAACTCTTACCCACACAATGTTGCGTATAATTTTTACGGGCACATGGATAAAACTCTTATTCTCGGCGATTTTGTGATGAAATTTAGTTAACAATTTTGAAAAAATATTAGAAATTGTGGATTGTATCCATTTTGTAATTATTCATCAGAATAGAAATTTATATATTTGCAAAGTCATGCCAACCAGACCCAATCCGGCAAGCACGACTGCATACTAACTTTTAAACATAACCATAAAAAATGAAAAACAAACGCCAACGTCTTGAATTGATCGTTCAACTGGTTAAAACTCAGCGTGTCGGAAGTCAGAAACAACTTTCCGACCTGCTCGTCCAGCATGGGCTCGATGTGACCCAGGCCACACTCTCGCGCGACCTGAAAACACTGAAAATCACCAAAATCGCCACCGATTCAGGCGAATACATGTATATCATCCCCGACACGTCGGAAGTGGAAAGCCGCATGTTCACCCAGAACCCCACCGGCGTACGGCCCAGAGGTAAAACCGGTGTCCTGTCCGTGGAATTCTCCGGAAATCTCGCCATCATAAAAACACGCAACGGATACGCCGCCGGACTGGCCTACGACATCGACATGAGCAAGACACCCGAGATCATCGGAACCATCGCCGGAGCCGACACCGTGCTTGTCGTATTCCGCGAGGAAGTGATCCGGAACAAAGCCGTCGACGTTATCACTTCGCTCGTCGCGTTACCGAAACGAAAAACCCTTTTATGATAAACATCTGCCTCTACGGCCGGCCCACAACAAACATGGGCCAACTCACAGGACTGCTGCTCAACCACCCCGACGTGAAACTGCACTCCGTCGTGGCTGTCGGTAAAGAAGGACGACGACTCGACGCAACCTTCGCCGGACTGGTAGGTGTCACCGACCTGATCGTCAGCGAACAACCCGACTACGAACAAATCGACCTTATCTTCACCGACCAACCCCTCGCAAACGTTCCCGAGAACGTGAAAACAGTCGGATACCACACCGACTGCCTCCACGACAGCACGCTCACTTACGGGTTACCTGAAATGGGACGACGGCGAATCGTCACAGACTGCACCCGCGCCGTCGTCCCCTCGCCCGAAGCCATGGCAACACTGCTCGCACTGCTGCCGCTGGGCAAAAACCTTATGCTCAACCAATCCATCGACGTGCAAATCACCACCCCGGCACAAGTCGACACCACCCAAATCCTCAACGAACTCCACTCCGCCCTGCGCACTGTGCAAAACAGTTTTAACGCCCAAATCAACATCACCCTCAACCACACCGACAACCCCAGGCAAGCCGCGGCAATCGTCTCCATTCCGGTGAGCACATCAGCGGAACTGCTCGCAGAACTGTACAACAACGCATACGCAAACCACCACTTCACCTACCTGATCAACCACATACCGCAACACTTCGAAGTGGAGAACACCAACTCATGCCTGCTCGCCATTGAGCAAACCGGCAACAGCAGCATCAGCATCCACGCCGCACTCGACCGGCAACTCAAAGGCAGCGCCGGAACTGCGATACACCTGATGAACCTCATGTTCGGGTTCTATGAATGCGTCGGACTTGAACTCAAAGGAACAGGACAACCCATACCATAACATAACTAACAACCGATCACACAAATGTCAGTAAATAAAGCCATACTACTCGGAAACGTCGGCCGCGACCCCGAAGTGAGATACGTCGCGCAAGGACAACCCATGGCATCCTTCTCCTTAGCAACCACCGAGCGGGCATACACCAATTCCAACGGAGTGCAAGTGCCCGAACGGACCGAATGGCACAACATCGTGGCATGGGGACGCAACGCCGAAGTGGTCGAGCGATACGTCAGAAAAGGATCCAAACTCTACATCGAAGGACACCTCAGAACACGACAATACGAAGACCGCAACAAAATAAAACGCTACGTCACCGAAATCTACGTCGACACACTCGAACTGCTCGGAACACCGCAACAAGCCACACAAGCCCCCAACCCCGCGCCACAACAACCCGCCAATCCCGCAGCCACACCGAACAACACCAGCCAGCCGCCATTCTAACCCCCAAAAGCAGCCCCATATTCACCGAAAACGCAAAAAATCAGCGAAAAAAATCCATTTTTTCGCCAAAAATTTTGCCGGATAAAAAAATCATATTAATTTTGCAGTCGCTTTTTCGCAAGCAGGCCCATTCGTCTATCGGTTAGGACGCAAGATTTTCATTCTTGAAAGAGCAGTTCGATTCTGCTATGGGCTACAAAAACAATAACACAACCACAAAACGGACAAACACCAACAATATGGCAAACCATAAATCCGCAAAAAAGAGAATCCGCCAAACGGAAACCCGTAACGCACGCAACCGTTACTACGGCAAAACTATGCGCAATGCCGTTCGCAACCTGCGCAAAATGACCGACAAAGCCGAAGCAATCGAGGCTTACAAGAAAGTGTCCTCCATGCTCGACAAGCTCGCCGGCCGCCACATGATCTCAAAAAACAAAGCCGCCAACCTCAAATCCAAACTGGCTTTGTTCATCAATAAAATCGGCGCAGAAGCGTAACAAGCAACCGCGTCACACGGCCCATTCGTCTATCGGTTAGGACGCAAGATTTTCATTCTTGAAAGAGCAGTTCGATTCTGCTATGGGCTACCGAGCGTTGACCTCACCCGCGAGGCCAACGCTTGCATTCTCGCCTTCATCCGGGAACTCATCCACGCTGAAAACCACTGGACTGCACCGCGTCGGCAGTTCTGCCGTTTCCCATGTTTCGGTGGCGAATACGTTTCGGCATGGTTTTTGCTAATTGACTGTTGCCGGCCCAACGTCGGGTCGCACTTAAACGTTTCTGCCAATGAAGACGCAAATCGTTCAGCCCGAACTCACCGTCTACCAGACGGAGTACACCGAGCGCGGATTTTGGGGCAAACTCGGCCGCACGGCACGCAAGGCCGGACGCAAACTGGTTAAGGTGCTGCTCGTGCTCTACTACGTGGCGCGCGACCCCGCCGTGCCCCTGCGCGAGAAAGCCAAAATCTACGGCGCGCTGGGCTACTTCATCCTGCCGGCCGACTTGGTACCCGACCCCGTGCTGGGTTTCGGTTTCGCCGACGACCTCTCGGCCGCGCTCTGGGCGTTCTACAGCGTTCGTAAATACGTCACGCCGCAAATCGAGGCCCAGGCAGAACAGCGATTGAATAAACTTGGACTATAACACTGTAAATCATCTACCTATGCTTGGAGCAATCGCCGGCGACATCATCGGAAGTTATTACGAGTTTCGCCAACTACGCAGAAAATCCACCGATTTTCCCCTATTCAACAACGAAAGCCGCTTCACAGACGACACCGTCATGACGCTTGCCGTGGCCAAGTGGCTGCTTGAAGATCCCGACCACACGCCCGAGGTTCTCGTTCGCTGCATGCTCGAACTCGGCCGCCGCTATCCCCGCGCCGGGTACGGCAACCGGTTCCACCAGTGGCTCATGGCCGACAACCCGCAGCCGATTGACAGTTTCGGCAACGGGTCGGCGATGCGCGTGAGCCCCGTGGGGATGTACGCCCGCTCGCTCGAGCAGGCGCTGGAGTTGGCCCGCGTGAGCGCTGCCGTGTCGCACAACCACCCTGAGGGTATCCGCGGCGCGCAGGTCACAGCGGGCTGTATCTTCCTCGCGCGGCAGGGCAAGTCGAAAGCCGAAATCCGCGCCTTTTCCGAGTCGATGGGCTACACCTTCGAGCGCACCGTGGCCGAGATGCGTCCCGACTACGGTTTTGACGCCACCTGCCAGGGCAGTGTGCCGCAGTCGATTCAGTGTTACCTTGAGGGTGAGGACTATGAGCAGGTGATCCGGTTGGCGATCTCGATGGGCGGTGACGCCGACACGATGGCCGCCATTGCCGGAGCGATCGCCGCGCCGAACGGCCTGACCGGCCCCATCGCCGACGAGTGCCGCAAGCGCCTCACGCCCGACCTGTGCGGAATTATGGACAACTTTGAGCGGATGGTAAGTGGAAAGTGACAACTTCACGTTCAACTCGCAGGGGGGTTCTGTGATTCGCTGAAAATATCGCAGGCTTACACAAAAACGCAGAACCCAAACAGCCACGGCGCCCGAAACGCCGTGGCTGTTTAGGTTGAATAATCAGTGGTGATTATTTGCGGATTTTGGTAACGGTCTTGGTGCCGTCCACCTTCTCGATAACGACGATGTTGAAGCCGTCGAAGGGCTGGTCGCTGACCTGACCGGTTGCGCTGACGTACTTGACAGAAGCCACGTTCTTGTCGTCTGCGATTGCGTCGATGGCGGTGAAATCTTCCTTAATCTTGCAGTCCTATAAAAATCCGCACGCGGAATTCTGTTTCGAATCCCG